>JBKOWY010000103.1:0-18980 GCA_046724655.1 Actinomycetota bacterium
CGAGAACGACCCGAACAACGGGCCGTTCTACCGGGAGCACTTCGTCTGGGTCGGCGAGGGCCCGGCGTGGGGCGACACGAGCGTTCCCGGCATGGCCAAGATGATCCAGGAGGTGCAGCAGTTCGCGCCCGATCAGAGGCCGGACCAGTACTTCGCCTTCGGCTACGCACAGGCGTGGGCGATGGACCAGATCCTCGAGCGGGCCGTGAAGAACGGCGACCTGAGCAAGGCCGGCATCACGAAGGCCTCCAACCAGGTCGGCACGCTCAAGTTCGACGGGCTCGTCGGCGACTACAAGTACGGCAAGTCGGCGAAGGACCGCAACCCGCCGCGTGCGTCGACGATCGCCAAGATCGTCGTGGGTGCGCCGATCGGGTTGCAGGCCATCGAGACGAACGCGACTTCGGACGCAGCGAAGAAGGTCACCTTCAGGGGTTGACCTCGCTGCGGTGTCGAGGAACGGGCCCGCCTCCGCGGAGGCGGGCCCGTTTCGCGTCAAGATGAAAGTGTGAGCGTCGCAGTAGAACCGCGTGAGCGCGTCCTCGCCGCGACCTACGCGTGCGTGGCGCGCTTCGGCATGGGCAAGACGACGGTCGAGGACGTCGTCAAGGAATCGGGTGTCTCGCGCGCGTCGATCTACCGGCTCTTCCCCGGCGGCAAGGATCAGCTCCTGCGCGAGACCGTCGGCTGGGAGATGAACCGGTTCTTCACCCGGCTGGCCGAGGCCGTCTACGACGCCGCCGACTTTGCGAGCCTCCTCGAAGGTGGGTTGGTCTTCGCGCACCAGGCGATCCAGGAGCACGAGGTGTTGCGGAAGGTGCTCGAGACGGAGCCCGAGCGGCTGCTGCCGCTGATCACCGTCGAGCAGCACCGGGTCCTCGAATTCATCACCGCGTTCCTGCTGCCGTACCTGGAGCGGGAAGAGCGGGCGGGCCGGGTCCGAGCGGGCGTCGACCTCCGCGCCGCCGCCGACTATGTGGCTCGGATGATCCTGTCGTTGATCGGCTCCCCGGGCCGCTGGGACATGGACGATCCCGATCAGGTCCGCACGCTGGTCCGCGAGGAGCTCCTGGGCGGAATCCTCGTCTGATTTGCGGTGTACGCCCGATCGTGACCGGTGACACATTGACGGTGAGACGTTTTCCGCTTTAGTGTCTCAGGGCAGGCTGAAACCGATGTCCCTCCCCACCATGACCCCCCAGGCCCCGAGCCTCTCCCCGACGATCGAGGACCGCGCGGTCCAGGCGATGCTCGCCTGCGTCGCTCGCCACGGGCTCGCCAAGACGACGTTCGACGACGTCGCCCGCGAGGCCGGATGCGCCCGGGCCACGCTCTACCGGTATTTCGGCGGCAAGCGACAGCTCGTCCGCCTCACCGTGACCCGCGAGTCGGCCCGCATCGCGGCCGGCATCCGTGACGCCGCCGGCGCTGAGCCCACTCTGGAAGACGCAGTGGTGGCGATCGTCGTCCGGGCGGCCCAGGAGCTGCGCGAGCACGACGCACTCCAGTTCCTCTTCGCATTCGAGCCCGAGCTCGTGCTCCCGCACGTGACGTTCGACGCTGGCAACCGGTTCCTCGTCGCCGCCGGGTCCGCCGTCGCGCCCGCGCTCACCCGCTTCCTCCCGGCCGAGCGCGCCGAGCGAGCGGCCGAGTGGCTCGCCCGTGTCGTGCTCACCCACGCCGTGTCACCCACGAGCCCGATTGATCTCACCGACGAGTCCGAGGCGCGATCGCTCGTGCTCGAGTTCGTGCTTCCCGGTCTCGCCGGTGCCGAATCCGCTGTTCCTTCCACTCCGACCATCACCAGGGGGTAAATCCGATGGCCACGAACCACGAGATCCTCGGTCGCCACGAAGTCGACGACCTCGAGGCGATCCTCGCCATCACAAACACCGACGTGAACGAGATCCAGCATCTCGTCCGCTCGAATGGCGACGCCATCTTCACCTGGGACTACGACCGCAGCCGTCCCGCGCTCGGCAAGCTCTACGAGCGGGCGAAGAAGTCGCAGTGGAACGCGCAGACCGACCTGCCGTGGGACACCGACGTCGACCAGGAGCAGGTCGTGCTGGCCAACGCCCTGGCCAACAACATGACCTTCGGCCCCGAGCTCGACACGACGGGTACGCCGTTCGAGAAGTGGGGCGACGCCGAATGGCTGGCGTTCGGGGTGCAGTCGCAGAACTGGACGCTGTCGCAGTTCCTTCACGGCGAGCAGGGCGCCCTGATCTGCACGGCGAAGGTCGTCGAGACCGTACCGTGGATCGACGCCAAGTACTACGCCGCCACGCAGGTGATGGACGAGGCCCGGCACGTCGAGGTCTTCGCCAAGTATCTCGACGAGAAACTGTCGGGGCACTATCCGATCAACGCCCACCTGAAGCTGCTGCTCGACGACATCATCGAGGACCCGCGTTGGGACATGACCTACCTCGGCATGCAGATCATGGTCGAGGGTCTTGCGCTCGCCGCGTTCGGGTTCATCCAGCAGATGACGACCGAGCCGCTCCTGAAGCAGCTCCTCCGTTACGTCATGAGCGACGAGGCTCGCCACGTGGCATTCGGTGTGCTGTCGCTCCAGGAGTACTACCAGGAGCTGACCGAGGCCGAGATCCGCGAGCGACAGGAGTTCGCGTTCGAAGCCGCGGTGCGGATGCGCGACCGGTTCCTCCAGCAGGAGGTGTGGGACCACTTCGGTGTCAACGTGAAGGACGCCGTCCACGTCGTGATGCAGGCGCCGGAGCGCAAGGTATTCCAGTCGATGCTGTTCTCGAAGATCGTGCCCAACTGCAAGAAGCTCGGCCTGCTCGACGCCGGTGACGGCTGGCTGCGGCAGCGCTTCACCGAGCTGGGCGTGATCCAGTTCGAGGACTGGACCGACACCGGCGAGGAATACTCGACCCTCGACGAGGTCTCGAAGGACCGCGAAGCCGCCAGCGCGTAAGCCATCGGTGCGCTCCTCAGCTTCGGTATGCGAAGTTGAGGAGCGCATCAGCGGCGATCACTAGCATGCGGCGCAATGAGCGGCGCCGTGCGCATCGTCTTCCTCGGCGGGCTCGGCGAGATCGGCAGGAACTGCTTCTGCCTCGAAGTCGACGGCCGTATTCTCGTCGTCGACTGTGGGCTGATGTTCCCCGATCCGGCGATGCCGGGTGTCGACCTCGTGCTGCCCGACTTCACGTACTTGCGCGACAACGCCGAGCGGGTGGAAGGCGTCGTGCTCACGCATGCGCACGAAGACCACGCCGGCGGCCTCGCGTACCTGCTTCGCGATGTCGCGGTGCCGATCTACGGGACGGAGCTGTCACTCGGGTTGGCGCGTGGCCGCATCGAAGAAGCCGACTGCCTCGACCGCACCGAGTTCATCCCTATCGCCGACGGCGAGCGCCGGCGCATCGGACCGTTCGACTGCCAGTTCATACCCGTCACGCACTCGGTTCCGTGCTCTCTGGCCGTCGCGTACTTCACGCCCGCGGGCACGATCCTGCACTCGGGTGACTTCAAGCTCGACCTCAACCCCGTCGACGGACGCAAGACCGACCTCGCGCTCCTCGGCGAGATCGCCCGGCGCGACGGCGGGATCCGGCTCCTGCTCTCGGACTCGACGAACGCGGAGCGCCCCGGCTTCACGCCCTCGGAGTCGACGGTGGGCGATGCCATGCAGGACCTGTTCCGGTTGCATCCGGGACGGCGCTTCATCGTCGCCTGCTTCGCGTCGCATCTGCATCGGATCCAGCAGGTCGCCCGGGCGGCGCTGGACTCCGGGCGTCGCATTGCGTTCCTCGGTCGGTCGATGGCCCAGAACGTCACGGTCGCGCGCGAGCTCGGAATGCTCGACGTGCCCACGAGCCGGGTGGTCGACATCGAGGACGCGGCGAAGTACGCGCCGGGCGAGCTGTGCATCATCTGCACCGGCTCACAGGGCGAGCCGATGAGCGCGCTGTCCCTGATGGCCGCCCACGAGCACCGATGGGTGAAAGTGAGCGAAGACGACGTCGTCGTGATCTCGGCCCACGCCATCCCCGGTAACGAGGCCAACGTGTACCGCGTCATCGACTCGCTGCACCGCACGGGCGCCGAGGTCCTCCACGGCGGCACGGCCCCCGTGCACGTCTCGGGCCACGCGTCACGCGAGGAGCTCAAGTTCATGCTCAACCTCACCCGCCCCGAGTGGTTTGTGCCGGTGCACGGCGAATACCGCCACATGGTCCACCACGCCGCGCTCGCCCGGGAGGTCGGACTGCCCGACGAACGGGTCGTCGTCTGCGAGGACGGCGACGTGCTCACGCTCGGACCGGCGGGTCAGAGCTTCGCCGTCGACGTCGACCGACGATCTGTGCCCGCCGGATACCTGTACGTCGACGGCATCGTCGGCGATGTCGGCCACGGCGTGCTGCGCGACCGCCGCAGCCTCGCCCAGGAGGGCGTCGTCGTGGTGATCGTCACCGTCGACGCCGTGTCGGGCGAGGTCGTCACCGGGCCCGAGATCGTGACCCGCGGATGGGTCTACGCCCCCGAGGCCGAGGAGCTCCTCGAAGAAGCGAAGGCCGCGGTGCTGGTGTCACTCGAGGAAGCCGCCGAGGAGGGGGCGACCGACTTCGAAACGCTGCGCCGCCACGCCCGGCGCGCGCTCGGGAAGTTCATCAACGAACGGACCAAGCGCCGTCCTGCTGTCATCCCCGTCGTCATGGAGGTGTGAGCGACTGCGATGGCAACGATTCGCGACTGGTCGAACTTCATCGCCGGTCGTGGGGCGATCGTGACCGGCGGCGGCGGGGGAGTCGGGCGCGCGATCTGCATCCAGCTCGCGCGCGCCGGCGCCGAGGTGTGGGTCAACGACCTGTACGGCGACCGGGCCGAGAAGGTCGTGCGCGAGATAGAAGAGGAGGGCGGCGCCGCCCACCCGGTCGTCGCCGACGTGACCGACGGCGACGCTGTGCCGGCGATCGTCCGAGCCACCGGGGCCGTCGACATCCTCGTGAACAACGCCGGCATCCCGCCCGAAGGGATCACGGTGAAGCCGTTCGTCGAGACTGGGCCCGAGGAGTGGGACCCGCTCATCCGGTTGAACCTCGCCGCCGTACTCGGCGTCACGCGCGCCTACCTGCCGGCGATGATCGAACGAGAGTGGGGAAGGATCCTCACGATCGTTTCTGACGCCGGGCGTCGCGGCGAGCGCAAGCAGGTGGTGTACGGCGCGGCCAAGGCGGCCGCCATGGGCTTCTCACGTGGCCTCGCCGCCGAAGTCGGTCAGCACGGCGTGACGGTGAACTGCCTGTCCCTGGGCACCATGAAGCACGGGCTGCTCGCCGAGGCCATCGAACGTCAGCCCGAGCTGGAGCAGCGGCTCGCCAAGGCGTACCCGGCCGGCCGCATCGGCCGCGTCAGCGACCCCGCGCCGCTCGCCGTGCTGCTCTGCAGCGACGCCGCCGAGTGGATCACCGGCCAGGTGTACCCGGTCGACGGCGGCTACTTCCCCGCGCTTTAACTCGTCGCCCTCGCAAGCTTGGGCTCCTGCTCCGGCGGTCGGCAAAGCCGAGCCTCCGCGGCTGTAGCGGCGCTCGCCGCCGGCCCGCAGTGGCCCGGGTATGCAGCTGAGCCTGCTGAGGCCAGTGTTACTGTCGAGCCCTATGGTCGCCCGAGCCCGCACGCGTCGGCGCACGTCCTCGGCCAAGCGTCGCCGCCGTTCGCGCCGGCGCACTCCGGCGCGTCCGACCGCCTGGGAGAGGAGCCGGGAGGCGGCGAGCATCCAGCTCCAGGGCCATGGCGCCGACGCCCTCGCCGTCGGGCTCGTCATCCTCGGCGTGCTCACCCTGCTCGGGCTGGCGTCTGATCTCGCCGGCCCGGTCGGGCGGTTCCTGGCCGACAGCGGCGCCACCCTGCTGGGCCGGGGCCGGCTCGCGCTCCCAGCCGCCTGCTGGGGGTTCGCCGCCCTCCTCTTTGTCGGGCGCGGTCCGCTGCGTCGCGCGACCGAGGAGGGGGACGACCAGTACGACGACGACGAGGAGCAGCACGCGCCCGCGCCAGTTCGTATCGGTCTCGGGCTCGTGCTCATGCTGTTCGCCGCGGTGGGCCTGTTGCACCTGATCGGCGGCAGCCCCGACATCGATTCGTCGGTCGACGAGTTGCGCGACGCGGGCGGGGTCCTAGGCGCCGCGATCGCGGCGCCGTTGCGAGCCGGCGCCGGCGCCGTCGGAGCGACGGTGGTGCTCGTCGGGGTCGCAGTCCTCGGTGCCCTGCTCGCGCCAGGCGTGCCGATGCGGCGCGTCTTCTCCGCGATCGCGGACGCGTTCCGCTGGGTCGGGAGCACCGCCGGATCGTTCTTGCACCTCGGCGAGCAGGCCGACACAGCCGCGGACGCACAGGCCGAAGGGGGCGAAGTCGATGAGGAGCCTGCGATCGAACCGCACCCGCCGTCGACGGTGTTGTACGACGAGGGCACGGACGCCGACGGTGATTCCGAAGCCGAGCCCGAGCAGCCGCGTCCGGTGGCGACCACGATCGAGCCGGGCGGACAGGTCGCGATCGACCTCGGAAGCGCGTACCGGCCCGGCACGTGGAAGCTTCCGCCTGCCGGCATCCTCAAGCGGGGCGCAAAGCGCGAGGTCGACCACCGCTACGTCGAAGAAGGCGGCCGGGTGCTCGAGGCGACGTTGGCGGAGTTCGGCGTCGCCGCCACCTTGTCGGGGATGACAGTCGGGCCCACGGTGACCCGTTACGAGCTCGAGCTCGGCTCCGGCGTCAAGGTCAACCGGGTGACCGCCCTCAGCCACGACATCGCCTACGCGATGGCGTCGCCCGATGTGCGGATCCTGGCGCCCATCCCGGGCCGTAGCGCGATCGGCGTCGAGGTTCCGAACCGGCAGCGCCAGCTCGTGACGCTCGGGGACGTGCTCGCAACCGACGAGGCGAAACAGTCGATGCATCCGCTCGAGGTTCCGCTCGGGCGCGACATCTCGGGCCAGCCCGTCATGCTCGACCTGACCGCAATGCCGCACCTCTTGATCGCGGGTGCCACGGGTGCGGGCAAGTCGAGCTGCATCAACTCGATCGTCACCTCGATGCTCATGCGCTCCACACCCGACCAGGTGCGCGTGATCCTCGTCGACCCGAAGCGCGTCGAGCTCGGCGCGTACAACGACCTGCCGCACCTCCTCACCCCCGTAGTCACGAACCCGAAACGGGCTGCCAACGCGCTCGACTGGGCCGTGCGAGAGATGGACCTGCGCTACGAGCTGCTCGCCGAGGTCGGCGTCCGCGACATCGCCGGCTACAACGCCGCCTTCGATCGGGGGGACCTCGCTCCTCCGGACGACCCCGACCCCGTGACCGGCCGGGGGTACGAACGCCTCCCATACATCCTCGTCGTCGTCGACGAGCTCAACGACCTCATGATGGTGGCGGCGCGTGACGTCGAGGCGAGCGTGTGTCGCATCGCGCAGATGGCGCGAGCGGTGGGTATCCACCTCGTGATCGCGACGCAGCGGCCGTCGGTCGACGTGATCACCGGCGTGATCAAGGCCAACATCCCCAGCCGCCTCGCCTTCTCGGTGACCAGCATCGCCGACTCGCGGGTGATCCTCGACCAGGCCGGCGCCGACAAGCTCATCGGCCAGGGCGACATGCTCCTCGTCACCGCGTCGTCGAGCCGGCCCCGACGCATCCAGGGAGCGTGGGTCGACGAAGAGTGCATCCGGAAGGTGGTCGGGCACTGGCGGCGTCAGGTTCCCCAGCCCGAGTACGTGGAAGGCGTCGCTGGCGACGAGGGTGGTGGGCGCGCCACGGGCGAAGTCGACGAGTACGACGAGCTGCTCAGCGAGGCCATGGAGCTCGTGGTCCGGAGTGGGCTCGGATCGACGAGCATGCTCCAGCGCAAGCTGCGCGTCGGATTCGCCCGCGCCGGGCGCCTCATGGACCTCCTCGAGCGCAAGGGTGTCGTCGGCCCCTCTGAAGGCTCCAGGGCGCGGGCGGTGCTGATGACCGTCGAGGAGTTCGAGGAGATGCAGCAGCGCGTCTGAGCCACCCGCTGTGAGCGCGAAGCTGCGGAGCACGATGGACGATCGCGCGAGACGTCCACGAAGTGCGCTCGCCACCGTGTGGATCCTCCTCGCCTGTGCGGCGATCGGCACCGGTATCGGCCTTGTCGTGCGGGGGGTGCGCGACGGCGGAGACGGCGGACTGCCGGCCATCAAGGTGCGCCCGGCCCGGCGAGGACCACAGAGCCCTGCGGCGCTCTGGCTGTTCGGGGCCCGGACCGTCCGCCTCGATCCCACGACGCTGTCCGACGCCCGCGACGCCGGGTTTCGAGGCTTCGGCTCGGTGCTCGGCGGTGAGGGCGTCGTCTACATGTTCGATGCGGGCACGGGTCGCTTCGGCGTGGTCGACGCGACACGGAACCGGATCGTCGGGGAGACGACCGTACCCGTGCGCGAGGGCGTCGACGTCGCGGTGGCGCCAGTGCTCGCCGCGCAGCGCGACGCAGTGTGGCTGGTGACCGGTCGCGGACGGCTGACGCGTTACGAGGTCGCGAGCGGGAGCATCTCCGAGATCGAGTTGCCGACCGACGTGGTGTCCGAAGCGGCGGCGGGCGGGCCGCCTGCGCCGACCGGTCCCACGCGCGTCGTGGCCGACGGAGAGGCCACGTGGGCGGTGTACGACCTCGGTGTGACCGGCAACCCGCCGCTCACCGCCGTCGTACGCGTCGCGCCCGACGGGACGATCACCGCGCGCGCCGCGTTACCTGCGACCGATCGCGTCGAGCCGCAGGGGATCGCGCTGGGCAAGGGCGCGATCTGGATCGTGGACCCTACCCACGTCGTCGGGCTCGACGTCCGCACGCTGTCACCGCGCCAGAGCTTCGCGGTGCAATCCCAGCCGCCGATCGAGCTCCACGACGCCGCGGTAGCAGCCGGCGCGCTCTGGAGCTACGACGCGGTGAGCGGCGAACTGCTGCGCATCGGGTTGCAAGACGGTCAGGTCCGCCAGCGCGTCGCGCTCGTCGCCGAGCCACCACCGCGGCTGCCCGCTCCCGCCCAGATCGTCGGCGGCGGTGACGTGCTGTGGGTACGGGTTCGTATCGGTGGCGCGACCACGCTCGAGCAACGCGTCACGCGCGTCGACGCGCGGTCAGGTGACATCTCGGGCCGCTTCGACGCGCCGCCCGAGCTCGAGGTGGGCGCGATCGCGGTGAGCCGCTGAGACGATGGGTTCCTCAGGGACGCTCAGCGTCCTTCAGGGACGCATCAGTGATTCGCTGACGCGATCGGGGCGCCCCAGAGGGCGCCCCAATCCGCCACTCGTGGGCAAACCGGCGTCGTCGACGGTCGCCGCGGAGAGCTGGGTCAGGCGGCCCGGCGCAGGGGCCGGTGCTCGCCCAGGGTCTCGTCCCGGGTCGCGCGGTCGTGGGTGAGGTAGCCGAAGACGGCCCGCCAACCCACGGTCGCGCCCGCGACCATGAAGCCCGTGATCCAGACGCCGAGCGTCTCGTTGCGCACGGCGATGCCAAAGCCACGGAACAGCGAGTAATCGAGGGCGATCACCACGCCTACCGCGGCGACGAATGTGAGTAGCGACTTCCAGGCCTTCAGCGGTTCGACGCTGTCCGCAAGGAAATCGATGACCTTCACGGTGCCCAGCGCGAGCAGGACAACGATCGCGAAGTCGTACATGTGCCACCTCCAAGGTGACCGGAAGGCTCTTCGCCCTCCACCCCGTTCCGACCTCCTCGGTATCCGGAAGGTGACACGACCTGTCGGGTCGACGCCGATGGCCCGGTCCATTCCGGGAAGCCGCTTGTAGGCTTCTGGCGTGTCTGCGGTCCCCGAGCCCGAGATCCCGACGCGGTTCCATGTCGAGACGCTGGGCTGTCCCAAGAACGCCGTCGACTCCGACAAGCTGACGGCGGCGTTGCTCGCTGACGGGCTGGAGCCGGCGGCGTCGCCGGAGGAAGCCGAGCTCGTCGTCGTCAACACCTGCGCCTTCGTCGAGGCGGCGCGTCAGGAGTCGATCGACGCTGCACTGACCCTGGCCGGGACGCGCAAGGCTGGCGCCAAGCTCGTCGTGACCGGCTGCATGGCCGAGCGCTACGGCGCCGAACTGGCCGCCGCGCTCCCCGAAGCCGACGCCGTGCTCGGCTTCGGAGATGAGGGCACGCTCGCCGAAGTCGTGCTGAAGCGCAAGCCGACGGGGGTGCGCGACCTCCTCGAGTTGCCGCGGCCGCAACCGTCGGCGCCGTGGGCGTACGTCAAGATCGCCGAGGGCTGCGACCGCGCCTGCGCGTTCTGTGCGATCCCGTCGTTCCGCGGCAAGCAGCGTTCGCGTCCGCCCGAGTCGATCGAGGCCGAGGCGCGATCGCTCGTCGAGCAGGGCGCGGCCGAACTCGTGCTCGTGGCGCAGGACCTGGCCTGGTACGGCCGCGACGCCGGCGAACACGGCGCGCTGGCGCCGCTGCTGCGCCGCCTCGACACACTCGCGGCCGACGGTCTGGCCCGGATCCGGCTTCTCTATCTCTATCCGAGCGAGGTGCGGGAGCCGCTGGTATCCACCATGGTCGAGCTCCCGACGGTCGTTTCGTATTTCGACCTGTCGTTGCAACACGCGTCGGCGCCGCTGCTCCGGCGCATGAAGCGGTGGGGGAGCGGCGATCGGTTCGGAGAGATCATCACGAATATCCGGGCCCGCGACCGGGACGCCGCTTTCCGTTCGTCGTTCATCGTCGGGTTCCCCGGTGAGACCGAGCGTGACCACGACGAGCTGCTGACCTTCCTCGCCGAGATCGAGCTCGATTGGGCCGGCTTCTTCCCGTTCTCGCGCGAAGACGGCACGCCTGCAGCGACGATGGACAGGGTCGTACCAGACGACCTGATGCACGAGCGGCTCCGCGAGTGCGGCGAAATGCAGGACTCGATCACACGAGCGGCGCGCGACGCGCTCGTCGGTGCAGACGTGGATGTGCTCGTCGACGGCATCGACGACGAGACCGGGGAGCCTGTCGGACGCACACATCGCGAGGCGCCTGACATCGACGGCCTCGTCCGCATCACGGATGCGTTTGCTCGTCCCGGTGCACAGGTTCGGGGACGGGTGACGTCGGCCGTCGGGCCCGACCTCGTTGCGGAGCCGGCATGAGCACCCACGCCGCCAGCCGCGGGAAGGCCAAGGCGGCGGTGGCGACCGCGGCTGCGCCGCTCCGGCGCTTCGGCGAGGGCGCGATCGCCACGCGCGCGAACGCGTTCACCATCGCGCGGCTCGTGCTCACGGCTCCGGTGCTGCTGCTCATCCTCGTCGAGGGCTCGTCGTGGCTCACAGTGACGGGGTGGTTTGTGCTCGCGTGCACGGACGGCGTCGACGGATGGCTCGCCCGGCGCGACGGCACGACACGGTCGGGCGCGTTCCTCGACCCGATCGCCGACAAGTTCCTGGTTCTCGGAGGGTTCGTGGCGCTCGGCATCCGAGGCGACTTCGCCTGGGTCGCCGTCGCGCTGGTCGCGGCGCGTGAGTTCGGGGTCTCGGCGTTCCGCTCGCTCGCCGGACGTCGCGGGATCTCACTGCCGGCCCGGCAGCTGGGGAAGTGGAAGGCGAACGTGCAGTTCGCCGCGGTCGCGGTGGTGCTGTTCCCGCCAACGGCCGACGCAACGGCGTTGCAGAGCGTGGTGCTATGGGTCGCGGTGGCGATCACCCTGCTCTCCGGGCTCGACATCGTCCGCCGCGGCTGGCAGGAGACCCGCGCGTGAGATGCGAGGTGCTGGCGGTCGGGACCGAGCTCCTGCTCGGCCAGATCGTCGACACCAACAGCGCCTGGATCGGCGAGCGGCTGGCGGAGGCGGGGATCGACAGCTACGAGCACCGCCAGGTCGGCGACAACCGAGGCCGGATCGTGCAGGCGCTGCGCGAGCTGCTCGAGCGCAGCCACGCCGTCATCGTCTGCGGCGGACTGGGACCGACGCCCGACGACCTGACGCGCGAGGCAATCGCCGAGGTGATGGGCGTCGAGCTCGAACGGCGCGAGGACCTCATCGAGTGGGTGTCGGCGCTGTTCCGCTCTCGCGGGCGTGAGATGCCGGAGAACAACCTGCGTCAGACCGACATCCCAGTCGGCGCCGAGCCCATCCCCAACTCGATCGGCACCGCCCCCGGGATCAAGGCGCCGGTGGGCGACAAGATCATCTACGCGGTGCCCGGCGTCCCGTACGAGATGCAGGTGATGATGAGGGAGCAGGTGTTGCCCGATCTGCTGGCGCGCGCCGGTGACCAGGCCGTCATCGTCTCTCGCTCACTGAAGACGTGGGGCACGTCGGAATCGGGGCTGGCCGAGATGATCGCCCACCGGGTCGACGCCCAGACGAACCCGACCATCGCCTTCCTTGCACGAGGGATCGAAGGCCTTACGGTGCGCATTACCGCCAAGGCGCCGACGGCCGAACAGGCTCGTGCGCTCATCGAGCCCGAGGAACGGGCGTTGCGCGAGATCCTGGGTGATCTCGTCTTCGGCGTCGACGACGAGACGATGGAGACGGTCGTGCTCGACCTGCTCCGGAAGCGGGACCTGACCCTCGCGCTAGCGGAATCGATCACAGGTGGCCTGGCCGCGTCGCGCCTCGTCAGCGTGCCCGGCACGAGCGAGGTGCTGAAAGGTGGCGTCGTCGCGTACATGACCGACGTCAAGCGGTCCGTGCTCGGCGTGACCGCGGAGGACGTCGTCAGCGCGGAATGCGCCGAGCAGCTGGCGGCGGCCGCCCGTCGCATGTTCGACGCCGGCGTGGGGCTCGGCGTGACAGGCGTCGCTGGGCCCGAGGAACAAGAAGGACAGCCGCCCGGCACCGTCTTCTTCGGCCTCGCCGTCGGAGACGCGCCCGCCGAGGCGGTGGGCACGCAGCTCCCCGGTCAACGCGAGATGGTGCGTCAGTTCGCGACGATCTCGCTCTTGAACCTGTTGCGCCTGAAGCTGCTGTCCATGGAATGAGCGATCCCGAGCTCGGCCGCGCCTTCGTGGCCGCGGTCCCGCCCGCCGACGTGCTCGACGCGGTCGACCGCGCGGTGTCGGAGATCGAGATCCCGTCGACGGCCCGTAGGACGACGCGGGCGCAGTGGCACCTCACGCTGCAGTTCCTGGGCAACCGCGTCGACTTCGATGCCGTCGCCGGCGCGCTCGAGCCGCTCGCGGTCCGCCGGGGGACGGTGTGCCTCGGCGGGGCCGGCGCGTTCCCGAGCGAGCGGCGCGGCCGCGTGCTCTGGCTGGGCATGCGCGAGGGCGACTCGCTGCTCTCGCAGCTGGCGGCGTCGGTCGGCGCGCTGCTCGCCCCGGTCGGGTATCCGCCCGAGGAGCGCGCGTACCACGCCCACCTCACCCTTGCCCGGCTCAAGGCGCCCGCCGACCTGCGCCCCGCCGTCGCCGCGCTCGGCCCCGGTCCGGTGGGCCGCCCGTTCCCGGTCGAGGAGATCGTGCTGTTCCAGAGCAAGACGAAACGGAGTGGCTCCGAGTACACGGCCCGGGCCCGTATCCCGCTCGGCTGAGCGATCGGCCGTGGTGCTTGCACCGAACGGGTGTTCGGGCTAAGTTACAGGCGTGTCATTCGGGCCCCGGTCCTGATGCATCGCACGTAGTTGTCACACACCAGCCGTAGGTTGCTCTCGGCGCTTCCCCCGATCGCACGAACATCGCAAGTGGCGCCGAGAGCGCCACACAGGAGTACGAGGAGGGTTCCATCGTGGAACGCGACAACGCCCTCGAGATGGCCGTCGGCCAGATCGAGAAGCAGTTCGGCAAGGGCTCGATCATGCGGCTGGGGGAGCACGGCAACGTCGGCGTCGCCGCCATTCCCACCGGCGCGCTCGCTCTCGACCTCGCGCTCGGCATCGGGGGCCTGCCCCGGGGCCGGGTGGTCGAGATCTTCGGCCCCGAGGCGTCGGGGAAGTCGACGCTGGCCATGCACGTCGTGGCCGAGGCGCAGCGCAACGGCGGCGTGTGCGCGTACGTCGACGCCGAGCACGCCATGGACCCGGTGTATGCCAAGGCCATCGGCGTCAACGTCGACGAGCTCTACATCTCGCAGCCCGACACCGGCGAGCAGGCGCTCGAGATCGCCGACATGCTCATCCGCTCCGGTGCGCTCGACGTGCTCGTGATCGACTCCGTCGCGGCGCTGGTGCCGCGAGCCGAGATCGAGGGCGAGATGGGCGACGCGCACGTCGGTCTCCAGGCCCGGCTCATGAGCCAGGCGCTGCGCAAGCTCACTCACAACCTCAACCGCTCCCGCACGATCTGCATCTTCATCAACCAGCTGCGGGAGAAGATCGGGGTCCTCTTCGGCTGTTTCCACTACGGGTCGATGGTGACGCTGGCCGATGGAACGCAGGAGATGATCGGCAAGATCGTCAACCAGCGGATGCCGGTCGAGGTGCTCTCGTACGACGCCGAAGCAGGCAAGGTCATGCCCAAGCGGGTCGTCAACTGGTTCGACAACGGCCGTACCGAGCAGTTCCTCCAGTTCACGGTCGCAAAGCCCGGTGGCAACGGGCGGGCAATGTTCGCTTGTACTCCGAATCACCAGATCCGCACCCCGGGCGGCTGGCGAGAGGCGCAGGAGCTCAGTGCCGGCGACCGGGTGATGCAATCCGTGCCGCGCTACTTGTCCGACTTCCAATGGGAAATTCTTCTCGGGGGGCTGATGGGTGACAGTGCGTTGTCGCCGAATCAGAACGGACTAGCGGCTCGGCTCCGTTGGGGTCACGGCACCAAGCAAGTCGAATACTGCGACTGGAAGGCGTCGCTGTTCGGCAACATCGGAGTGTCCCGATCGACCAATGCAAAAGGGGCAGTGTTCTGCGATGTGCAGCCACTTCCGGAGCTGGCAGAGCTGCGCGAGGCGGTTTACGTCAATGGCCAGAAGGCCTTCAGTAACGACTACCTCAAGCGCCTCACACCACTGTCACTAGCGATCTGGTACATGGATGATGGCGGCTTTACCATCCGCGCGAAGGGTCTCCAGGAACGGACCCGGGACGGCAGTGGCCGGGCCGAGATCTGCCTCGAGGCTATGGAGGCGACGACTCGCGCGCGATTGGCTGCGTACCTAGAGGACACCTGGGGTATCAAGGCGAAGCTCGCTCGCCGAGGTAAGCGGCAGGTGTCATTCCTCATTTTCCCGAAGGAAGAGACGGCGAAGTTGCACGCTTTGATCGCTCCCTTCGTGCACCCGTCGATGGAATATAAGTTGCTGCCGCGCTTCAGGGGCCGGTTCGCGGTCGAGCCGGTGTTCGAGCCCATGGGGTATGAGCTCATGCCCATGCCGATCAAGAAGATCGCGCCGAAGCCGCCGACGCGGTCGATGCACCGGTTCGACATCGAAGTCGAAGGGAGCCACAACTACCTTGCCGACGGCGTGGTGGTGCACAACTCACCGGAGACCACACCCGGTGGCCGGGCGCTGAAGTTCTACTCGTCGGTGCGGCTCGACATCCGGCGGGTGGAATCGATCAAGGACGGCACCGAGGTCATCGGGAACCGGGCCCGGGTCAAGGTGGCGAAGAACAAGGTGGCGCCGCCGTTCCGTCAGGCGGAGTTCGACATCATGTACGGCAAGGGCATCAGCCGGGAAGGCTCGCTGCTCGACGTCGGCATCGACCTCGGCATCGTCAAGAAGTCTGGCGCGTGGTTCACCTACGAGGGCGAGCAGCTCGGCCAGGGCCGGGAGAAGGCGAAGCAGTTCCTGACCGAGAACCTCGACTTGATGTTCGAGATCAGCGAGAAGATCAAGCAGGCCGTCGGCATCGAGGAGCCCACTGAGACCGAGCCCGAGGACGAGGCCGGCGAGACGGCCGAAGCCAATGGCAACGGCCGTGGAGGCAAGAGCAAGCGCGCCGGCGACACGGCCGAGACGCTCGAAGTCGACAACTGACGACGCACAGACCGGAGGCACGCGTGGGGGCGGTTTCGGAACCGCCCCCACGTCACCTTGCTCACGCGAGCATGGACGGAGTGCAGATCCGGCGTGCCCGACCCGACGAAGCGTCGAAGCTCACGGCGCTCGCGTTCCGGTCGAAGGCATTCTGGGGCTACGACGAAGCGTTCCTCGAAGCGAGTCGGCCTGACCTCGCCGTCGGTGACGAATTGCTCCGCTTCGGACGGGTGTTCGTCGCCGAGCTGGATCGCACGATCGCGGGGTTCGGGTCGCTGGGAGGAGAGCCGCCACGGTTGGAGCTGACCCACCTGTTCGTGGAGCCGGATTCCATCGCAAGAGGCGTTGGACGCGGGCTGTTCGAACATGCCGTCGCGGAGGCGCGTCGACTGGGTGCCGTTGAGCTCGTTGTTGAGAGCGACCCAAACGCCGAGGCGTTTTACAGGGCCATGGGCGCCGTGCGTGTCGGCACTGTGCCGTCCATTGTCGATCCAGGCCGTCAGCTCCCGCTCCTGCGTGTGAAGCTCTGAGCGTTTCGCTTCCACGATTCTCGATCGAGCCGGTACAAGGCATGCGGGCGGATCGGATGGCCCTCCGGAACTGTCGGGTTCTCGAAGTCGTCGGCGGGGTTGTGGCGCATACCCAGGCGCTCCATCACGCGCCGCGAGCGCAGGTTGGCCACGGTTGTGAACGAGACCATCTCGTCCAGCCCGAGCTCCGCGAATCCGTAGTCGAGTGCGGCTCGCGCGCCCTCGGTCGCGTAACCGCGGCCCCAGTGCCCGCTGGCGAGACGCCAGCCGACTTCGACTGCGGGTGTGAACGGGGCGTCGAAGGTCGCCGGGTTGAGCCCGACGAACCCGATGAACGATCCCGTATTGCGCACCTCGACCGCCCAGAGGCCCCAGCCGCGCTCCGCTAAGCCGTTCTCGATGCGATCGACCAGGGCGTCGCTCTCGGCGCGGCTCAGCGTCGACGGGAAGTGCTCCATCACCGTCGGGTCGGCGTTGAGTGCCGCGAACGACGCTCGGTCTTCGTCGCGCCAGCAACGCAAGCGCAGGCGAGGCGACTCGAGCTCGGTCATCGTTACAGCCCGCGGACGATCGCGATCACGGCGGTGGTGGCGGCGAAGAGAAGCACCGCGGGACGCAGCCAGGCGCGGTCGAGCCGGTGAATCAGGAAGGGGCTGAGGGCGAGGCCGATGAGCAGACCGGGCAACAGCGCCCCGGCCAGGGCGACGTGCCACGCTTCGATTGCGCCGGCGATCGCCAGCCCGGTGAGTGAGAGCACGGTGCCGACCGCGAACGCGACCGCCAGCGTCGCCCGGAGCACCGGACCTTCGTGGTGCTGGTAGAGCAACGCCAGCGGTGGGCCGCCGATCGACGTCGCGGTGCCCATCGCTCCGGAGGCGAGCCCAGCCGTCGTCGCGGTGACGCGGTTGACCGGAACGGTGGTCGTCAGCGTGCTCATCGCGACCGCGAGGAGGACACCCACGCCCAGGATCACCGACAGCGTGTTCGGCGAGATCACGGCGACTACCCACGCGCCGGCGGCCGTCCCCGGGAGTCGCCCGACAGTGATCCACGCGACCCCGGAGCGGTCGACCGCGTGCCGCTCCCTGAGGGCCATGACGACGACGAGCGGGATCACCACGAGCGCCAGCGTCGCGGGCAGGGCGTCGGGCTCGAACAGCGCGATGACCGGAACAGCCACGATGTTGGCGCCGAACCCGACCGACCCCTGGACCAGAGCGCCGACCGTCACCGCCGCCAGCGCCATCGCATACTCGAGTCCCGAGAGATGGATAGCGTCGCCTCCTCCGCCGGACCGCGGAGCTTAGGGGAGGATCGAATGCGCGGACGTGCAGCCGCAACCATGATCGCGGCGCTCACGGCTCTCGTCGCCGCGTGCGGTGGCAACGGGGACCAGGACCGGGCGTCGAAGCTCCCGGCGAGCGACGTGAAGGGGAGAGCGGCCCGGTTCGCCCAGTGTGCCAAGAAGTCCGAATACGAGGTGGTGCTGCCGAAGCCCCCGAACGAGCGCACGGACTTTCTGCTCCTGAAAGACGCCGTCGTGGCGTACACCGATGCACCGGACACCCCCAAGCGCAAGCAGGTCGAGGAAGTGGTCGTCGGCTGCCTCCGTGGCTGATCCGCCGAATGCCGCTGTCCATAGACTGTTCCGGATGGCCGAACCCCGCCGCTTCTACATCCGCACGTTCGGATGCCAGATGAACGAGCACGACTCCGAACGCATCGCGGGGCTGCTCGCGGCCGAGGGGATGCAGCACACGGACGACGTCGACGAAGCCGACGTCGTCGTCTTCAACACCTGCTGCGTCCGCGAGAACGCCGACAACAAGCTGTACGGCCACCTCGGCCGGGTCAAAGCTCTCAAAGATCGACGCCCCGACGTGCAGATCGCCGTCGGCGGCTGTCTCGCCCAGAAGGACCGCGACCTCATCGTGGAGCGGGCCGGCCACGTCGACGTCGTGTTCGGCACCCACAACCTCTCCCACGCGCCGGCGCTGCTCGAACGGGCCCGGCTCGAGGGTCCGATCGTCGAGATCCTCGAGGAGCACGAGGCGTACCCGTCGGCGCTGCCCGCCCGTCGGGATGTCGCGCACTCCGCGTGGGTGACGATCCAGATCGGCTGCGACAACTCGTGCACGTTCTGCATCGTGCCCATCGTGCGCGGTCGCGAGGTGAGCCGGCGCATGGGTGACATCGTGCGTGAGGTCGAGGCCCTGGCCGCCGACGGCGTCACGGAGATCACCCTCCTCGGCCAGAACGTCAACTCGTACGGGCGCGACCTCGGCGCCGGCCAGTACTCGCCGCGGTTCGCCGACCTGCTGCGGGCGGTCGACGCCGTCGACGGGATCCGCCGCATCCGGTACACATCTCCGCACCCGAAGGACCTCCGGCCCGAGACCATCGCCGCCATGACCGAATGCGAGTCGGTGTGCGAGCACCTGCACCTGCCCCTCCAAGCTGGAAGCAACCGGGTGCTGGCGTTCATGCACCGCGGCTACACAGCGGAGCGGTACCTGCGGAAGCTCGCTGCCGTCCGCGACGCGATCCCGGACCT
>JBKOWY010000072.1:0-50020 GCA_046724655.1 Actinomycetota bacterium
GGCCGTCAGGCACCACCAAGCCTTGGCGATAGCAAGAGGCGGGTGCGCCGCGATCTCCTCTGGTGTCGACGGTTCGAGCCAGCGTGCGACGGTCGCTTCGCGACCCGCGGTCAGAAAAGCAGGCGCGCTACGCCAGACAAGGCTCGCGACATGATGCATGTCGCCCGCTGCACGGGCGTGCTCGATGGCACGCTCCAACCCTCAGTGCCCTGGTGAACATGCGAATCAGACCGCGGCTCGCGTGGTGCGCGAGGCGACAGAGGGCAAGTAGTTACTCGTCGTTCTCATCCCTGTTTCGGAGCGGTGCCCACTCCTCGGGCCGTTCAGTGAAGCTCAGCTAGCTCATGTTGACGATGCCGGTGAACAGCTCCCATTCCTCGTCCGTGAGCGGCCGGCTGGCCTCGATCGTTATGGATCCTCCTCCGGCCAGGGGTAGCGAAAGACGCTGAACACCCGCGCTCATTCGTCCTCGGCTGCGATGCCCTCGGCGTAATGCGCAAGGTCGGTGATCGCTCGGACAACTTCGAGGACGGTGAACTCGCCTTTCCGACCGGATGCGTACCGCCGCTTCACGTCACGGGTGAGCCGGCCGGATTCGTACTCGTCGGCCAGCCAGCGCAGAAGGGCCGCCTGTTCTTTCCTCGTGTTGTCGTCCCACTCCATCACGCACTCCCCTCGTCGCCGCTCGCCTCACGCACGAGCTGCCCGGTCACGAACACGGTGGCCTGAGCCTCCGATAGGAGACTCCGGAGACGGTTGACGTCCGGGTCGGCGTCTTCGAGTTCGTCCCACATGGACTCGAGCTCGTCCTGTACCTCAATGAGTTTTCTCGCGACCATCCGGAGCTTGTTTGAGTCCATCAGCCGTCCTCGTCGTGGCGGCGGCTCTCGGCGAGCATCGCGGCGGCGGCGCTCACATCGCGCACGAGGCGCCGCAGGGGCGTCTGGTGATCGGTGACGATGATCTCGACGTGGATGCGAGGTTCGAGCTCTGACGAGTGTCAGGCATTGTCGGGTCCTCCCAGGGGTCTCGGCCATGCTGGGGGCGGTTCGGGCTCCGGAGGCGGGACGGGCTCGGGCGGTGGAACGGGTTCCGGGGGCGGCACCGGCTCGGGTGGTGGTTCCGGCGGTGGGGGCGGGACAGGCTCGGGCGGGATGGGCGGTTGGGGAGTCGGCAGCGAAGCAGTCTCTGGCGTTCGCCAAGTGCTCACTCGTCCTCCTCGTCGCGGCGGATCTCGGAGAGGCTCGTGGCTCCGGTCAACAACTTGGCTCTGAGACCGCGAACGGCTCCTTCTCGCCCTCCCTGAAGATAGCGATACGTCACACGGCAGGTCGCTGGTAGCGAGCTGCCACACGTCAGCTTGGATGATGAGCCGTTGTCCCCCGTCCGCGTCCGAGTAGCTGATTATGACGGAAAACTTTCGGGAGGCGGCTCTCGCGTCGGCTTCTTCCTGTTTGCCGAAACCTTGCGCGCGTGGGTAGGTCGGCTCAAGGACGGAACAATGACCTTGGTGGGGGTCCCCATAGTTGGGGAAGCCGCGGTCGCCCGATCAGCACGACCCCGCCGATCGGTGGCAGTTCGCCAAATCACGCAACGGATGGGAGGGCTTTGCGAGGCTTCCTCGCGCGCAACGTTTTGGCCGATACAACAAGCGGCGGCCCGTAACAGGGCCGACGTGAGCCCGTTCGACCTCGAGTCCGTTGAGTAGTTCATCGAACCAAGAGGCGAGCTCTGACCGAGTGCGCACTGGACGGTCGTGCATGCTGCGACCAGCATCACCGACCGCGTCCACTGCGACCACGGGATGCGCCGCGCCGAGTACGGCGACATTGGGCAACCACGACACGGACGTCATCAAGACGCCCGCGAGCAGCACGACCCGAGGCGCCTCATGGGCACCGTGACACAGGCGGCGCTCGAGCTAGCCGAAATTCGTCACGCCTTCCGGCGGCGCATCTCTGGCTGTCACCTCCTCTCCGCGAAGTCGTCCCGGCACCTGCCCCTGCTGCGGCTACGACGACTGAGAGAGCCATCGGTCGCTGCACGGGCGATATTGGCCACTGTGAGAGCGCTCATCACTGCGTACGGTAAGCCTTAGAGCCGAGTCAAAGGTCAAGGGTGCCCCACAGCACCAGTTCTCGTGATGCGGACCCAAGGCAGCGTCGTCGATTTCCCTGCTGAGAGCGCGACGTTGAGCACCGATGACTCGTTGGTACCGTCGTCCAAGAGCGATTGCTGCAAGAGGATCAGACGATGAGACGGTCGGTCGCCAGGCTCGCAGGCATGCGAGCCCCCTACATCGCCGCCGCTGTTGTCGTCGCCATCGGGATCACGGTCGGCGTGCTGATGCTCGTAGGCGGCAGTTCGACAACGCGACCGGCGTCACAACCAACGGGCGCCAGCGATGTCCGCCACGTCGCCGAGCCGGCGGGCCCGACTCCTTCCGAGTCGGCGCAAATGGTGTGCGCTCCGGAGGCTCAGAAGGACCTCGCCTCGGCGCTCGGAGCCACGACGACCGCCGTGAGCGAACCGACGTGGGCCGACCACTTCTACTCCTGTCAGTACATGTACGCCGACGGCACCATGGCGCTCTCGGTCAAGGAACTCTCGAATAAGGCCGAGACGACCGCCTACTTCAAGTCGCTGCGTGCTCAGTTCGGCGTATCCGAGCGTCTGCCCGGCGTCGCCCAAGGTGCCTTCGTGACCACCAATGGCTCACTCGTACTCCGCAAGGACTACAAGGTCCTCCTCGTCGACACCTCGAGGCTGGCGGTGCCATTCGGTGCCGGGTTCAAGACACAAGGCCAGGTGGCAGTCGGGGTCGGTGTCACCCTCCTGGGCTGCTGGACCGGCGCGTAAGCAAACGCAGGGAGAAGCCAAGCATGGCCATCTACCGCGAGCAGGTCCTCCCCCGGTTCCAGGACCTCGTCATGAGGCGCAAGGCGACCCACCCCGCACGCGCTCGCGTCTGCGAAGGGTTGCGCGGGGACATTGTCGAGATCGGATTCGGAACCGGGCTCAACGCCCCCTTCTACCCGGACGGCCTCTCGAAGGTATTCGCCGTCGAGCCCTCCAGGGTTTGCATACGGATCGCACAACCTCGGATCGACAGAACACCGGTCAACGTCGAGCTGGCGGGACTGACTGGCGAGCGGCTCGACCTCCCATCGGAGAGCTTCGACGGCGTCCTCTCGACGTGGACCCTGTGCACGATCCCTGACCTCGCGACAGCACTCGAGGAGATCCGACGCGTGCTGAAGCCCGATGGGTCCTTCCACTTCCTTGAGCACGGTCACGCGCCTGACGTACGCGTCACCGAATGGCAGCGCCGCCTCGAGCCGCTCAACAAGCGCCTCGCCGGCGGCTGCCACCTCACTCGTCGAATCTCAGAAAGCATCGAAAAGGCCGGCTTCAAGATCGATCAGCTCGACACGTACTACTTCAAGGGCGAACCCAAGCCGTTCGGCTACACGTTTGAAGGCCGAGCCACGAAACAGCCGTGAACCGCGGCCCACGACGAGGCCCCGGACTCTCGGTCCGGGGCCTCGCACTGTTCGATGATGGCGGTGTGGGATTTGAACCCGCGACGTTCCGGTTATGAGTCACACCCCGCAGGGTCCAGTGATTACCGGGAATCGCGCGTGCGTACGCTGACCTGCTGCTTCCCGAGTCCGCCCGTCCACCACACCCGGGCCGATCCAGGGCGTCGCAACCATTTGGGTTGCAAAATGGTTGCAGGCCGTTGGACCGTCGTGGCGGCCGACACGAACAGATGTACCGGCGACCTTCCGTTCTGTCGGTGTCGGCTCCCATCCGGATCGGGCGGGCGGGCTGGTAGGGGCGGCGCCACTCGTGTGCCGAAACGTTGCGCGCGCATCGTTTTGGCGAATTGACCCACCCGCCGGCGCGAAGGCCGGTTGGTTTCGCGGGACCGCACGGCGTCCACTCTCAGGTCGCACGTAACGACGGTTTGCCGCTCATTAGCAGCTCAGCGGTGGCAATCGAGCCCCACCACCAGGCCCGCGGGTGCTGGCAGCTTGTAAAAGGGCGGGCGAACCCTTACCGCGGGTGCTTTGACTCGAGAATCCCTAGCACCATCTCAATGGGCCGCGCGGGAGATCCGGTGCATATCGCTAGGAGTTCGTGGAACTGTGCGATTCGAGGGCCACGTCGTATCGGTCGATGTATCCCGCGAATCGCTTTTCCAGCTCGCTGGCGTCAAGTCCGAACTCGCGGACGTCGTACCCATGGTTGCCGAACTTGCCCTTCGGGTGGGCATTTGCATACGCAGCGATCGCGTCGTGCGCGCCTGCATCAAACTCGGCGCCGCAAGCCGCGTAGATATCCTCGACCGTCCGGAGCGGGTCGCTAACGAGGCTGGCGTACTGCACGTCGATGATCGGGTGCCCCGGGTGCGCCGCTCGGAACACCTCGATTCGCTTCACTGACTCCTCGAGCATCGCGGGCCAGTGCGCGGCCACGTAGGCCGTGTGATCAGCGTCGGTGAACGTGCCCGAAAGCGTCGTAATCAGGCTGCACACTGATGCGCAGAGCACCACAGGGTCGCGGTGCAGGAGGACGAGGCGCGTGTCGGGGTACACGGCCGTCAGCGCATCGAGGGCGATCGCATGATGCGGGCTCTTGAGCGTCCACCGCCCCCGAACCCCGCCGCTCTGGAGGACCAGCAGGGTCGAGCGGTGGTACTCGTACGCCGAGCGTTGGTCGGTGGCGAGCAACCAGCGACTGTACGCAGGCACGTTGGTGATCGCCTCCCATGACAGGCTCTTGAAGTCCTGGCTCATGACCGCGATGCACTCCGTCGGGCCGTCGGCGTCCTCGTGATGGATCGCCTTCATCCGGGGATTGAGGTCCTCGAGCAGGTCGTTGCTGAGACGCGCCGCGTCCACGCGAGGCCCGGATCGAAAGTTCGCGTAAGTCGGCGGAGGGGCGCTATCGTTCGCTTCCCACCGCAGGAGCGCGCGGTTGCGGGGGTCCTGATCGAGGAGCTGGCTCAGAAAGGTGGTCCCGGCCCGGAACATCCCGATCACGACGATGGGCCCTTCGATGCGCTCGCCGGCAACCTCCGGATGGCGGCGGATCCAGTCGAAGACGCGCAGCCGGTTCGCGAGGGCGTTCACCACGGTCTCTCGGACTGCGACGGCGCCAAGTTCGTTCAGCTGCGCTTCGCCGTTGATTGAGTCGCACAAGACCGCCAGCCCTTCGCGGAATGTATCGGGGCCGAAGTCGTCGAGGCCCGTCTTCTCGCACGCCTCGGCGACGACGTCGTCGGCGACCAGCTCTGCCATTCGTCGACTACTCGCTAGCCCCGTGACACGTCGACGACGGTGCGACCTGACGTACGCCGCTGCTCATGGTCATCGAGGGCGCCGGCGACCTCTTCCATCGAGATTCGCCGCCCGATGACCGGCCGGATCGCACCGGCAGCGACGAGCTCGAGCAACGCCCCGTGCACCTCGCGACCGACCTCGGGGGGGAACGTGTTGACACCGAACCTGCGGAACTCGATCGGCAACTCGTTGTACCCGACCATCACGCCGAGGACCGAGAAGTTGCCCATCGACACCTTGCGCAAAGGCCGCCCCGTCAATCCGGACTCGGGGTCGTCGTTGAAGCCGACCGGCAGGTACCGACCCTCCCGCGCGACGCACGTCCAGATCGTCTCGGTCTGGTCGCCGCCGACGAGGTCGACCACGACCTCGGCCCCGCGGCCATCAGTGAGCGCCATCACACGATCGAATATGTCGTCGGTCGTGTGGTCGATCGCCGTCGCGCCGAGCTCCTCGCAGAGTCGAGCCTTCTCGGGACCGCCGGCGATCGCGAGCACCTCGGCGCCGGCCGCGATGCCGAGTTGGACCATCGCGGTGCCGACGGCGCTCGCTCCGCCGACGACGACCAGGCTCTCGCCGGCGGTCAGGCGTGCGCGCTTATGCAGCGCGAGGTAGCCCGTGTGGAAGGGGAGTGTTAACGCGGCGGCTTCGATGTCGTCGAGCTCAGGTGGAGCGTCGAACACGCTCGTCCGCGAGGAGAGCGCCGCCTCGGCCATCCCGCCGAACGACTGGTTGGTCATCGCGACGACGCGCCGCCCGAGCCATTCCTCTGCGCCGTTGCCGGCTGCGTCCACCACGCCGCACACGTCCATGCCGAGCGTGAACGGGATCTGTCCCATGACACTCGCGACGGTGCCCCGACAGCGGGCGATGTCACCGAAGTTCAGTGACGCGGCCGAGACGGTGATGCGCACCTCACCGGGCCCGGCGTCAGGGACCGGGATGTCCTGGACCTCGAGCGCGTCCATGGGCGCGCCATGTCGCACGACTCGAACTGCCTTCATGGCGCGCCCCTGGAGTCCGTGACCCGGCCGCGGGAAAACCGAACGTAATAAGTACCTATGCTTACGTCAAGCGGCTGGCGCGGTCGCCGGGTGCGGACATCGCTGCGGCCGCCATCGCCACGAGGTTCTGGACGAAGGGCTCGTAGTCCAGCTGGGGGCGGCCCTTGCGGCCGCGCCGGCCGAGCAGGCGGGCGCGATCCGCCACCGCCCGCAAGATGAAAGTCGTGATGAGTGAGAACCGCTCGATGCGGACGTCGTCGCTGACCTCGGCCATTCGGGCGGCGAGCAGCGCGTACACCTCGTTGCCTCCCGTTCGGGCGAGCACGGCCTGGAGCTCGCTGCTGTCCTGGGCCGGGTCTTCACCCGCCAGCTCCGCGATGATCAACAGGCAGCACCGCCCTCTCCACCCGCTCTCGGCCAGCTCGGCTGCGGGACGCACAACGGCTTCGATCACCGCGGCTATATCGTCATCAGAAGCTCGCGCGGCGATCTCGAGCAGCTCACCTTCACGACGCGCGAGAAACGCCGCGTGACGGTCGATGACAGCGCACAACACGCCGTCGCGCGACCCGAAGTGGTAGTGGAGCGCGCCGCGGTTTCGCTGGCCGGCTTGGCGCGTGATTTCGACGAGCGACGCGTTGAAGATGCCCTCCTTGGCGAACGCGCGAGCAGCGGCATCCAGGAGCTTCTGCCGCGTAGCCGAAGCATCCGGTGGCACGCGGCTGATGTTACGGTCCTATGCCATCCTGTCGGCGTGACCATCCGCGCCTGGCGTGTGCATCGGTACGGCGAGCCGGGTGACGCGCTCCAGATCGACGAGGTGGAGGAGCCATCCGCCGGTCCGGGTCAGATCATCATTCGGACGTTCACGACGCCGCTGAACTTCAACGAGGTGGACGGCTGCTTGGGTCGCTATCGCACTGTCAACCCGCCGTTGCCGTACACGCTCGGGATGGAAGCCGTCGGCGAGGTCATCCATGCCGGACAGAGGTCCGAGGATTGGCTCGGAAAACGTGTGGTCGCGACCGCCGTCGGCGCGTTCGGAGCGCACGCGCAGCAGGTATGCGCCAACGCGGACATGACGTTCGAAGCCCCCGACAGCCTCGACGACATACAGGCGGCCGCGTTCTTCTTCCCGTTCCACGTCGCTCACCTCGCGCTAATCGAACGCGGCAACCTCCAGCCCGGGCAGACGCTCCTTGTCCATGCCGGAGCGGGCGGAGTCGGTTCGGCCGCGATCCAGCTCGGTACCGTGCTTGGCGCCCGAGTGATCACAACGGCGGGAAGCGCGGAGAAGCTCGTCCTGTGCCGAGAGCTCGGAGCCGACGTCGCGATCAATTACCGGACGGACGACGTCGCAAGCGAGGTTCTCGATGAGACGGCAGGGAGGGGCGTCGATGTCGTATGCGACCTCGTCGGTGGCGACACGACGGCTCGCACCTTTCCTTGCGTCGCGCACAGCGGGCGTTACGTGCTCGCCGGGTTCTCCGGTGGTGTCGCGGCTGAAGACACAGGCATCGTGCCGCGACCGATACTCTTCGGGAACTTCGACGTCTGCGGCGTGATGTTCGCGTACCACAGTGACCCAGCCACGGTGAAGCGCGCGTCGGGTTTCAACCTCTTCTCCCGCGCCGATGGCGAGGCGGTGCACGCGCACCTCGTTGACTTGCTCGATCGGGGAAGAATCCGAACCGTCGTCGGCCGTAATGCACCATGGACCCAGCTTCCGGCCGAGCTCGCTCGGCTCGCGAGTCGCGCCACCGTCGGTCGGACCGTGCTCGACTGGCGCAGCTGACCAGCGCACATTCGCACGATCTCGCCGCGCCCGAGGGTTGATCGGCGCTTCAAGAACACCGTAATCTCGACGTCATCCACAACGCACCGGGTGTCCCGGGCGCGGGAACCGGCGGAGGGGAGCGGTGAAGCGGAGCCTGTGCGCACTCGTGGGCGTCGCACTGGGGGTCGGCACCGGGCTCGCGCTGGCGACGGCCGGGGCGCAACCCGACCAGGGATCGCCCGACAGCGAAATCGGCGTCACGGCTGACACGATACGGATCGCGGTGATCGCTGACGTCGACACCCCGGTCCGCCCCGGCGCGTTCGAGGGCTCAGTCGAGGGAGTACGGGCGTTCGCCAAGCATCAGAACGGCACCAAAGGCAAGCTGGCCGGCCGCACCGTCGAGGTCGACTTCATCGACTCGAAGCTGAGCGCGGACGAAGCCCGTAACGCCGTGATCAGAGCGTGCCAGGAGGACTTCGCCATCGTCGGCACGAGCGCCCTGTTCCTCAACAACGTCCAACCGCTCGAGACGTGCGTCGACAAAGCCGGGCAAGCCGTCGGGCTGCCGGACGTGCCTGTGCTCCAAACCGAGGTCGCGCACCAGTGCTCGCCGGTGTCGTTTGCGGTCATTGCTGCTGCGCTCGCCTGCGCGACGAAGGACCAGAAGCCGCAGACCTACTCGGCCCGGGTGGGCCAGATCAGATACTTCAAGCGGCAGAACAAGGACCTCCATGGCGTCTGGGTGATCCCGAGCGATTTGCGGTCCACCGTTACCGCCACCACGCCGGTCGCGTTGGGGGCGCAGAAGGCCGGGATCAAAGCCGACGAGGACCTCATCCGGAAGTCCGCCCTGGCGACCCAGAGCGACTACACGCCCGTGGCGCAAGCCATCAAGCAACACAGCTCCACGTACGCCGAGAGCATCTCCGACTACAAGAGCTCGGTGCAGCTGCGCAAGGAAGCGAAGGTCCAGGGCGTCAACAGCGTGAAGGTCTGGGGTTGTGCGCTCCAGTGCTATGACGCCAAGTTCCTCAGCGAAGGCGGCGCCGACGTCGAGGGTCACTACTCGTCGCTGTTCTTCGTCCCGTTCGAGGAGGCGAAGCAGAACAAGTCCGTGAACGCGTACCTGAAGGCCGTCGGCGGGAGGGACAAGGCCGACGGCTTCGGGGCGCAGGCGTGGACCGCCAGCCTCTTCTTCCGCGACGTCGTGAACAACGTGGTCGAGGCCCACGGCAACAACGGCCTCACCCGCGCTCGCTTCCTCGAGGAGGCGGCCAAGATCCACGACTTCAGGGCCGCGGTTGGCGGCGAGGGCATGCTGGGCCCCACGGATGTCGGCGGCAAGAAGGTCACCGGGTGCTTCGTGCTCACCCAGGTGAAGGGCGGCAAGTACGTCCGCGTCTTCCCGAAGGAGAAGAGCACGCTCAACTGCGACAGCAAGAACGTGACCACTATCCAGATCGATCAGACGTAGGCGTCACGTCGCTAAAGCGCCGGTGTGGCGTTGGTGATCTCGTCATAGCGGGATGACACCAGCCCCTGCATCTCTCCGCTGGTGATGACCCAGAACCGATCTGCCCGCACAGCATCCATCACGGCGTCGGCCACCTGCTCGGCGGTACGGGCAGCGGGACCGTCGAAGCTCGAGCGCACAGCGTCTCGCAGGGCTTCGCCCTCCGCGCGGCGCACCTCACGGCCAAGGTGGGCGGGCCGGTTGCGCTCGCTGTCGAGGATCCGCGTGCCGGTGCTGCCCGGACACAACACGCTCACACCGACGGGTGCTCCCGACATTGCGAGCTCCAGCCGGAGGGTCTCCGAGAGCGCTACGACTCCCACCTTACTGACGTTGTACGGCCCGAGCTGGGGCAAGCCGCTCGCCAGTCCTGCGAGGGACGACGTGTTCACGATGTGCGCCGGTCGACCCTGTGCGAGGAGTCTCGGAAGGAAGGTGTGGACGCCGTGGATGACCCCCCACAGGTTCACGCCGAGCACCCAGCGCCAGTCATCCAGCGTCTGAGCGATGAGCGGGTTGAAGGTCGACACGCCGGCGTTGTTACAGAGAACGTGGACCGCGCCGAAGCGGGCGAATGCTTCGTCGGCGAGGTGCTCGACGGCGGTGGCGTCGCTGACGTCGGTCACGACCGCCAGGACATCTGCGTCGATGCTGTCGGCGACTGATGCGAGCGCATGGGCATCGGCATCCGCGAGCACGACGGCACAACGTGCGGCTGCGAAGGCCCGCGCCAGCGCGGCCCCGATCCCGCTTGCCGCACCCGTGACCACAGTCACCGATCCGCCGGTCAGTTCCATACGTCTCCTCTGATCCGGACCTGAGATTACGCTGTTATCCAAGCAGGAGCCTGGGGTGCTCATGGCGTGGGATTTCGAGACCGACCCGGCGTTCGAGGAGCAGCTCGCGTGGATACGCGCGTTCATCGATCGTGAGCTGATACCGCTCGAGCCGATTTTTGATCGGTTGCCCGCCGAGGAGTGGCGGGTGGTCCAGCGCCACTTGCAGGACCGGGTCAAGGCGCAGGGGCTGTGGGGCGCCTTCCTCGACCCGAAGCTCGGTGGTCTCGGTTTCGGGCAGCTGAAGTTGGCCCTGATGTCGGAGATCATCGGGCGCTGCATGATGTCGATGACGATCTTCGGCGTGCAGGCGCCCGACAGCGGCAACATGGAGCTTCTTGCCCACGCGGCCACAGAGGCGCAGAAGGATCGGTGGCTCTGGCCCAACTTGCGCGGGGACATTTCCAGCGCCTTCGCCCTCACGGAACCGTTCTTCGCCGGAGCCGACCCGACCGTCATCGGCACAACTGCCACCAAGGACGGCGAAGAGTGGGTCATCGAGGGCCGGAAGTGGTTCATCACGAACGCGTCGGTGGCCGACATCGTGCTGGTGTTCGCGGAGACGAACCCCGAGGGCCGCCCCCATCGGCATGCATCGGTGTTCGTGGTCCCGACTGGCACGCCCGGCATGGAGATCGTGCGCGACATCGGGACCATGGCCCACCCGGAGGTCGAGTACGGACGCCCCGGCAACCACGCCGAGATCGTGTTCCGCAACTGTCGCGTGCCGGCCGACCACCTGATCGGGCAACCCGGCGAGGGATTCGTGCTCGCCCAGCAGCGGCTCGGTGGGGGTCGCATCCACCACGCGATGCGATGGCTCGGCCAAGCGCAAAGGTCCCTCGACATCATGTGCGAACGAGCCGTGTCCCGGAGATCGCACGGCAAGCTGCTCGCGGAGCATCAGATGGTCCAGGACTATGTCGCGCTCTCGCACATGGAGATCCAAGCCGCCCGACTGCTCACCTTCCAGACAGCATGGAAGATGGACAAACATGGCGCGGCCGCCGCCCGGGCCGAGTTGGGGATGATCAAGGCACACGTGTCCAAGGTCGTCCTCGCCGTGCTCGACCGCACGATCCAGGTGTGCGGGGCCCTCGGATACTCGAGCGACCTCCCGGTCGAGTCGTGGTACCGGACGACCCGCTTCGGCCCGATCGGCGACGGCCCGGACGAGCTGCACAAGTCGGTCCTGGCCCGCACCCTGCTGAAGTGCTATTCGCCCGTCGACGGGTGGCCGACCGAGCATCTGCCCAGCCGCCGTTCGGCCGCCGAGGCGAAATGGAGCGAGCTGCGCGCGCTCGCAGGCATCACGTGACCGGCAAGCCGATCTCGGCGACCGCCGCGTTGCAGCGCTACCTCGACGACGCGCTCGGCGACCACGTTGCCATCACGGTGACGCCCATGGCCGGCGGCGGATCATGCGAGGTGTTCGCCATTGACCGCGGCCCGGCGCAATGGGTGCTGCGGCGCGCGCCCGGCTACGCCAGCTCCGCCACCGCCCACGACGTCCTACGCGAGTTCCGCATCCTCGACGCGATCAAAGACGAGCCCGTCGCCATCGCACGGCCCGTTGTCGCTTGCGACGATCCCGAGGTGTTCGGCGCACCGTTCTATGTGATGGAACGGATCGACGGGCGACCCATCCTCCGAGCCGTGCCCGAGAGTTGGGCGGCCGTGCCGGAGTCGCACGGGAGGGCGCTCGAGGAGCTCATCGATGCGCTCGTCGCCATCCACGCCGTCGACTGGCGATCGTGTGGCCTGCGGGACATGGCCCACCCCAACAACTATCTGTCGCGGCAGCGCACACGCTGGCTCACCCAGCTCGACTCCTATGGCGGGCGCGACCTGCCCGCCGCCCACGAGATCTCCGACTGGCTGGAAGCACACCTTCCGGCCGATCAACCCAGCGCGCTGTGCCACGGCGACTACAAGCTCGACAACGTACTGTTCGCCCTCGACGCCCCCCCGCGGCTGCTCGCCATCGTTGACTGGGAGATGGCTGCGATCGGCGATCCACTGGTTGATCTGGCATGGGCGCTCGTCTTCCATCCCGGGCCCGAGGGCACCATCCCTCTGGGACGGGCGAAGGAGCCGCGGTTCGACGTTGACCACCTTCCCGATCGCGCCGGCCTCGTCGAGCGCTACGCCACCCGATCGGGTCGGTCGACGTCCACGATCGGTTGGTACGACGTGTTCGCACGCTGGAAGCTGGCCATCGTGCTCGAGGGCAGCTACGCGAAGTTTCTCCGCGGGCGCTCCGACAAGCCCATCCATGAGCTCTTTGGAGCGCAGGTCGATCTGCTGCTCGACAACGCGACCACGCTCATCGATCAAGGAGTGGCGACGTGACGCGCTGGACCGTGCTCGGCGAGACCGCGTGATGCGCGCCTGGCAGGTGCAGCGCGCCGGAGAGCCGATCGATGCGTTGCACGAGGTCGAGCTCGATTCCCCGCAACCGGCGCCGGGCCAGGTCCGCATCCGTGTGGCTGCCGCAGGAATCGGATTACCCGATGTGCTCATGTGCCGCGGCACGTACCCGCTCACTCCGCGGCTGCCGTTCACCTCGGGACAGGAAGCCACCGGCACGGTTACTGCCGTTGGCGATGGAGTCGACCTCCCGATCGGAAAGCGGATCATGTGCGTGACCGCGTTCACCGATGGCAGCGGCTCGTTCGCCGAGGAGTGCCTGGTGGCAGCGGACTCCGCGTTTGTGGTCCCCGAGGGCCTCACCGCCGCCCAGGCGGCCGGGTTTTGGATTCCCCACCTCACCGGGTGGATCGGGCTTGTCACTCGCGGCGGCCTCGCAGCGGGCAACCGGCTGGCCGTCCTCGGCGCGGCCGGTGGAAGCGGCATCGCCGCCGTCCAGCTCGGACGCGCCCTCGGCGCCCGGGTCATCGCCGTGGTGAGCGACGAGGAGCGCGCGGCGTTCTGCCGCTCGTTGGGGGCCGAGGCGACGCTCAATCACCGCGAAGGCCCGCTCGCACCTGCCCTCCGAGAGATGACTGACGGGCATGGGATCGACCTGATCTACGACCCTGTCGGCGGTTCGCTGGCCGAGGACGCCGCCAACGCGCTGGCCCGTCACGGGCGACTGCTGGCGGTCGGGTTCGCGAGCGGCGCTTGGCCGAACGTCGTGACGCACGACCTGGTCGTCACGAACACTTCCTTCGTTGGCGTCTTCGCCGGCGGCTACACACGTGAGGAGCTCGACCACATCCACGCCCGTCTCGCCGGCCTCGTGGCCGACGGTCGGCTTCGCAACGCGGTGACGGCGGAAGTCCCGTTCGACGAGCTCCCCACGGCTCTCCAACGGATGGCTGACCGCGAGGTGGTCGGCAAGCTAGTGATGGTGCCGTGACCTTATGACCAAGCAACCTGACTTCGATCTGGATGCCGACGAGATCATCACCGCCGCCGTAGAGATTCTCCAGGAGTCCGGACTTGATGCGGTGAGCATGCGCAGCGTTTCGTCGCGCCTCGGCGTGTCGCCGGTACCGCTCTACAGCCGTATCGGCAACAAGGATGCACTCCTTGACGCGATCGCCGACCGCCTGCTCGCCGACATGGCACCGCCGGGAAGCGCGGAGGAGCCGTGGGACGAGTACGCGGTGCGCTGGACCCGGGAGCTCCGTGCCCGGCTGCGCGGGGCACGCGACAGCCGACTCATCCTCTGGCCGGGCCGCGACGCCTACGTCGAGGCGTCGCGGCCGCTCATCGCGGCCATGCGGAGGGACGGGTTCGCGCCCGATGCCGCCGTGCAGGCATGCCGCCTCCTGACTTGGGCGACGGTGGGGTTCGCGGCGGTCGAGAGCGGCGTGCAGCCACGGGAACGGCGACGGCGGGGGAGTCGACCCGGCGGCGACCCGCGAGGGGTCGACGCGGCCGAAGCCGCGACGCTGTTCGACCTCCACATCCGGTACGTGATCGTGGGAATCGCCCGCGACGCGGCATCCGAGAGCGCCAGCTCTTCAGCGCCGAACCGCAGGCGGACCGGTCAATGAGCATTCCAAGCCTTCACGCGTCCGGCAAGGTCGTGATCGTTACCGGGGGCAGCAAGGGCCTTGGTCGCGCCATGGCGCTCGGGTTCGCAGAAGCGGGCGCCGACGTGGTGGTGGCGAGCCGCAAGCGCGACGCGTGCGAGAAGGTGGCGGACGAGCTTCGCGCGATGGGTCGGCGGGCGTTGGCGGCGGAGTGCCACGTCGGCGAGTGGGATCAATGCGCGACTCTCGTTGACGTCACCGTTGCGGAGTTCGGCCGAATCGACGTGCTGGTGAACAACGCCGGCATCGCGCCGGTCCCGCCGTCTCTCCTCGAGGTCACCGACAACCTGTTCGACAAGACGATCGCCGTCAACCTCAAGGGCCCGTTACGGCTCACCGCGCTCGCTGCCGAGCACATGTCCCCCGGCGGTGCGGTCATCAACATCAGCTCCAAGGCGTCCTTGTACCCCACGCCGTTCACGGTGGTCTACGCCGCAGCAAAGGCAGGGTTGAACGCGCTCACCAAGGCGGCTGCCAACGAGCTCGGACCGCGCGGCATCCGGGTGAACGCAATCGTTTGCGGCACATTCCACACCGACAGTCTCCACGCATCGCTGCCATCAGAGGAGATGCAGGCCCAGATGGCCTCGAACGTCGCCCTCGGTCGAATCGCCTCTGCCGACGAGATCGTGGGAACGGCGCTGTACCTCGCCAGCGACGCGTCGTCCTACCTGACCGGGGAGCTCATCGTGCTCGACGGCGGCTGATCGAGCTGGCGCGACGTGACCGCTCAGCTGCGCACGTCCACGACGACCCGCCCCATGGTGCGCCGTGTCGCGAGATCGGTGAGCGCGTCGGGAACCTGATCGAAGGCGACGCAGCGGGTAACGGTCGATCGGTAGCGGCCGTCGGCGACGAGGCCGACGAGGGCGGCATGGGTCTCCTCGGTGAGGCGCCGCATCTCGTCTCGGGGATAGCTGCCGAGCGTGGCGCCGACGAGGGTGTGGTTGTACAGGTAGAAGTCAGGATCGTGAGCGAGAAGTCCGCCGGCGTGGCCGCACAACACGTGGCGGCCGTCGGGCCGGAGCACAGCGCGGATGCGGCTCCCGACCTCCCCCTGCACCGGGTCGAGGACCACATCGACGCCCTGCGAGTCGGTGAGCGCCCGTATGCCTTCCACGACATCGACGGCCTGATGGTCGACGACCTCGGCACCCAGCGACTGGCAGAAGCCGGCTTTCTCTGCCCCGCCGACCACCGCGATGACGCGAGCCCTGTGAGCGACAGCGAGTTGCACCATGGCCGACCCAAGCCCTCCGCCCGCGCCCAACACGACGACGGTCTCGCCGGCCATTACCTTTCCCCGCCGGATCGCGGCGTGGTAGCCGGTGTGACCGGGAATAAGGAAGCCGGCTGCATCCACATCGCTCATGCCGTCGGGAACCTCGAAGATGGTCGACACGCCGACCGATACCGGAGCCAGGCTTCCCCACGGCTGGATGCACACGGCGGCGACGCGCTTGCCCAGAAGGTTGCGCCGGCCGGGCGCGGCGTCGACGACCGTCCCCACGCCCTCCTGTCCGGCGACGTAGGGGCGCCCGATCGGTACCGGGTAGGTGCCGCGCGCGATCGTGACGTCGGGCAGCGCTACCGCGGCATGCGACATCGCGAGCACGACCCAGTCGGTGAACGGCTCCCGCCCGCCGGACATCGGCTCCCAACCACCGAGGCCCATGGTCATGTTCTTGAGATTGGCCCCCCTCGGCTCAGGCACTTCCTCCAGCACGAGCACATCGCGAGGCTCGCCAAACCGATGCACGCGCCAGGCCTTCATTTCAGCCGTCACCTTGATTCGACATCGACGGCTCTACTCCTTCGTGAGCGCCGTGCCCCGGACAGGACCGGCAAGGTCGAGTCTCCAGCCGCGAATGAGGGGCAAGGCATGACACCGAGATTAAGGTGCCCTCCCCACGCCTAAGTGGCTTCGCAGCCGGTCGGCCATGAGTGGTGGCGAGTCGGCCATACGCCGGACACTGTGACGAGGCGGCGCTGACCGGAAACGTGTCGCGTAACAAGGGGCGGGGCACAAGTGGGGCACACGAGGCAGCCGATATGTCATTGCACCTCGTGCGCTGTACCAGATCCGTGGTTGGCACCTGACTCCCCGCAGCCCTGTGTCCAGAGGAGCACCGGAGCGCATATCGCCGGTTCTGCGCTCGGTTCGACTGCCGGCTGACGCGTCGTTCTGTACGGCCCTGGGGCGAGCATGGCAAGTCCCGAACGGGCAATCTGTGCGCGTCTTGCGGAGCGGCGGGAGCTAGTTGACCGCGTGCCCGATCCGAACGTTGTTGCCAAACGGATCGGTGAGGGTGAACTCGCGCATCCCCCACGGCATGTCGCCAACCGGTGATACCGGCAACCCGGCGTCGGTCATGCGGGCGTGCCAGCCGTCGACGTCTGGGACGATCAGGTAGCAGCCCGCGCCGTTTCGCTCCGGGTCAATATCGATGACATCCAGGTCGAACACGCTCTGTCCATCGAAGTCCACGAACGCGAACCCTCCGCCCGGATCGTCGCCGTTTTCCTTATAGATCCGCACACCGAAGCCGGCCCGTTCGTAGAACCTGACTGCTTCCGAAAGATCGACCACCGGCAGCGTCGGCGTCGACATCACGCCGACCTGGCCGAGCATCCATTCGAGGCAATCCCGGCAGACCCGCACGTCCTCTCGATCACCAAGAGCTACAAGCGCATGCAAGTCACGGCTGCAGCACGAGCACTCCATGCTCCGAACGCTAACCCCTCAACGCGCTGGCGGGCCGCTGCTGAGTCTCGCTACCGACGCGGCCATCCACAGAACCGTTCGAGACTGATCTTGCGAAGCTGCTCATGCTCTGAGGTCGCGAAGCGCTCCCACGCAGCCTGCCGACTCACTCCGAGGGCCTGACCGATCTCATCCCACGTGCTGCCTTCGCCACGCGCTGCCTTGGCCGCCGCGCCCTGCACAGCATCGAAGTAGCGCTGAAACTGAGAGGCACCCCGCAGTACTTCGAGGGGATTTGCGTCGCGACGATGGATCAGTTGATCCCACGCTTCCCACGCCGAGAGATCCTTGCTCATGATGTCAGGGTGCCTTGACAAGTGCCGGGCTGTCAAGAGCCCCTGACAGGACCCGACCGCTGGTCGAAACGTCTAGCTCAATCCCTTGAACCTCGCCTCGTATTGCGAGGCGACTTCTCTAAAGATGGACGCGACGGCTGCAGCCAACTCCGCCTGCTGTGCCTTTGTGCTGCTCTTCATGAAAGGCGTGGCTCGTTCGCTCAGGGTGCCGAGGAGCGCGGCTGACGCATCTTCCGCGCACCGCCGCGCAACGGTATTACCCAGGAGCGCCGCATCTACGGAAGCTGTGATTTCGGCCAGGTCAATCCGATATTGCCGCCATCGGTCCGGCATGGCTCTTCTCCTCTAATGGGATTCTGAGAAACCGCACCGCGAATCGTCCCCGCGCGCTGGCTCGGGTCCGCCGCGGCGCGCCGTCCGCGTCCGCCCTCGCGGAGACCGCCCGGCTGCGCCCCGGCGGACCTTAGAGAGAACGCTCGCGGGCTCCGACCGGTTACGCGCTTCGGCCGACCGAATGGTCGACGGGTACCGAGAAGCTTGCCGCCGCTGAGATTGCGTTCTAGGGACCTCTGGCTGACTTCTACGGCCATGCTGGTAATTACAGGCCGGTAGTTACAAGCCTGTGGTTCTCTCGATCCTGATCCTCTACAATCGGGGCTGCGTAGCTCGGACGGACAGCGCCCCGGCAAGACCGCCCTGGACGCTCCGCACGCTCCAAAGTGCCGATGAGCGACGCTCGCGACCGCAAGCAAACGATGGTGCGCTGTCGCAACCCGCGCACACCGATCTGCCGATCCGCGCTCATGGTCGCAGTCCAGAACGTCGCGCCAGAACGACGCCAGGAGCCACAGGTCAGCACGCACATAGCTCCACATATGCGCTCGTGTTGCTCGACACAGAACGCCGGTTATGGCGCCTCGAACGCGTTCCGGAGACCGCCGTTTATGTGCGACTGAGCAGTGAGCATCGATTACTTCAGTCGCTCTGGCTGGCTGAGACGGGCGGCGCCGATCAAATCAGGCACGGCGTAAATGAGATGGTCAATCAGCACGCGAATTACCTACACCATGAAGACAACTGAGAGTCGACTGTACGCCCAGCCGCCCGAACCAAGAAGTGCCGTTCGGGCGCGACATGTGGCAATGATCTGGGTGACGTTCGGGACGTGCGTTCGGTGCGCGTTGCCAAAGCATCGATCGGCAGTTCTGGCGCGTCCGGTGATTGGTCCCGGCCTCAACGAGCGGCACACTCGGCGATCACAACCGCCTGCCTGGGGTTCGGACCATCCAGCTACGGGTCATGCCCATGAGGCACGGCGGCGTCGCGATGCGATCGAGCAGCCCGAGCTGCGCGTGCCGGTCGAGGTTGATTCCCTCCACAACACCAGCGGACGAACCTGTCGATCGGTGCCCTCACAATCGTCCGATGCAACGTTGTTGCTACGCAACATGCAGACCGAACAACCCGAGCGCGACCGGCACGCCTCCTGCATGTGACGGAGCAACGCAACGTTCTCCAGCGTGTTGCGAAGCAAGGCAGCGAACGTGAGCTCCCCGAACAGAAGCAACGCAGGCAGCACGCCGGCAACAAACGGTGCAACATCCCCGGTCGGCGCGAGGAATCCAAACGCGATCAATGCACTAGAAACCGCGCCCATATAGATCATGGCGCGTCCCGTCATCTCAGCGACGATCGCAGCACGGGCCGCCCTGTGTGACGAAATGTTCCGTTGCGACCGCATTCACAAACGCCTGCTCACGCGCTTGGTCGTCCATTCGCCCTCCAGCCACTCACAGCACACACTCCATCCCATGTAGTCATGAAGCAGAATGCCCCTTCAGACACCGCCGCGGACGCCGAAGTGCCGATAGGGCGCGCAAGATCAGGGGCGTCGAGTGAACATTCGGTGCGTGCGATCGGTGCGCTGAGGTTCAGCGCGGATCGGCAGCTCTGTCGCGCGCAAACCAGATCATCGACTCGCAATGCTCGCGGTCGCGAGCGTCCTCTGCCGACACTTTGAGGGCAACGCCCTGCGAACCGCGGGAGCGGTCGGGCTCGTCGTTCAGGCCTTGCAGATCTGATAACGGCGTAGCCGTTGAGCTGCTCGGTGAACTATCCGCCTCCGTCACGGCCGCCCTCCCTTGAGCTGTCACCGCGTACGAGGGCGACTGCCTGGCGGTGACTGAGCTCCGAGCCGGCGGCGAAGCCCTCCGTGAAGTCATGGGCATCGATCTCATGCGCTACGCGCCTGCCCAGCTCGGCCTCACCTCGCCGCGTCGAGGGCCATGCCCGGAGGCCTGCACGCCGCCGCAACCCATCGGTGGCGCCGAGGGCCATCACCGCCAGCCGTGCATCTCCTTCTGCCAGCGCCAGCTGGGCAAAGGCGACGAGGGAGAAGGCGACGACGATCGTGCTCAGCTCAGTTTCCTCGCTCGCCTCCACCGACCCCATCAGCAGAGCCCGAGCCTCATCGAGATGGCCAGCCCTCACCGCGAGCAAAGCGAGTTGCGTTCGCGCCGTGGACTCGAGCCAGTTGTTGTCGAACTGTCCGCCGAGCTCGTTGACCTCGGTGAGGTGTGCGCGCGCGGCCTCATGTCGGCCGAGCGCCATCTCCACCATCCCGACTGTCAGAGCGGCAAACGCCATGAACGGCTCGTTCTGCTGGCGGAAGCCGTCGAGGGCGGTCGACGCGGCCTGAAGCGCTCCGTCGAAGTCATCGACGATTGGCAGGATCCACGAGACCGCCAGGTGGGCTGCGCTCTCGAGATAGGGGTCGTCGAGGCGCCCCTGGAGTCGCTCGAGCCCCTCGACCGCGGCCAGCGCACTCTCGTCGTCGCCAACTTCAACGGCGGTCACGGCCGATGTAAATAGCAACTCCGCTTGGGCGCGATCGTCCAATGCGTCGGCTCTGAGCTGCACCTCATCGATCCAGGCTCGACCCTCCGGCATGCGGCCGCGCATCTGCCAGAACAGCCAGAGGATGCGGAAGATGTGCGGGAGCGGCGTGATGTCGTGGGTCAGGAACCAACGGATGGCGATTCGCAGGTTCTCCTCTTCGGTTCGCAACTGCTCGGCCCACTCCGCCTGTCGTTCCGCGGGCCAGTCGGCGTTCTCTACTAGCGAACCGAAGTAATGCGCGTGCCGGCGCTCGACGTCGGCCAGGTCGGCGCTGGCACCAAGCCGCTCGGCGGCCAACTCTCGCACGGCTTCCAGCATGTGGAACCTTGGCCCGGCGTCAGTCGCGTCGACATGCACGAGGCTGTGCCCGGCGAGTGCATCGAGCAGATCGAGCGCCGCGTCTTCCGTGAGATCGGAGACCCGCGCGGCCGCGTCGACCGTCCACCCGTCAGCAAAGACCGAGAGGGTGGCCAGCATGTGCCGCTCGGCGTCCTCGAGCAGCCCGACGCTCCATTCAACGGTCGCGCGCAGTGTGCGTTGACGCTCGGGAAGATCGACCGGGCCGGTACCCAAGGCGTCGAGGCGATTTCCGAGCCGACCGAGCAATGCACTTGGTTCCAGCAATCGAGAACGGGCCGCTGCGAGCTCTATAGCGAGCGGCAGACCATCGAGGCGCCGGCAGATCTCCACAACGGCCAACGCGTTGTCCTCGGTCAGGGCGAAGTCGTAGCGGACGGCCTGGGCTCGATCGACGAACAGCCGAACGGCAGGCAGCGAGGCCAACGCTTCCATTGGCGGCCGCTCCGAGAACACGGGCACTGTCAGCGGACCGACCGGGTACTCCCGCTCGGCCCGGAGCCGAAGCACGGTACGGCTCGTCGAGAGGATCTCAAGGCCGGGGCAGCGGGCCAGGAGCTGGTTGAGCTCGGGCGCGACACCCACGACCTGTTCGAGGTTGTCCAGCACGAGCAACGTGGGCGTCTCCGCGAAGTGCTCGACCAGGACGTCCAGCGGCCCGCGAGCGCCCTCGACGGTCGCACCCACCGCAGTGGCGATGCGAGGCAGCACCAGCTCGGGCTGAGCGATCGCCGCGAGCGGCACGAACACCGTCCCGTGCGGGTAGCGATCATCGAGTTGTTCACCCACGGCGATCGCCAGCCGCGTCTTGCCGATGCCGCCGGGGCCGGTGAGGGTGACCAACCGGACTTCGGGTTTCTGGAGCAGTTCCGAGACCTCGGCGATGTCGTGCTCCCGTCCGATCAACGACGTCGATGTCAGCGGGAGGGAGCGCTGGCTCCGCCGGTCCGTGTCGAAAGCGGACGATGCCGAACGGCCGGCGGGGCCACCGGGAGTCGTGAACCGCTCGCTCAGGAGCAGGGCGAGGTCGTCTCGGACCAGTCGCCCAAGCTCCCGTGGACTACGGAACGAACGGTATGAGTCGGTTCCGTCCGTCTGGAGCTCGGCGATCATGGCCGTCAGCCGAGGTTCCTGGTCGGGTGCCGGTGTCTTGACGTACAGAAGCCGGGGAATCGATTGGGACAGTCGGAACTCGTCCTCCAGACCCGAGATATCCATGCCCGGCCCGATCCAGCCGTACCGCTGCCAGTACAGACCGATGAAGATGTCGGACTGCGCCAGGTAGGCCCGGTACAGCTCGCGAGGTGGGTGCGGTCGAGCCCCAAGCTCGAACAGCACCGGCGTAAGCCGGAGTGTTGAGATCGCACGGGCCACAGCGGCACGCTCCTCGGCGAGTTCGGCCAGCGTGGAACTCACGAAAACGCGGAGACGCTGATCCGGCGTCCGGATCGCTGCAGGGCCCTCCTGCTGTTCCGTCATGCATCCGTCCTCGAGACGATCAGCCGTCGAAGTCTGGACTTCACGAGAAGTCGAACGATCTCGGCTATGGCACCGACTGAGCCGCTGTCTGAATCAGGCTGGCAACCTCGTCGGGATGCGAAACCATCCCTACATGACCTGACGTGAGTTCCGTGACAGTGGCGCCCATGCGCTTGGCGAAGAGACGCTCGACATCGGGCGGGATCACCTCATCGTTCTGCGCGACCGCGTACCAGGTTGGAACGTTTTTCCACGCTGGGGTCCCCATCACATCCTCGAGGGCGGTCGTGGACAGAGGCTGCTGCACGGCATACATGACGTTCGCTTCAATCGGATCAACATCCGCCGCAAAGTGGTGCACGAAGTCATCTTGGGGAAGCCAGGCGAAGCCCTTTTCATCGATGCGTAAATGCGCCAACGCCGGAGTCGGCTGACCTTGCGCGAGCAACCCGCCAATCGTTTCGCCTGCATCAAGGGCGAAGCCCGAGATGTACACCAGTCCGACAACATTCGGAGCATCCGCACCAAGCGCAGTCACGATCTGACCGCCATAGGAATGTCCGGCAACAAGGCTCGGGCCCGTCTGCGCCGCCAGCACCTGCCGAAGCCGTGCGACATTGTCCCCGAGTGCACTCAGTGGAAACTGCGGCGCCGTAACGTTGTAACCCGCTTTTTGCAGGAGCCTTATGACGCCGCTCCAACTGGAACCGTCCGCCCAGGCACCATGCACCAAGACAATGTTCGGTTGCTCACTCATTCGGTCATTCCTCCCGTGCTCACACAGACACGCTCATCCCGTCCGATTGCCAGAGCCGCACAACACAGATTGCCGTTCAGGTCGCCGCCACGCACGCCGAGGTGCCGATCTGGCGCGCAGGGTCACCAAAGTTTGGTGTCATTCGGTGCGCGCGTTCGGTGCGCGTTGCCGAAGCGGCAGTCTGCCGCGGAGCAGGCCGGGCCGAGCCGTAGCCCGAACGTGAGCTGTGCCCGTGCGGCGGCCGATTTCCGCTTGGACACCACGGCAAGGTCTGGCCCCCGTGGCAGAACGCGTTTAGCGTCGTCCTGATCGCCAGAGGATCGCGGCGAGCGTCACGGTCACGATCGACACGACGAGGCCGGTAATCCAGCCTGCAACGTCGGCCGCGATCAGGATCGCGCCCAGAGCAGTGCCGATACCGACGATGCCCGCGGTAGCAACAACTCGCGCGAGGACCGACTCGAAGGTCCGGCGTCCGGGATGCTCAGGCAGGAACCCTCGGGTAGCCGGCGTATCGCCTGTTGCTGAGTCCGACCTGTCGTCCACGTTCCTCACCCTACCGAGCGTTCGTGCCATGCCCGTGGTTGGCTGCATCCCGCTGGGTTCTGGCACTGAGATCACGTGTCACCAGCGTCCCGACCAAGGGCTGCAACAGCTGCACTGGCGGGACCTCGCGGATGTCCACCTCGATTGCCAAGTCTCTATCGGCGTTGGCCTCGTCGTAGAAATCCGCGACGGGTAGTCGCGTCCCGCGAAGCCCAGCCCGCTCGGCGTGTCGAAGTGGCTGTACGGACCGTGTGCTGCGGTCTCCGCGCCGACATGCCACCGGCGCTAGCTAAAGCCTGTTACCGGCTGAGGCATTCCTGCTCGACGTATGCATTGACGCGGGCTCTTCCTTACGAGCCTGATCCTGCAGCAAGGGCGTCGGCGTCCATTCGCGCGAGGGTGGCGTCGAGCACCGCGTACTCTGCTTCCTCGATCGCACCGTACGCGTAGTCGATCGCGAACGCCGCGTCGTCTTCTGCGATGTCAGCGTCTCTTTGGGCGACGTTCAGGTCGTGTTCGGCTCGCTTCTCATCGATGTTCTGACGGATGGTGGCGACGTGTTCGTCCCAGCTCTTCTGGACGCCGTTCCACCAATCGGAGATCTTTCCCTTGTTTGCGTCGGCCGTCTTGCGCAGCTGATCTGCTTGCGCCTGGGCTGCATCCCGAGCTGCCTTTACGTCCTGTTCGAGTTGCGCGCGTGCCTTGCTCTTGGCGGCAGCAGCGTGGTCCTCTGCTTCTTTGGCTCGGGCCGCCAGTTTGGTGAGCTGGTCTGAGAGAGCCATCTTGAGCTCCTTTCTGAAGTCTCCTCACATCGGTAGTCCTGGCTTCCGCCGACGTCAAAGGATTCGGGAGGAACATCCCAGGCTCGCTCGCCATTAAGTGAATTGTCCCCCTTCGCGAACTCTGCAGCGCGAACCGGCGCCGCTTCATGATGGCGAGCCGCGTGTTCGGAGGCGGAGCCGCGTCGCTATTGCTTGGGGCCACTGGCGGGAGGGACGACGCGGTTGTGGATCTCGGTGGTGAGCTGGTGGATGAGCCTCGTCAGCTCGGTGTTGGATTGGAGCTCTTGGTCGGCGGTGTGGAATTCGTGGTCTGCCTTGGCTTGCTGGAAGGCAGCTTGGCGGTTCTGGCCGATCATCACGAAGGTCGACAGAAAGATGGCTTCGAGGGACACGATGAGGGTGAGCGTCGGCCACGGCCTGTTCTCGATGGCAAGAATCCACACCGCGAAGATGATCGCGTGGATGTAGACGAAGTTCATCGAGCCGGCAAATGCGGTGATCTTGTCAGCGACGCGCAATTGAAAAGCCGCTGCGCGTTTCGCCTGTTCGCTGAGAACGAACGGACTGTGCTCTTGCTGTGCGGTCTGGGTCATGTCGTCGCCTCCTTCAGGGCCGTCGAACCCCTCGAAGAAGCCAGCATTTCCATCCAGTCCACGCGAGGGGTGCTTGGCGGTGTCTATGCGGAACCGGCGACAACCGTAGGCATTAGCCTGCGGCCGCGCGCGCTTCGGGCCGTGCGCGAGGACTCCTCACTCCCGTCGGCGCCCCGGCCGCTGCCGACTAGGTCCGAGTCACCTGAGTCGCTTCGTTCTCAACACTCCACAGTCTTCTGAAGCCGATTCCTGAGCGTCACGGACACATCAAGGTCGCACATAACGACGGACGACACACTCATGCGAACCGCGCCAGAACCTGCGATATGCGCTCCGATCCCGCCCTAGGAGGTCGACGGACGGCGCTCGACATGGGCATGAGGTCGGTGGTCAGCTGCGCGCGTGCAGCAGTTTTCGGGGACTCATTTTCAATTTCGGGGGTAAACGCGGGTGGCTACAGCGGGATAGTCGCGGCCGACGGCAGACTTTTGACCCTCCCCCCTTGCGGTGGGCGCGCATCCGTGTGAGCGGCGGTGAGTTTCCGACGGAAAGCGTCAGCGGGTGCCGGTGCGTGCATGTTCGTGCGTTGCCCATCGATGCGCCCCGGATGACGAGCTCCGCCCTCGATGGCCAGGCGTCCTACCGAGTAGCGTTTCTGGGTGCCGCCGGGAGCCGATTGGCCCTGGACGGTGGGGGTTTGCCGTGTGCCTGCTGATCATGGTCGCCCAGACCAACGTCGACTTCCCCCTGATCGTGGCCGCTAACCGCGACGAGATGTTCGACCGTCCAGCAGTTGCGATGACCGTTCTGCGCGATGCGGGACCACGGATTCTTGGCGGTCGCGACGAGCTGGCTGGCGGCACGTGGTTGGCCGTCAACGAGGCCGGCGTGGTTGCTGGTCTCACGAACCGGCCCATGACCGGGGGTAGAGACCCTACGAAACGCTCCCGCGGCGAGCTGCCCGTCGCGCTCGCGGGCCACACCTCCGCCGCTGCTGCTGTGGATGCTTTCGGTTCGAGATTCCGCACGCACGACTACAACCCAGCGTGGCTGCTCGTTGGCGACCGCGAAGCGCTGTTCGCCGTCGACACGTCTGGCCACGCACCCGTGATCCGAGCCTTGCCGCCAGGCGTGCACATCCTCGAGAACCGACGGGTTGGCGCCAAGTCCCCCAAGGCCCAGCACGTGACCGATCTCGTGGCCGGAATCGAAAGCCTCCCCGAGGGTGAGTTGGTGCAACGCCTCAAGGCCGTCCTCGCCGACCACGAGGTGCCACCGGGGCCCTCAGCCGTGGACGACACCGGCACTGAGGCACCACCAGAAATCAAGGCGGCCTGCGTTCACACCAAACGCTACGGGACGCGATGGTCCTGTGTGATCACCGTGCCCGGCGGGTCCGCGCACCCCCCGACCGTGCGATACGCGGATGGCGCCGCGTGCACGGCCGACTATCAAGACGCGAGTTCGTGCTGGCGCCGAGGACACACACAGGAACAATCTCATGAAGACTCACGCCCCGCCCAATAGTCAAGACCCGGTGATCACTTTCCTTGAAACGCGCGTGGGCGAGGATCTTTGATGCTTAGCGATGCCGACGGAGTAAGCCAATCTTGGTCGGCGAGCGTGCGGGCGCGGCCCAGGCGTGCACTCGGAGCGCGCGAGGTGTTGTGACGGCCCGCATCGACTATGACCGCGCGGCCGCGAGCTACGACCGCGGCCGCGCGTATCCGCTCGCGGTCTTTGCCGAGTGGCGTCAGCGACTCGGCGAGTACCTGCCCCTTCAGGGACAGGCCCCGTACTCGATCTGGGAGCCGGCACCCGCGTTGACCCAGTGGTTCGGCCTACCGGTCGTGGCCCTTGAGCCCGCCGCCCAGATGCGCGCCAAGGCCAAAGCCAAGGCGCTCCCACCCGGCGTGCCATCGTGGCCGGCGACGGCCAGGCCATCCCCCTCGGCGATCACAGCTGCCGGGCAGCGTTGCTGTCCACCGTCATTCATCACATTGCGGACCTCAGCGTTTGCGCCGCCGAGCTGGGCCGGGTACTCAAAGGGCGCGCGCCGGTGCTCATCCGAAGCTCCTTTCCCGGCCGCCAAGACGAAATCCCCCTGTACCGATACTTCCCGGGCGCGCGCCGAGTCGCCGAAACATTCCCCACCGTCGAGCAAACCTTGGCAGCGTTCGCCGCCTCTGGCTTCTCCTCGCCGCGCTCCAACGCGCCGTGAAGCCAGACCCGGCGGCCCCGAGCGCATTGCTGCTGCGCACAGGATTACCTCCGCTCACGCGGCCCGGCCAGCACCCAACCCGTGTTAGGCGCTCCTGAAGGGCCGAGTCGTCTGTTCCATCGAAGTTCACGTCGCACGCTTATGGGTGCGGATCCGAGGCCGAGCCATACGTGCGGACCGTGCGCGCAGAGGTGCCTTCTGCGGGTGGTCGTGAGAGCGGCGGATGTCGTCGGCGGTGTCGTCGCCCACCGCACGACGCAGCTCCGTAGAGCCGACGAGATCCGTGAACAACACCGTCGCCGTCGCCGGCCGGCCCGCCTCACCTGTCCCGGTATTCACGGCTCCATGCTGGGAGTGATGGCTAGTCGAGCGTGATGCGCGCGCTTTCGGCGAGTGCCCGAGTCTGCTCGACCACGCGAGTCATGCCCATGTCGGTGGCGCCGGCGAGGCAGTCGCGCAGCAGCTCCCGAATGCGAGGGTGATCCTTCGCATCGCCGCGCCGGGCCAGCAGTTTGGCGTACTCGTACTTGCCGTGCACGATCCAGGTCCGGTTCCCGCTCCGCTCGTTCGCCGCCATCGCCCGGGTGAAGTGATCGTCAACCACCTCCCATCGCCCGACGGCGCCGGCGGCCAGCGCGAGCGGAAGCTCGGCCGATCCGAGCGTCGCGGCGGGCATGCCAACGGTCACGTGGTACTGCCGGAACGGCAGGAGCAGCTCGTACAGCCGCGCCGAGTGGTCGCGATCGCCGATCGTCACGCATGCATAGATGAGCACCGCGATTGCAATGAGCCAGTTCGAGTCGAAGGGAAGCGTGGCGAAATCCTCGGCGGCCAGGATGTCGAGGTGGGGAATGATGTCGTCGGGGCGGTCGAGCAACGCGTAGAGATAGACGATCGCCGACCGCCACCCAAGTAAGAGGGGGTACTGCTCCACCATGCCTGCGACAAACGGCTGGAGCCCTTCGAGCCCTCCGCGAGCACGGCCATCTTCGAGCTGCCAGACGCCGTACATCTGGATCGCCGTTGCACTCTGCGCGGCTTCGCCGTAGGTCAACGCGTTGTTGGCCAGATGCTCGGCCTCGTCGTACCGACCCTCCATGAGCAGTCGCGTGCACTTGTGGACCGATGCGCACCACAAGTAGTCGGGCTGGCGCAGCTCGTCAGCGATGGTGAGCTCGATCGACAGCATCTCGTCGGCGCGTGCGGTCTCGCCCAACTCCATCAGATCCGAAAAGGACCAGGACGCGCCGCTGAACTCGAGCTCCCGGTTCCCCGCTTCTCGGCCAGAACGGAAGATCTCCTCCGCGATGGGGAGCCGCTCGTCGACACCGCCAGGGACCCAGACGCCCCAGTGCGCGCTGCCGAGGACGTAGGCGAGCGTCGCCGGGTCACCGAGCCGACGCGCCATCACCACGGCCTCGTTCGTCGCGGCGCGCCTTCGTTTACTGGAGCCGGGCCGAAAGTACAGCTCGGCCGCGAGCCGGGCCGTCACCGTCGCCCGGCTTCGAGAGTCTTCCGGCGGTAGCCGCGCAAGGGCGTCCTCACACAACGCGATGAGCTCCTCGTCGACGATGCCCGCTTCACTCCAGCCGCGTGGGCCCCCGATCGCCATGGCGGCATCAGCGATGAGCTCCGGCCGACCGACGTCGCGACCGTGCTGGGCTGCGTCGTGCGCGGCTCGGCGGGCTCCTCGCCGGTCCCCCTCCGCCCAACGCTCCCGCGACAACGCGATGAGCAGGTCGCCTCGATGCTGGCGTTCGTCGTCGCTGTGCGGCTCGAGAACGGCGAGCGCGCGTTCGTACAGTTCGGCGGCTTCCTCGTACGCGAGGCGGGCTCGCGCCCCCTGTGCCGCCTCGGTGGCGTATCGAATGGCCTGCTCGGCTTCACCCAACGCGGCGGCTTCGCAGTAATGGCGCGCCAGGCTCGGAAGCAGGGTGTCGTCGCCGGCGGTGGCGCGCGGCTCGAGCACCTGGGCCACGCGGCGGTGCAACCGCAGGCGACGCGTGGTCGGGATCTCCTCGTACAGGGTGGAGCGAACCAGCGCGTGGACGAACGTGAACTCGGCGCGTCCCGGGGTCGCCTCGACGAGCCGGTCGGCCTCGGCGATCTCCAATACATCGAGGACGCGTTCGGCATCCACGTCGGTGGCCTCGGTGAGCAGCTCGGCGTCGAAGTCACGCCCGATGACTGCCGCAACTGCGAGGACCACGTTCGACTCGTCGTCGAGCCTTGCCAAGCGGCGGCTGATCACCTCGCGGACTCCCTCGGGGAGGCCGATTCGATCAGCCGTCGCGGTGCGCACCCAGCGCCCGTCCTCCTGGACCACCGCGCCCGACTCGACGAGGTGGCGCAGCACCTGTCCGACGAAGAACGGATTGCCCTCGGTCTCGGCGTAGACGGCGTGGGCGAGCTCGGCGACCTCGGGCGAGAGGGGATGGTCCGCCGCGGTCTCGACGAACTCGGTCACCTCTCCTTCATCCAGCCCGCGCAGCGCGACGCGCTCGACGGCCTGGTCGCGACGCATGTCGGCGAGCATCTCGGCCAGCGGGTGGCGGCGATCGAGCTCGGTATCGCGGTGTGTGCCCACGATGAGAAGCGGTGTGTCGTTCGCGGTTCGCGCCAGGTGGCGGAGCATCAACAGCGTTGGTTTCGCCGCCCAGTGCAGGTCGTCGAGCAGGAGGGCGACCGGCGCCGTCGCGGCAGCGCCGTCGAGGAACGCCGCAATCGCCTCGAACAAGCGGTACCGCTCGGTCTCGGCGTCGGCGCGAAGCGGCTCGGACAGGCCCGGCACCATCTGCGCGACCTCGGGAACGAGACGGGCAACCTCGCCGCCGAACGGTCCGATCTGGGCTTCGAGGTCAGCGCGCGTACAGACGTGCACGTAAGTACGCAGCGCCTCGACGAACGGCTGGTACGGAACCGCGAGCTCCTCGTCGCACCGTCCGAAGAGCACGGTCGTGCCCTCGGCGTGGGCGCGCCGCGCCAGCTCGGCAGCGAGTCGGGTCTTGCCGACGCCGGGCTCGCCGGAAATGAAGATGAGCCGTTTCTCGCCGCCACGCGCGTGTTTCCACGCGGTCCACAGCCGCTCCAGCTCGTCGACGCGGCCGACGAACCCGACCGTCTCGGCGCCGGCAAGCGATCCGGGGAGAGGCACCCCCTGCGCCGCGACCTGCCACGCGACTTCGGCGGCGGCCAGGGGTTCGCCGAGACCCTTGAGCTCGAGCGCGCCGACGGAGCGGAACTCGTGTCCGCCGCGGGTTCCCGCGAGCAGGCGGACGACGTCGCCGACGAGGATCTGCCCGCCCTGCGCGTGGTCGCAGAGCCGGCGCGCCTCGACGACCGGCGTCCCGAAGCAGTCGTCACCTTCCCAGATGACGTCACCGGCGCTGAGCCCGACGCGGATCGCGAGCGGCGCCGGCGCCCGGCGGTTGAAGCGGTCAACGCCGCGCTGCATCGACTCGGCGGCAGCCACCGCCTCGACTGCGGAGTCGAACACCACCATGAGCCCGTCTCCGGTGGCCTTCACCTCGCGCCCGCCATGGGCCGCGATGGCGTCGCGCAGCACACGGTCGTGCGAGCGGCGGATCTCGTCGGCGGCGTCGTCGCCGACGGCGCGACGTAGCGCGGTAGATCCGACAAGGTCCGTGAACAGCACCGTGGCCGTCTCCGGCCGGCCTGCCTCTCCCGGCCCGGTATTCACGCTGTCATGCTACGGCGGCGCGACCGTCGCTACTCGAGGGTGATCCCGGCGCTGTCGGCAAGCGCTTGCGTCTGCTCGACGACACGCGTCATGCCCATGTCGGTGGCGCCGGCGAGACAGTCGCTCAGCAGCTCGCGCAGGCGCGGCCGATCGTCGGCATCGCCTCGCCGGGCAAGTAACTTGGCGTACTCGTGTTTCGTGTGCACCAACCACGGGCGGTTCCCGCTCTTCTCATTGGCCTCCACCTCGCGGGCGAAGTGCTCATCGGCAGCCTCCCACCGGCCGGCCGTACCCGCGGCGCGGGCCAGGAAGGCTTCGGCTGATCCCACCGAAATCGCAGGCGTCCCGGCGATCACGTGGAACTCGCCGTACGGCACGAGCGTCTCGTCACGGCGGGAAGCGCGTTCACCGTCGCCGACGACCGCGCAGGCGGCGATGAGGACGGCGATGCCGACGGGCCGGTTGGAGTCGCTCGGAACGAAGGCGGACCGCCTTATGCTGTCGGACGCGCATTGCCGACGCGAGTGCGCCGGCCTTCGTTGAGCGCATCCCAGCGGAAATCGCCGGAGGGTGTCAGTGTGGTTGCCGAGGTGCACGCCTCGGCCTTCGTTGAGCGACGTTCCACCGCAATTACCTGCCGCTGTTGGTCGAAGTGTTGTCGAGGCAGCTTCCCTCGGCCTTAGCGGGAAACCGACCTATTGTCACCGAGGCGGGACCCTCAAACGATGCGCGCGCGCATCGTTTCGGCAGACACCGGAAGTGCCGGAACCCGTATCCGAGATGCGCGGGTACCCCGGGGGTCAACGCCCCCGGGGTCCGCGGTTCCCTTGCGCGCTGCGCTACCCGGTGACTGGAGGCGCAGCTCGGACTGCGGCCGCCGGAGCGGGCGCCGGGACAGCAGCCACAGGCGCCCGTGGAGCGGCCGGGGCCGGCGCAGCCGCCGGCACTTTCGGTGCCGCGGCCTGGACTTGCGGTGCCGCGGCCTGGACCTTCGGTGCCGCGGGCGGGCCTGGCGGGCCCGGCGGTGTCGGCGGGGTCACAGGCGGAGCGGCGGCGCACGGACCCGGGAATTGGGGCGACTGCTGCGCGTCGCTGAAGTGGGGCCCGTTGAGCGCGTGTTCGTCAACGACGATCGGTTGCTTGCCGCCCTTGACGCGTTCTACATCGCCGGGCGTCGGCTTGCCGACCAGCTTGCAGATCTGGACTTTGTGATCCGTGTTGCCATTGCCATCGGCCCATGCTGACCCGAGCATGCCAGTCAGGCCCAGACTGATGAGGCTCAGCAGCACGATCGCTCGCCTTGCCATATTGGGAACCTCCAATGTTCCGCTTCTTGGAACGCGGCGGCGGGAGAACCGAACGGTTGCTTCTGCAAATGTGTGTACTGCCTGCTCCCCCGCGTGCCTTCGGGCAGCAGGGCGTCGGCTCTCACCTTGTCGCGCTACCAGTCAGTATGGGCGCGACAAGTTGCCGCTTATGCACCCGACAAAGGGTCTAGAACGGACATATGGTTCCGACCTGAACGGAGTTCGGCGACGATGACACCGAGGACCGTGCAGAACGGGAACGGTGACGGCGGGTCGTGTGGCCGAAACGATGCGCGTCGAGGGAGCCTCGTCAAGCACTAATCGGCGGTTAGAACCCCTTGGCGGTTGATCGCCTGAATGGGAGAGCGCCGCTCCAGGTACGCAGGACCTTCCCCGGGCTGGGTATTGGCGACTTCCACCCCGGTGCCTGGGACCCTGCCGACGGTGATGTCGGTGGGGTCCTTGGTCCTGGTCTTCACATCAATCTTCGACACCGTGCCGCTTTCGGTGTTCGTGACAAAGGCGGTCTTGCCGTCCGGCGTCATCGCCACCCCGCTCGGGGCGAAGACGAGACTGCCTAACGACGTTGCAGGTTTCGGTTCATGCTGCGGACCGGCCAGTTGATCCACCCCGCTTCGCACCCGGCCTCTCAACCACGCACGAGGGCTTCACTACCGAGGACCCTGGCGTCCCCCCGTACCGGACTCCCACGACAGCGGGTTGGTCTCGCGCGCCAACGCCAGCGTGGCCTCCGCCGAGGAAGTTGCTGCTGCACCGAGCGACCGCAGAAACGCCAAGAGGGATCCCTCCCCCACGAGCGGGGCGGCCTGCCAAAGCTCGACCTCGAGTGCTGGACAAGCCCGATCGCCCCCTGGGTCAGGAAGTCCGCACGCGTTCCGAAATCGCCGCAACGTGTCTTCGTCAAGGCCCGCTCGATTAGCCACCTCGCCCAAGGTCAGCCACTCGATGTCTCCCCACAGCACCGATATCGTCTGTCCCGCAAAGAGCCGACCCCGGTCGTTCCCCGCCTTGAGATATGAGATCGACGTCTCATGCTCGACCATGTATCGAAGTGCAGCCAGGCGGTCGGCGGCTGTCGGCGACATGGGGTCGTATAGACCTGCTTCCTCGAACGCCCGCACATCCTGCCGCGCAGCCTCGTCCTCTTCTGACGGCTCGATCCCCCGACCCGGACGCGCGGGCGTCATGACTTGGACTGTACGTCCGCACGACGCTCCAGTGCCGAGTGCCGTCGATACGCACTCGCAGCACGCGACCTACGTGCCGATCTGGCGCGAGCGTGTCGTTTTCGACATCGTCGTTATGGACGCTCTTCGTTGCCCGTCATCGAGGCGCGAGCGGCGGTTCGGGGTGGATGCCAGCTAGGACGTGCGACGAACAGCTTCGGCCCGCGCTCTTGCTGCTGCCCGTATTTCGTCGAGGGGTAGCGCCGCCTGCTCGCACAGCGTCGCTAGGTCGAAGTAGATGCTCTCGCCTGCCATCAGATCGCCCTCGAACCGAGCGACGTTCGTAAACGGTACGGCGAAGGACCGACCGCTTGGCGCGACGCTGAGCCATTCACCTCCACTCGTGCCCCGCAGCAAGCCCCACGCGACCACCGCGTGGTCGCCGAAGGCCATGCCCTGGTCATCGGGCGTGAGATCGGGAAATGCCGTGAAGTAGCCCACGTACGCCGCGCGAGCCGCCTCGCGCCCTTGGCTGCGAGTTCCCAGAGCGATGGTCTCTAAGTAACAATCCGCAGTGAAGGTATCTATGATGGCGTCGTAGTCGCGGCGCACTTCCGCCTCGCGGTGGGTGCGGAACAACCGTTCCATCTCTTGAGCGTCCATGATGTCTCCCTCCTGATCGCAGGTGAATAGCGAGCGGTGCAGTGTTCCGGCGACCACGTCGCCAAGCAGTTTGCCAGCTAGGGTTTGCGTTTTCGCACCCGTACGTGCCGATTTGGCGCGCCTGGGGGCCGATTACCTGATGACGTTCGGTACGCGAGTTCGGTGCACCGAGACCGAGCGCAGATCGGCAGTTATGGCTTCTACCGGCGTCACGTCGGCCCAGGGAACCATCGCACGCGTCGGACGTCGAACGGCTCCTGCTTGCCCTTGAGCACGACCAGCTCGGGCACCCCGACCGGATCAGCGAGTAACTGAGCGAGTCGTGCGGAAAGCACGACCTCGCCCGCTTCTGCCTGGCCCTGAAGGCGCGATGCAGTGTTGACGACGTCGCCGACCGCAGTGAAGTCGTGCACTGCCTTGTCTCCGATGTTCCCGATGAACGCCTCGCCGAAGTCCAGTCCGATACCGATCGCGAACTCTGGTCCACCAGTTGAGCCGTAGCCGACGCGTTCGAGCAGCTGACGGGCGTGTCCGAGCATCACCTGAGCGATGTGCTGTCGGACCCGATCGTCGACTTCCGTTGCAGCTGGCACGACGAAGGGAGGGACGTACAGCGCCATGACCTCGTCGCCGATCAGCTTGTCGATGAGAGCCTCGGGGAAGAGGACCTTCTCAGCGTGGGCATAGAAGCGCCGCAGCTCCGTGCTTCGTCTCGACCGGGGTGCGCAACTCGGACTCGAAGGTGAACCCGCGCAGGTCGGCGAACAACACGCCGATCCCCTCGGTCTGCGTCGAGCTGGCGCCGCCGGGTGGAACGACGGCGGGAACGACCCGTTGCCCGAGTCGAACGTGTATGTGATGGGCCACATTCTCCACGACTGGAATCTCGCGGAAAAGCTCACTCTCCGGAAGGCATACGACGCCCTCTCCGGACGCGGCGCGCTCATCGTCTACGAAGCGATCATCGATGACGAACGACGCCAGAACGCCTTTGGTCTACTCATGAGCCTGAACATGCTGATCGAAACGCCCGGGGGATTCGACTACACAGGTACGGACCTGCTGTTCGTGGATGCGAGAAGTCGGATTCCGCGACACCTATGTCGACCCGCTCGTCGGACCCGACTCGATGGTCGTTGGCGTCAAGTAGCCGGGGAAATCGCGGCACTGCCTCGTCGGCAACCTGCAGTGCGAGCCTCGTCTTGCCGACACCGCCGACGCCGATCAGCGTCACCACCGCGCCTTCGCCGAGCAACGCCGCGATCTCTCGCAGGTCTCGATGTCGACCGACGAAGGCGTTTCTCTGCATGGGCAGGTTGCCGGACAACGCGTCCAGACTGTGCAGGGTGGAAAGATCGCGTCGAGTCCGTCGGTAGTGATCTGAACGATTCGCTCGGGCCGCTCAAGGTCGCGAAGGCGGTGCTCGCCGAGCGGCTGCACGACGATCGACGCGTCGAGATCATCGCTCGCCAGATCGACCGCGGTCCCCGATGCGACGATCTGGCCGCCGTGCGCGGCAGCGATGCGCGCCGCTCGGTTCACCGCGGTGCCGTAGTAGTCAGCGTCGCGGATCTCGGCGATACCGCGGTGCACGCCCATGCGAACCCGCAACGGTTGTGGCGTGCTCCACGCCTCACGCGTGAGATCGCGTTGTGCGGCCGCCGCCGCGCTGATCCCCTCGTGCGCGGCCGTGAAGGCGGCGAACAGACCATCGCCGGTCGTCTTCACAACGTGGCCGCCACGCTTCTCGACCGCGTCGCGCAGGATCTCGTCGTGGCGTGCCAACGCCGCGCGGGAAACTCAGGGAATGTGCAGGCCAGAGACGGCGCGGGCGACGACGAGGCGCTGGATCTCCGAGGTGCCCTCGAAGAGGGTGTAGATCTTCGAGTCGCGGTGCCACCGCTCGACGGGGAAGTCCCGGATGTAGCCGTAGCCGCCGAGGATCTGAATGGCCTGCTCGGTGGCCCAGACCGCGACCTCGCCCGCCTTGAGCTTGCTCATCGAGCCCTCGCCGTTCTCGAACGGCTTCTTCGTCGCGCCCATCCACGACGCCCGCCAGACGAGAAGGCGAGCGGCGTCGATCTCCATCTTCATGTCAGCAAGCTTGAACGCGATGCCCTGGTTCTCGATGATCTTGCGGCCGAACGCCTCGCGGTCCTTCGCATAGTCGAGGGCGAACTCGTACGCGGCGCGCGCAATGCCGATCGCCTGCGCGCCCACGATCGGTCGAGTCGTCTCGAACGTGCTCATCGCCGCCTGGACCTTCGCGCTCTTGCCCTCGCGAGCACGGGCGAGGCGCGCCTCGAGCTTCTCCTCGCCGCCCAGCAGGCACGAGCTGGGAACGCGCACGTCGTCGAGCAGCACCTCGCCAGTGTGCGAGGCGCGGATGCCCATCTTCTTTTCCTTCTTTCCTCCGGTGAGGCCGGGCGTGCCGGGCGGGACGACGAAGGAGGCGTGACCCCGCGCGCCGAGCTCGGGGTCGACGCTGGCCACCACCACGTGCACATTCGGCCGGTCGAGCAGGCCACCGTTGGTGATGAACGTCTTCTGACCGTTGATGACCCAGTCGTCGCCGTCCTTCTTGGCGTGGGTGCGCAGGCTCGACACGTCGGAGCCGGCCCCGGGCTCGGTCACCGCGAACGACGCGAGGTGGATGTCGTCGGGGGTGCCGAAGCACTGGGGCACCCATTCGGCGATCTGCTCCGGGGTCCCGTTGCCGGCGATGCCGGCGGCGCCCAGGGTGCTGCCGAAGATGGCCAGCGCGATACCGGCGTCGCCCCAGCACATCTCCTCACTCACGATCGGGAACAGCAGGCCGGTCGGGTCGGAGAAGCACTGGGCGTTGAACTCCCAGGAGTAGAGGCCGATCTTCGCCGCCTCTTCGATGAGGGGCCACGGGGTCTCCTCGCGCTCGTCCCACTCGTGCGCGGCGGGCCGGACGACCTGCTCGGCGAAGTCGTGGACCCATTTCTGGATCTGCTGTTGGTCTTCGTTCAGCTCCAGCGAGAACTCGGCCATTGGGCTGCTCCTTGCGGCGACGGGTCGGACCCCAGAAGTTACTGGCCGGTAATGACCATACCCCGCCTTGGGTGAGCTGCCAACCACCTCGTGGCGACGGCGACGAAACCTTGCAGATACGACTTATCAGCCTAGGATTTGCCGCGTGGGCGAGGTTCGCATGGGACAGGCGGCGGAGCTGCTCGGCGTGAGCGCAGACACGGTGCGGCGCTGGGCCGACGAGGGCCGGCTCCCGACCCGGCGCACGAGCGGTGGTCACCGCGTCGTCGACGGCGCCGCGCTCGCCGCGTTCGCGAGCGAGCACGCTCCGACACGTGAGCCGGGCGCCATCGTCGGCCAGTCGGCGCGCAACCGCTTCACCGGCATCGTGACGAGGGTCGTCAAGGACAAGGTGGCGGCGCAGGTGGAGATCCAGTCCGGTCCCCATCGGGTCGTCTCGCTCATGACGCGCGAAGCCGCCGACGAGCTCGGTCTCGAACCTGGCGCGCTCGCGGTCGCGGCCGTGAAGGCCACGAACGTCGTCATCGAGGTACCGCAAGGATGAGGCGCGCTGCGGCAGTGGCCGCCGCGGTCGTGATCTTCTTGGCCACGCAGCCGGCGGCCGCGAAGCCGAAGGTCTCAGGCGAGATCACCGTGTTCGCGGCCGCGTCGCTTACCGAGTCCTTCCGCGCTATCGCCAAGCAGTTCGAGAAGAAGTACCCGGACGTGACTGTGAGGTTCGACTTCGACGCGTCATCGAACCTCGCCGCGCAGATCCAGCAAGGCGCGCCCGCCAACGTGTTCGCGTCAGCCGACGAGGCGAGTCTCCAGAAGACGATCGACTCCGGCGACGTCATCGGACCGCCGCTCGTCTTCGCGAAGAACCTTCTGGAGATCGCGGTCGAAAAGGGCAACCCGAGGAAGATCAAGCGGCTCGCCGACCTGGCCGAGCCGGCTCTCGTCGTCGTGTTGTGCGCCGACGCGGTCCCGTGCGGGAAGTACGCAGCCGAGGCGTTCACGAACGCCGGCGTCGAGGTGAGCCCGGCATCGAAAGAGGAGAACGCCAAGGCCGCGCTGAGCAAGGTGTCACTGGGCGAGGCCGACGCCGCCGTCGTGTACGCGACCGATGTCAAAGCTGCGAAGGGCGACGTCAGCGGTGTGAAGATCCCGGACGCGCTGAACGTGCTCGCGACCTATCCGATCGGGCTCGTGAAGCGCAGCCAGAACTCGGCCCCGGCCAAGACGTGGGTGCGGTTCCTCGCGTCGAAAGAAGCGCAGAGAACCCTGCGGAGTTTCGGGTTCCTCTTGCCGTGATACGGCGGACGCGCGCACGACCACCGGTTGCGGTCGCGGTGCTCGCGGCGATCGCCGTCGCGTTCTTCGTCGCCCCGCTCGTCGGCCTGCTCCAGCGCGCGCCATGGTCCGAACTGGCGGACGACCTGACCGATCCGGTCGTGCGGGACGCATTGCGTCTCTCTCTTATCTGCTCGGTGGGCGCCACCGCGCTCGCAGTCGTCCTCGGCCTGCCGCTCGCGTGGGTGCTGGCGCGGACAGAACTGCCGGGCCGGCGTTTGGTGCGAGCCCTGGTGCTGCTGCCGTTGGTGCTGCCGCCGGTCGTCGGAGGCGTCGCGTTGCTGCTCGCGTTCGGCCGCCGGGGTCTCGTCGGCCAGTACCTCGACCAGTGGTTCGGCATCCGGCTGCCGTTCACGACCGGAGGCGCGATCCTCGCCGAAGCATTCGTCGCGATGCCGTTCTTCGTGATCGTGGTCGAAGCGGGGCTGCGCTCACTCGACCGGCGCTACGAGGAGGCGGCGGCGACCCTGGGCGCTCGGCGCTTCACCTCGTTCCGGCGGGTCGTGCTGCCACTCGTCGCGCCGTCGCTCGCGGCAGGAGCCGCGCTCACCTGGGCCCGAGCCCTGGGCGAGTTCGGCGCCACGATCCTGTTCGCGGGCAACCTCCAAGCCGAGACGCAGACAATGCCGCTGGCGATCTTCTCCGAGCTCCAGACGAACCTCGGGGGCGCTATCGCGCTCAGCCTCGTCCTGTTGGCCGTGTCCGTGGTCGTGCTCGTCTCGCTGCGGGAACGGTGGTTCCGGGCATGACGCTCGACGCCCGCGTCGAGGTCTCGGTGGGCGCGCTGCGGCTCGACGTGAGCTTGGACGCGTCTCCGGGCCAGACCCTCGTGGTGCTGGGGCCCAACGGCGCCGGCAAGACAACACTGCTGCGAGTGCTGGCCGGGCTGCAGCCGGTCGACGCCGGACGGGTGGCGGTCGACAGCGCTGTGCTCGACGATCCCGTCGCCGGTACATGGGTGCCGGCCGAGCGGCGTCCAATGGGGTTCGTCTTCCAGGACCATGCGCTCTTCCCGCACCTGAGCGCGCTGGACAACGTTGCGTTCGGGCTCCGGGCACGCGGCGTTCGGCGTCCCGATGCTCGCCGGCGCGCCCTCACGTGGCTCGAGCGCGTGGGCGTTGCCGGACACGCAAGTGCCCGACCCCGATCTCTGAGCGGCGGCCAGGCCCAGCGCGTGGCGCTCGCCCGCGCGCTGGTCGTCGAGCCACGCGTGCTCCTCCTCGACGAGCCGCTTGCCGCCCTCGATGCGAGCGCGCGGATCGACACCCGCCGCCAGCTGCGCCGTCACCTCGAGGCGCACGACGGCGCCCGCGTGGTCGTAACCCACGACCCGGTCGATGCAATGACCCTGGGAGACCGCGTCGTGGTGCTCGAGCACGGACAAGTCGTCCAATCGGGAACGCTCTCGGAGCTGCGCGAGCGACCGCGGTCGCGCTACGTCGCCGACCTCGTGGGCGTCAACCTCTACCAAGGCGCGGCCGACGGCGGTCGCATCCGCCTCCGTGCCGGTGGCGAGCTCGTGGTCACGGACACCGTGCAGGGCGACGTCTTCGCGGTCGTGCACCCGCGGGCGGTCGCGCTGCACCGGCGCGAACCGGAGGGGACGCCGCGCAACGTCTGGGCCGGAACGGTCGACCACCTCGACGTCGAGGGGGATCGCGTCCGCGTGATCGTGGCCGGGCCGGTGCCGGTGACGGCAGAAGTCACACCGGCCGCGGTGGCTGACCTCGGGTTGGCCGCCGGCGCCGCGGTCTGGGCCTCGGTCAAGGCGACCGAGGTCTCGGTGTACCCGGTTTAGCGGGCCGAGCTGGTCGTGGCGAAGCCGCCACGGCGCTCGCGGTTCACGAGCTTCTTGACCCGATCGGGCAGCTTCTGCTTGATCTCGTCGGCCTTGCTCGAATCGAGCTTGCCGTCCTTCACCGCCTGGTCGATGTCGCTCGTCGATTCCTTGACGATCGCATCGACGACGTCGTCGACGGATTTGTCGTGCTCCTTCGCCACCTGAGCGATCGACTTGCCGTTCTTGAGCGCGTCCTTCAGCTGATCGGCGGAGACACCGATCTCCGTGGCCGCCGCTTTCACAGCGTCTTTGAGAATCCGGTACCTGCGGCGCAGCTTCGTCTCGTTCACGAATCGGTTCGCGAAATCGGGCAGCTTCTGCTTCGCCTGCTCGGCCCGGCTCGGGTCGACGGTGCCAGCGGCCGCCTTCTGGTCGATCTGCTGGGTCACTGCGGTGATGATGGCGGTGACAACGGTGTTGGGGTCGACGCCGTGCTCGGTCGCGACCTGGGCGATGGTCTTCCCGCTGCGCACCTGATTGCGAAGGTCCTCGGGTGTGACGCCGATCGTCGTCGCCGCCGTCTGAGCCGCGATCCCGTAACCGCCATGACCCTTCTCGCCGGGTCCCCCGGGCCCGCCGGGACCGGCGGCTCCTGCGGCGGAGACGCCGCCGGCGACCAGCAGACCGGCGACGGTCATGGACGCGAGCACCTTCTTCATCCGTGTCCCCTTCGTGTGCGAACCGGTCCAGAGAAGCGCACCAGCATGAACGGACTGTCAGGTGGACGCGAGCAGCGGGCCAGAGCAGTGCCACCAACTCCCCGGGCGGGACCTTTACGCTGACCACGTGGCCCCGGAACAACATCCGGGCCCCGCTCGCCCGTCGCAGGGATCGGACGAATTCGAGTTTCGGATCCCGGCCCGGGCCGAGGAACTACGGAGCGTTCGTCACGCGCTCGCTGCGTGGCTCGCGGGCCAGGATGCGCCGCCAGACGTGGCGGCAGACTTGGCGCTCGCCGCCCACGAGGCGGCCGCCAACGTGGTCGAGCACGCCTACCGCAACGGCGCCGGTGATGTCATCGTTCGGGCCCGTCGAGACGACGAGGGGTTGCTCGTCGTCGTGCAGGACGAAGGGCACTGGCGGTCGCCGAGCCGAACCGACCAGCGGGGTCGGGGTCTGACCGTGATGCGCAGCCTCGTGGACGAGGTGGTGATCGCACCCTCCGCGTCCGGGACCACGGTCTTGCTGCGGCGACAGATCCCCTGAGACGGCGTCGGGTCGCAAACCGGCGCCATACGCGAGGTTTCTGACCCAACGCACGGAGAGGCCACCATGGTGGGGTGAGCGCCCGCAAGCGACGAGATTCCCCCGATCGTCTGGACCGGTATCGGGCCAAGCGCGACTTCGGGTCGACGCCCGAGCCTGCCGGTGCTCCCGAGCCCGACGGCGCCGCGGGACGCTTCGTGATCCAGGAGCATCACGCCCGCCGCCTGCACTGGGACCTGCGACTCGAGCACGACGGGGTGCTGCTGTCGTGGGCCCTCCCCCGGGGCGTGCCACCCGACCCGAAACGCAACAACCTCGCGGTCCACACCGAGGACCACCCGCTCGAATACCTCGACTTCGAGGGCGAGATCCCGAAGGGCGAATACGGCGCCGGGACGATGCGCATCTGGGACCGCGGCACGTACGAGGCGCACAAGCTGGAAAACGACGAGGTGATCGTGACCCTGCACGGCCACCGAGCCCGCGGTCGCTACGCGCTGTTCCAGACCGATGGCGACAACTGGATGATCCACCGGATGGACCCGCCGGAGGACCCGAACCGCGAGCCGATGCCGGAGCACATCGCACCGATGCTCGCCACGCTTGCGGATCTCCCCCGCAACGAGGAGAAGTACGCGTTCGAGATCAAGTGGGACGGCGTGCGTGCCATCGCCTACGTCGACGCCGGCCGCGCCCGGTTCGAGGGCCGCCGCGGCAACGACATCACGCCGCGCTATCCCGAGTTGCGGGGGCTCGGTCCCGCGCTGGGCGCGACGCCGGCGGTCCTCGACGGCGAGATCGTCGCGTTCGACGGCGAGCGTCCGAGCTTCGAACGACTCCAACGACGCATGCACGTCTCGAACGAGCGCGCGGTGCGCCGCCTCATGGGCGAGGTTCCGGTCGTGTACGTGCTGTTCGACCTCTTGTGGCTCGACGGCCATTCGACGATCTCGCTGCCGTACCGGGAACGGCGAAAGCTGCTCGACGAGCTCGGGTTGCAAGGAGCGTCATGGCAGACGCCCGCTGCGCACGAAGGCGACGGCGCCGCGCTGCTCGAGGCGAGCCGCGGGCTTGGGCTCGAAGGTGTGGTCGCCAAGCGCCTCGACAGCGTCTACGAGCCCGGGCACCGGTCACGAGCCTGGCTGAAGGTGAAGAACCAGTGCAGTCAAGAGTTCGTGATCGGCGGCTGGGTCCCCGGGCAGGGCATGCGCGCAAGCCTGGGCGCGCTCCTGATCGGCTATTACGAGTCGACGGAGCCGGGGGCGCGTCTGCGCTACGCGGGTCGGGTCGGTACGGGGTTCACCGGCACCGAGATCAAGCGGCTGCTCGACCTGCTCGAGCCGCTGCGGCGTGACACCAGCCCGTTCACTCCCAAACCCCGCGTCAAGGACGCCGTGTTCGTGGAGCCGGAGCTCGTGGCCGAGGTCCGATTCACCGAATGGACGAGCGCGGGGGTCGTCCGCAATCCCGCCTACCTCGGTCTGCGCGAGGACTCCGACCCCTGCCAGGTCGTGCGAGAAGAAATCGTGCGCGACGTCTGAGCCGTCCCCAAGCGCCGGCTCAGATGGACGCGCTAGAAGTCGATGGCCATCTCGGTCGGGTCGTCGGGGTTGACGTGGCAGACCAGCTGCTTCCCGCTGCTCAGACCGTTGACGACGATGGGCGCCATCGACTCCTGATGCGTCACCGGGTAATCGGGCCGGCCCTCGACGTGGACCATGAGCTCGATCTGGATCACGGGGTTCATCCCCACCCTGCTTCCGGTGTCGCGGAACTGGTGGATGGTGGCGGTGCCTTTGAGCCCGGTCGATCGAAGCCGCCCGCGGTCGCCCTGGGACGCCAGGTTCTTCATGTAGGAGGCGGCGTTGGCGGTGCCCTGGGCCATGTCCCGGGTAGTCGGCATCTTCGGCATGTCGCGGAAGATCTGGCCCCAGGACTTGTCGCTCCCGTCGTCCTTGGGCTTCTTTTCGGCTTTGTCCTTCTTGAAGAATCCCACGGTCCGCTCCTGGATCGCACGCTGTTGTGCCTTAGGTATCAAACCGCGCACTCGACCTCGGCCGCCTGAGTAGCAGCTACTCAAAGGTGCGGCCGCGGAAATGAGTAGGCCCTACTCAGGCGGCTGGGCCGGCGGACGGTCACCCTGAGAGCGACGGCGGGCGTCCGCCCGGCACGACGACCAGGAGGCAGGCCCGTGGGCTTCTTCAAGGACATCAAGAGCACGCTCGGCAGCGCGACCGAGGCCGCCAAGTCCGCCAAGCAGATGGGGGACGAGATGGCGGGCATCCAGTCGGGCCAGGTCGGCTACGACCCCAACGATCCCGCCTTCGCTCCAATCGAAGGCGTCGACTGCGACACCTACGCCCGGATCATGGGTGGCCTTCAGAAGAACAGCGTGATGGGACCGGAGAACGTCGAGGCGTACGTGACGAACAACGGCGTGAAGCCCGGCACCTGGGGTGACGTGTCGATGGGCTGGACGCAGCGGATGCAGCAGTACCAGCACGTCACCACCCGAATCGGCACGCTCATGTCACAGGCGGCGATGTAGCGCCTCGTACCGAGCGACCCAACCCAGACCAACCTCAGAGAGAGAGGACATCACAGTGGGCTTCTTCAAGGACATCAAGAGCACCCTCGGCAGCGCGACCGAGGCCGCCAAGGCGGCGCCGGCGGCGAAGCAGGCTGCCGAGGCACAGGCGGCCGACCTGCAGGCGGGGCTCACGGAGAGCACCGTCGACCCCAACGACCCCGGCTTCGAGCCCGTCGAGGGCGTCACGCTCGAGCAGTACGCCAAGCTCTGCAAGGCGCTCGCCGGCGCGGGGCTCAAGGACGAGGCGGAGGTCGACCAGTGGGCCCAGCAGCAAGGCCTCGAGTCGGGCCAGTTCAAGCGCGTGAGCGACGAGTACACCCACCGCATGGGCACGAACCGCGCACTGACCAACCGGTTCGGCATGCTCTACGCCCAAGGCTGAGAGCTTTGGTCAGGAAGTCACGCGGAGGCGGGCGCCAGTCGCGGCCGGCGCCCGTTGGGTCAGCTGCCGTCGCGGTCGTCCGTTCGGCTTCCCAGCCGGGCGGCGAACACGGCCGCCTGGGTACGGCGCTCCATACCCATCTTCGCGAGCAGGTTCGACACGTAGTTCTTGACCGTCTTCTCGGCGAGATTGAGGCGCTCAGCGATCTGCCGGTTCGTCAGACCGTCGGCAATGAGCGCCAGGATCGTGCGCTCCTGCGCGCTGAGCCGCGCCAGCCGCTCGTCCTCTTCGGGCTCGGCCCGCAACCGGTCACGCGCGCGGGCTGCGACCGCCGGATCGAGCAGAGATTGCCCGTCGGCGACGCGGCGCACGGCGTCGACGATGTCGGCGCCTCGGATCTGCTTCGCGACGTAGCCCGAGGCGCCGGCAAGCATCGACTGCAAGAGCGCCTCGTCGTCCGTGAAAGAGGTGAGCATCAGGCAATGGATCCCCGGATGACGCGAGCGCACCTCCCGGCACACCTCGATGCCGTCACCGTCGGGCAAGCGCACGTCGAGGACGGCGACATGAGGATTCGTAGGCGGGATCCGCGCCAGCGCCTGCTCGGCGGTGCCGGCCTCGCCGACCACCTCGACGTCGCCGTCGGCCTCGAGGAGCTCCTTGAGGCCGCGTCGCACCACCTCGTGGTCGTCTAGCAGGAAAACGCGCAATATGTTGCTCAAAGGGTGCTTTCGGATCAAAATGACCAACAGTGGCTAGCGCCGGCACGTTCGACGCACGCCTCCAGCAATTGCTCGACGCGATGCTCAAAATCGGCTCGGAGCAGAGCCTACCCAGTGTCCTGCAAGGGATCATCGAGTCGACGTGCAAGCTGGTGGAGGCTCGCTACGGAGCCCTGGGGGTTCTGGGTGATGACGGTCGGCTGAGCGAGCTCGTCACAGTGGGTGTGGACGAGGCCACTGAGCAGGCCATCGGCCGGCTCCCGGAGTTCCACGGCGTCCTCGGGAGGCTGACCACCGATCCGAAGCCCCTGCGCACGCGTGATATCAGCACGCACTCGGACGCCCAGGGTTTCCCTGAGAACCATCCGACGATGCGGTCGTTCCTCGGCGTCCCCGTCCGGGGACAGGACGCCATCGGCAACCTCTACGTGGCCGAGAAGGTGGGCGCCGACGAGTTCAACGACGAGGACGAACAGGTCGCGGTGGCGCTCGCCTCCGCGGCAGGCGTCGCCGTCGACAACGATCGGCTGCGGAACAGGCTCTCGAACATCGCACTCCTCGAGGAGCGAGAGCGAATCGCGCGCGACCTGCATGACAAGGTGATCCAGCGACTGTTCGCGGCGGGGATGGCGCTCCAGACTGCGCTCCCACTCACCGAGCGGACCGAGGTGGCCACGAGGATCTCGCACGCGATCGAGGACTTGGACGAGACGATCCGCGAGATCCGGTACACGATCTTCGCACTCGAGCGGCCCACGAACCGCGGCCTGCGCGTCGACATCTTCGCCCAAGCCGACGGTGCACGCGAAGCGCTCGGCTTCTCGCCCGAACTCAAGCTCGACGGTCCGATCGACGTGGTCGTCACGGACGAGATCGCCGAGCATCTGCTCGCGGCGCTCCAGGAGGCGCTGTCGAACGTCGCCAAGCACGCTCGTGCTTCCAAGGTCGACGTGCTGGTCCAGGCGGGCTCCGACGTCGTCCTCCGCGTCGAGGACGATGGCGTCGGGCTCCCCGATCGGCTCGAACGGACGAGCGGGCTCGACAACATGCAGCACCGAGCTGAGCAGCTCGGCGGCAGCTTCACGGCGCGCAAAGCCAACCGACGCGGTGGCACGGTGGTCGAATGGCGGGTGCCGCTGGCCTGAGATCTCTAGGTCGCCGCGCTACCACCGCGCTCGAGCACGGCGGCAACCTCGACCATGAAGCGACGAACGGCCGATTCGGTCAGGTACTGATCAGTGGTCTCGTCGTTCCCGTTCGGCGACACCTCGTACGAACCGTAGAAGCTCAGATGCGAGCGTTGCGTCGGCATCGGATCGAGACGCAGATCGCCGTCGAGCGTCCGGAACGGACCGTTGTCGGCCGACCAGCGCACGGGAACGACGACGCTGCGCTCGATCATGCGCGCATCGCCGAACTCGACGGCGACCCGTTCGGACCCACTGAGGGCGACGGACGCCAGCTTCGTGAGCCATTCGCTCCCGTCCGAGACCAGCACGCTCCCGGCCTGCTCGAACGCCTCGTCGATCGGGACGAAATCATGAAGCTCCCGCACACCCGGAAGGTACGTCGCATTTCAACCGGTCAACAGGGCCGAAGGTCACTGTTGGCACATATTCGGCAGAGCTTCGGGCGAGGCTGACCGCGCTCCGATACGTAGGCCATCATGGGGGCCGCATGCCCTTCCGGGACCGGCGCGAGGCAGGCCGGCGGCTGGCCGAGCGGCTCTCGGGGCTACGGAGCTCGCGGCCACTCGTCCTCGGGCTCCCGCGCGGCGGCGTGCCGGTGGCGTTCGAGGTGGCGCGTGCGCTCGACGCACCGCTCGACGTGCTGGTGGTGCGAAAACTGGGCGTCCCTTTCCAGCCCGAGCTGGGGATGGGCGCGGTCGGCGAGGACGGGGTCCGTGTCCTGAACCCCGAGGTGCTGCGCGAGGCGGGTGTGACCGACGCACAGCTGGCCGAGGTCGAGGCTCGAGAGCGGGCCGAGGTGCAGCTGCGATCGGCGCGCTTGCGAGGTGGGCGCCCGGCTGTCCCGTTGACAGGTCGCACGGTGATCATCGTCGACGACGGCCTCGCAACCGGCGGGACTGCTCGCGCCGCCATCCGCGTCGCACGCGAGCGCGGCGCGGCGCGCGTCGTGCTCGCAGTTCCAGTTGCACCACCCGACACCGTCACCGCGCTGTCCCGAGAAGCCGACGAGGTCGTCGCGCTGGAGACGCCGGAACCGTTCTTCGCCATCGGCGGGTGGTACATGGACTTCACGCCCACATCGGACCAAGAGGTCGTCGACCTGCTCGCTATCAGCCGAGCTGACGAGGGAACTCGCGGAGGCGACATAGAGATGGACGAAGAGATCGAGATCCCGGCCGGCCGGCGGGGACTGCCGGGGCACTTGACCGTCCCGTCCGGGGCGATCGGCATCGTGCTGTTCGCGCACGGAAGCGGCAGCGGCCGGCACAGCCCGCGCAATCAGGCCGTGGCCCGCGCCCTCAATGACGCGGGCCTCGGGACCCTGTTGTTCGATCTGCTATCGCCGGACGAGGAGACCGATCGCGCCAACATCTTCGACATCCCTCTGCTCGGGGAGCGGCTGGGAGCGGCGACGAAGTGGCTGATGGACCAGCCCGCGCGCGACGACCTGCCACTCGGGTACTTCGGCGCCAGCACCGGTGCGGCGGCAGCGCTGTGGGCAGCGGCCGAGCCCTGGTCACCGGTCGAGGCAATCGTGTCGCGTGGCGGCCGTCCCGACCTCGCCCGGGAGCGGCTCGGCGCGGTGCGCGCGCCCACCTTGCTCATCGTGGGCGGGCGCGACGAAGCCGTCCTCGAGTTGAACCGCGAAGCGGCCCGGGATTTGCGGTGCGAGCACCGTATCGAGGTCGTTCCCGGTGCCACGCATCTCTTCGAGGAGCCCGGCGCCCTCGAGAGGGTGTCGGAGCTCGCGGCGCAGTGGTTCGTCGAGCACCTGGCACGGACGCGCCCGTAGGCTCCCGCGGCGGCGGCGGCTTCGCCGACCGTCGCCGCAAAGCCCGAGCTCGCGAGGGCGAAAGAAGGAGAGGACGTGGAAGTTCTCCGGTTGCAGGATGTCGATGCCTTCGTTGTTTTCGACCTCGAAGACGCGCCGCACAACGCAGGTGGGACCCGCCTCGCGCCGGACGTGACCGAATCGGAAGGCGCGCTGTTGGCGCGCGCGATGACGTACAAATTCGCCGTGCTCGGGCACCCGCTGGGTGGCGCGAAGGGCTTGGTCCGCGCGAATGAAGACGAGCGTGCAACGGCGATGGCGCGGTACTGCGACGAGATCCGTACTTTGGTGGAGTCGCGGCGGTTCGCAACGGGACCCGATCTGGGCACCTACGAGGCCGATTTCGCGTCCCTGCGCCCGGCCAACTGGGAGCCTCATGTCGTGAACTCCGTCGTGGACGGGGTGGCGTTCGAGGACGTCCTCACCGGCTTCGGCGTCGCGGTGGCGGCCGACGTCGCCCTCGGCGGCCTCGATGACCGGACCGTCGCGGTCGAGGGCTTCGGCAAGGTCGGCGCCGGGATCGCCCGCGAAATGACCCGCCGCGGCGGTCGCGTCGTCGCGATCTCCACCCTGGCGGGGTGCGTCGCCGACCCGGCCGGCCTGGGCCTCGACGAGCTCTGGGAGGCACGCACGGCGCACGGCGACCAGCTCGTGTCGGAGCTCGGGCGCCAGCGTCTGCCGCGCAAGGCGTTGTTCGAGGTCGACGCCGACGTGCTGGTTCCGGGGGCCCGAGTCGGGGTGCTCGACGAGCAGCGGGCGGCGCGCGTCATGGCGGGCGCGGTGGTGCCGGCGGCGAACGTGCCGTACACGGCGGCCGGTCTGGCTGCACTTGAAAGTCGTGGGATCGCCGCCCACGCCGACTTCGTGTGCAACGCGGCCGCCGTCGTCGGGTACACGTCACCCGCCAGTGCGTCACAAGAGGAGGTGCTCGAGCGCGTGGAGAAGACGATTGGCGAGCTCGTGCGCGCCTGCGCCGGCGACATCAGCCGGCCGTTCGCCGCTGCGAGCGCCATGGCCGAGGAGTTCCTCAGGACCTGGCGGTCCCCCGATGCATTGCCGCCGGGGCCGCCACTGGCGTAACGGGACTGACGGGTCGGGGAACAGTGATGACGAGGGTTTCGGTTGGCAAAGAGACGCCCGATCGACCAGTGGGGGCTGCGATGCCGGAGACACGGGAACGAGTTCGGATCGAGAACGGGCCCAAGCGGGTGCGCGCGTACCTGGGCGGTGAGCTCATCGCCGACACGAAGCGCCCCAAGCTCGTATGGGAGGTCCCCTACTACCCCGCCTACTACTTCCCGCAGGCGGACGTGCGCATGGAGCTGCTGAGCGCCAATGGGCACACGAGGCGCTCGACGAGCCGGGGCGAAGCCCACAACTTCAATGTCAAAGGCGGAGACCGAGAGGTCGAAGACGCCGCCTGGTATTACCCCGAGTCGCCGGTCGAGGAGCTCCGGGGACTGATCCGCTTCGACTGGGACGCCATGGACACCTGGTTCGAGGAGGACGAGGAGGTCTACGTCCACCCCCACGACCCGTACACGCGAATCGACATCCTGCACAGCTCGCGCCACGTCGAAGTCGAGGTGAACGGCGTGAAGATCGCCGACACGCACCAGCCCACCTTGCTGTTCGAGACCCACCTCCCGACCCGGTACTACATCCCGAAGGTCGACGTCCGCATGGACCTGCTCACCCCGACCGACACCACGACCGGCTGTGCCTACAAGGGCTTCGCCCAGTACTGGTCGGTCGATGCCGGCGGCGAGACCTTCGAGGACCTCGTGTGGTCCTACAAGACGCCGCTGCCCGACAACGTCAAGATCGCGGGCTTG
>JBKOWY010000014.1:0-11475 GCA_046724655.1 Actinomycetota bacterium
GGACGTCATCAGCGACGTCATCGATGCAGGCAGCCTTTTCGAGCTGCGAGCTCGCCACGCACCGAATCTCGTGACCGCGCTCGCGCGCCTCGGTGGACAGCCGATCGGTGTCCTCGCGAGCCAGCCCAGCCAACGGGCCGGGACGCTCGACATCGACGCTTCCCGCAAGGGTGCCCGGTTCGTGCAGTGGTGCGATGCGTTCAACGTGCCGTTGGTGACCTTCGTCGACACGCCCGGGTTCGAACCCGGCACCGACCTCGAATGGCGCGGGATGATCCGTCACGGCGCCCAACTCGTGCACGCGTACGCCGCGGCCACCGTGCCGAGACTCTGCGTCGCACTCCGCAAGGCATACGGTGGCGCCTACATCGTGATGGACTCGAAGACCCTCGGCAACGACTGGTACTGCGCATGGCCCAGCGCCGAGATCGCCGTCATGGGCGCCCGCGGCGCGGTGCAGATCCTGCACGGGAAGCGGCTCCGCGCCGCGGATGGCGAGCAGGCGCGCCAAGCCGAGCAGGTCGCGCTCGAGCGCGAGTACGACGTCCGTTTCCTGAGTCCGTACCTGGCGGCGGAGCGGGGATACGTGGACGAAGTCATCACGCCGCAGGACACGCGGCGCGCGCTGGCGGCGGCGCTGGAGCGGCTCCGAACGAAGCGGGAAGAGCGCCCGGCGCGACGCCATTCGAACTCTCCGCTCTGAGCAGGGCGACGGGGCATGCTGCTCGACGGCAAACGGATCCTCGTCACCGGCGTTCTCAACGATTCGTCGATCGCCTTCGGCGTGGCCAAGCTCGTGCAGGAAGAAGGTGCCGAGGTCGTGCTGACCTCGTTCGGCCGGGTGATGAGCCTCACACAGCGAGCCGCCAAACGGCTGCCCTCGCCGCCGGAAGTCGTTGAGCTCGACGTCACGAACACCGAAGACCTCGACGCGCTCGCCGAGCGCGTCGGCGGGCGCCTCGACGGCGTGCTGCACGCGATCGGCTTCGCGCCCGAGTCGTGCTTGGGTGGCGGCTTCCTCACCGCGCCGTGGGAAGACGTCGCAGTCGCGCTCCAAGTCTCTGCGTACTCACTCAAGTCGCTGACCGTCGCCGCCCTCCCACTCATGGGCGAGGGGGGATCGGTCGTCGGACTCGACTTCGACAACACGCACGCGTGGCCCGTCTACGACTGGATGGGCGTGGCGAAAAGCGCCTTCGAATCGACCGCGCGATACCTGGCTCGCGATCTCGGGCCCAAGGGGATCCGGGTGAACCTCGTCTGCGCCGGTCCGATCCGGACGATCGCAGCGCGCAGCATCCCAGGCTTCGAGCAGTTCGAGTCGGTGTGGGCCGAGCGGGCGCCGCTGGGCTGGGACATCCAGAACACCGAGCCCGTAGCAAAGGCGTGCGTCGCGTTGCTCTCCGATCTCTTCCCGGCCACGACCGGCGAGATGCTTCACGTCGATGGAGGGTTCCACGCCATCGGCGCATGACGCCCGCCGGTCAACCGCATTACGCCTCGAGCGCCTCGGTCACTTTCGGGACAGTCGCCTTCGGGCTGACCTTGTAGAACGCGTCGGCGATCTTGCCTTTCTCGTCGACGACGAACGCCGAGCGGATGATGCCCATGAAGCTGCGTCCGTAGAGCGACTTCTTGCCCCACGTTCCCCACGCTTGCGCGACCTTGTGCCCATCGTCGGCGAGGAGCGGGAAGCCGAGACCGTACTTCTCGTCGAATTTCTTCTGCTTCTCGGGCGTATCGGGGCTGATGCCCACCACCTTCGCCTTCAACTTCTTCAGGTCGGGCTCGGCGTCGCGGATCGAACACGCCTGGGTGGTGCACCCAGGCGTATCCGCCTTCGGGTAGAAGTAGACGACCACCTTCTTGCCTCTGAGGTCCTTGAGCTTCACGGTCTTTCCGCGCTGGTCACGGAGCGCGAAGTCAGGCGCTGTGTCACCGGGCTTCAGCTTGGGCATGAGCGTCCTTTGCAACGGTCGTCGCGAATAAAGGCCGTAGCATGCCGCACGTGCCTCGACCTGTGCTCATCAGCGTCGATGCACCGCCCACAGTGGTTCGCGAGGCAGCCGAGCGCGTCCTAGGGGTCGCTCCCGCAGCCGACGGCGTACTCACCGGGCCAGTACCTGACTGGGCCGACACCAGCACGCAGCTCCGCCTCGAGCTACGTCGCTCAGGCACGGACGGCACCGAGGTCGCGCTCGGCGTCGAGAACCCGACGTACGTGCCGTACTTCCAGTGGTTCCTGGGACCATTCCTGCGACAAGGCGAACGGCGCGCGCTGCGATACCACGCGGCCCGGCTCGCCGCCGCCGTCGAGGACCGCCCGGCGCCCGAGCCTCGGCGCCGCTCCCGCCTCCTGCCGCCTGTCCCGTTCGACCCCGACGCGATCAGGTTTCTCGCCACGCTGGCCGCGATCGCGGCGCTGGCGAACTTCGGCGGCGCGTTGTTCGGTCAGACCGCCGACCCGGTGACCGAGACGTTCGGGGAATCGACGCGGACACTCGGCGTCGCCCTGGCCGTGTCGAGAGGCGGCGTCCTCGTCTCACTCGTCGCGAGCGCGCTCGCCGACCGGCAGGGCCGCCGCCGGCTCTTGCTGATCTGCTTCGGCGGAGCGTGTGCCACCAACGCGATTTCAGCGATCGCGCCGAGCTTCGCGGTCTTCACCGGAGCGCAAGTGCTGACCCGAGCGTTCGTGAACGCGGCGCTCGTCGTTGCCGGTATCGCCGCCGTCGAGGAAGCACCCGAGGGTGCGCGGGCCTACGCGTTGTCGATGCTCGCCCTCGCCTACGGCGCCGGTTTCGCGATCGCCGTCGTGCTCCTGCCGATCTCCGACATCGCGGAGCAATCGTGGCGGATCGCCTTCGCCATCAGCGCGGCGTCGATTCTGTTGCTCCCCCGCCTCGCCCGCAGCCTGCGTGAGACCGGGAGGTACGTGGATCTCGCCCGCCGGGCAGCGCGGCGAGGCCGTCTCCGCAATTTGTTCGACCGCGCGTACGGCCACCGGTTCCTGCTGCTCGCGCTGGCCGCGTTCCTCACGAACTTCTTCAGCGCGCCGTCGGCCCAGCTCATGAACCGTTTCTTGACAGACGAGCACGGATTCTCGAACAGCCTGATCGCACTGTTCCGAGGGGTGACCGGCGGCTTGCCCGGCCTGTTGGGCATCCTGATCGCCGGCAAGCTCGCGGAGACGCGCGGGCGCCGCCCGGTCGCGATCGTCGGGCTTGCGGTGGCCACCGTGTTCCAGATGATCTTCTTCCTCGGCGACGGCGCCGTCCTATGGCTTGCGTCCACGTTCGCGATCCTTGCCGCAAGTGGCGCCGCGATCGTCCTGGCCGCGTTCGACACCGAGCTGTTCCCGACCGAGGTCCGGGGCACATCGAACGCGCTGCTACTCGTGTGCGCGGTCGCGGGCTCCGCAGCCGGCCTCCTGCTCGCGACGAATATCGACGAATTCGTCGGGGGCCTCGGCCCCGCCATCGCCATCTGCGGCATCGCGCCGTTGCTCGCAGCCGCCTTTGTGATGCCATGGCTCCCCGAAACCGCCGATCGCAAGCTCGACGACATCAGCCCGTCGGAGGTATGAAGCCCGGTGCCCGAGAGCCCCCTGGCGGGCTTCGCCGAATCGACCTTCACTCACGACGGCCTGAGCCGCCCGGTGTTCCGAGCCGGCACTGGTCCCGCCGTGATCGTCATCCACGAGGTCCCCGGCCTCCATCCCGAAGTGATCGCGTTCGGCCGCCGCGTTGTCGACGCCGGGTTCACCGTCTACATGCCCTCGCTGTTCGGAACACCCGGCAAGAAGTTCGGTTGGGGATACACGTTCCGCACGATGCCGCGTGTCTGTGTCGCACGCGAGTTTGCGAGCCTGGCGCTCGACCGCACCAGCCCGATCACCGGATGGCTGCGGCGACTTGCCGCCCGCGCCCACGCCGAGTGCGGCGGTCCCGGCGTCGGGGCCGTCGGCATGTGCTTCACGGGAGGGTTCGCGCTCGGGATGATGGTCGACGACACGATGCTGGCGCCCGTCCTCAGCCAGCCCTCGCTGCCGTTCCCCGTGAGCGCGAAACACAGGGCCGCCGTGGGCATCAGCGACGCCGACTTCGCGCGAGTCAAGGAACGCGCCGCCCAGGGCGCGTGCGTACTCGGGCTCCGATTCACCGCCGATCCCGCCGTGCCGCCGGAACGGTTCGAAACATTGCGCCGCGAGCTGGGCGACGCGTTCATCGCGGTCGAGATCGATTCGTCACCTGGCAACCCACACGGGATCAAGAGGTTCGCGCACTCGGTGCTGACGCTCGATCTCGTCGACGAGCCCGGCCACCCCACCCGGGCTGCGCTCGAGCGGGTGCTCACGTTCCTGAAGGAGCGGCTATTGGCGCCGGGCTAGAGAATCCGCTGCCCCGACGATGAGTTGTGGCGGCGCGGGAGGTCGTACCCACATGAACCCACTCGAGAATGCTGATGTCGCGACCCGCCTCCCGGCGCAGGACCTCGAACGGGCGCGCGCGTTCTATGCCGGGAAGCTCGGTCTCGAACCAGCCGAAGAACGACCGGGCGGGTTGCACTACCGCTGCCGCAGCGGCCACTTTGCGCTCTTCGCGTCGGGTGGCGCGCCGTCGGGCACCCATACGCAGATGGCGTTCGAAGTCGACGACATCGAGGCCGTCGTCGAGCAGCTGCGGAGCCAGGGCGTGGTGTTCGAGGAGGTCGACGTGCCCGGCCTGCGAACAGTGAACGGCATCGCCGACGTCGACGGCAACTATCCGTCCAAGGGCGTCGGCGAAAGGGCGGCCTGGTTCCGCGACAGCGAGGGAAACCTGATCGGGATCGGCCAACCCGTGCGCTGATCGGCAGTTTCGGAATCAGCTCACCGGTGTGACGCGCCCCTCACACACAACCGCTCCCTTGTCGTCCACGAGGACGATCGAACCGCCGTCGGTAGTTGGCAGCCGCGTAACTGCAGCCCAGGACCCCCGCCCGTCGTCTCGGATGCGCATGTCGCCAATGCGTTTCGCGGTCGACCCGGTGCGTAACTCGATGCCGTACGTGCCCGCCGGAACCCCGTAGTTGACGTTCATGACGATGGTTGCGGGCTTTCCGTCGGTGACGAACATGCTGCCGGCATGCAGCCCGTTGGCGCCTGTCATCTCGATCGATCGGACCTGGCTCGCGGCACGCGCGGATAGCGTCGCGTCCTCCTGCGTGCTCTCCACGATGCGCACGCCGACAATGCTCACGATCGCGGCCGCGGCGGCGGCGACGCCGAGGGCGGCGGCGATTCGCCGCCGGGTGCGACGCCGTGGCGCCTTCAGTGCCGAGAGCACCCGTTCCTCGAACCCGGGCGGCGGTTCGGCCTCGGCGGCGAGGAGCGGAAGCGCGTCGCCCGCTTCGGCCAGCTCGCCGACCAGGACGCGGCACGGGCCGCACTCGCTCGCATGCTGTAGGGCGTCCGCTCGTTGGGGCCCTGCGACGATGCCGAGCGCGAGCTCCGGCGCGAGCTCTCGCACCTCCGCGCAGCCGAGGGGGGTCACCCGTCCACCATCACTCGGCGCGTTCCTCGGTGAGCGCAGAGCGCAGACGCAGGAGCCCGGTGCGAATGCGCGTCTTCGCCGTGCCGAGCGGGATGTCCTCCGCCTCGCTGACCTCGCGCGCCGTGTGACCGAGCAAGCCCGCCATGACGAGGGCGCGACGCTGCTCGGGCGGGAGCTGCGCCAGCGCTGCGCAGAGCCGGTCGGCGTCGTCGCGCAGTGTCGCCAGCTCGTCGGGAAGTCGACCGGCGTCGCTCAGGTTCAAGGCCAGGATCGAATCGGGATCGATGACAACCGGACGCCGCACCCGGACCGAGTCGATGGCGAGATTGCGCGTAATCGTGAGGAGCCAGGTCGCGACGGTCCCTCGTCGCGAGTCGTAGGCGCCGGCGTGACGCCACGCCCGCACGAATGCCTCCTGGGCGATGTCCTCGGCGGCCCGCCGGTCGCCGACGATCGTCACCGCCAGGCCGAAGACCCGGCGCTGGAATCGTTGCACGAAGGCCGCGGCCGCGTCGGAGTCCCCTGTCGCCAGGCCGGCGAGGAGCGCATCGTCGGAAACAGCCCACATCGTGACTACGCACGGGCAAGCCACTCGGATTGAGCGCCTGCCGCAAGCTCACGCTAGCGCCGCTGCGGCGAGGCTTCCGACGCCGACAGGACCGAGCTTCGCTCGGCGCCGCTCACTCCGCCGTCTGCTTGTCCCTTCGGAACCCGTGCCCGAAGAAGCCACCGCGGGGCCGAGCGTGCGCATGGAAGTGGTCGGGGATGTTGCGCATGTTGTCGTCGACGTAGTGCTCGACGGTCAGCTGGTCCGCCGCCACGCGAGCGAGACGGTCGAGCATGTGCTCGAGCTCGGCGGCCGAGGGCTCCTCTCCGTGCTTGCGCCAGACCACCATCGGCACTGCGCAGATCTCGCACTCGGCGATCCAGCAGACCTCGTCCTCGTGGTACCAGGGTGTGATCCGCGCCGCTTCGCACAGGTCACAGTCCGTGGCGGGCGCGTCTTCCATGTCTTTCATGCGTTGGCTGCCCCGAGGTGGCGATCGAGCCACTCGAGCGTACGGGACCAGGCGTCCTTGGCCTGCGCCTCGCGGTACGCATCGCGTTGGTCGTTGTGAAATGCGTGTCCGGCACCGGGATAGAGGACGATGTCGGTCGCGACCGACGCCTCCCGGAGCGCCTTGCGGAGCTGCTCGACGTCCTCGACCGGGATGGAATCGTCCTGCTCGCCGAACAGGCCGAGCCACGGCGTCTGCAGCTCCGCGGCCGCGCCGACGAGGGCGGGGAACTGCGGGAAGCGCTGGGTCACGATGCCGCCGCCGTAGAAGCCGACCGCGGCACCCAGCTTTCGACGCAACGCGGCGAGGAACGTGACCCGTCCGCCGAAGCAGAACCCCACGATGCCGATCTGTTCGTCGCGCCAGCCCGCTTGATCCAGGTACTCGAGCGTGGCCTCCAGGTCCACGAGGATCCCGCCGTCGTCGAGCTTGTCGTAGAGCGGCATCACTTTCGAGAAGTCGCCGTACGGCGCCGTGCCACCGCCGGCGCGGTGGAAAAGATGCGGCGCGACCGCGTGATCGCCGGCGTCGGCGAAGCGGCGCGTCACCTCCTCGATGTGGTCGTTCACGCCGAACGCCTCCTGGATCACGATCACCGCGCCTTTGGCGTCGCCGTGGGGGCGAGCTTCGTAGACGGCCATCGGCCCGTCGGAGGTTTCGAGCTCGAACGTGCGGGTCTCCACCATGGGCTCCTTCAGGCTCCTTGCGCGTCGTCGAGCGCGGCGCGCAGCCGGCCGACGAAGCCGGCGGCCTCCTCCGGCCCGCCGCCCGTGAGCAAGCGCCGGACGAGCGCGCTTCCAACTATCACACCATCGGCAGCGCGTGCCGCGACCACTGCCTGTTCGGGCGTCGAGATGCCGACGCCGAGAAGGACGGGCGTGTCGGTCGTCGCTTTGAGGCGGCGACCCATCTCGGCTGCGTGGTCGGCGAGATGGGCGCGTTCACCGGTGACACCGAGCAGGGACACGCCGTAGACGAACCCGCGCGACCGCTCGCAAATGGCACGGAGCCGGTCGTCGGGTGTGGTGGGCGCGGCAAGGAGAACGGTCTCGACACCCGCGGCATCGGCGGCGTCGCCCCAACCATCGAGCTCGTCGAACGGCAGGTCGGGCACGATTGCCCCGTCGATCTGCGCGTCGGCGAGCTGAGCGGCGAACCGCTCGACGCCCGCGTGCGCGACGAGGTTGTAATAGATCATCACGATCAGCGGGACTCCCACGTCGAGCTGTGCCGCCTCGGCCACGATCTTCGCCGGCGTCGCGCCGAGCTCGATCGCGCGCTGCGACGCCTCCTGGATCGTGCGCCCGTCCATCACCGGGTCGGAGAACGGGATGCCGATCTCGACGGCGTCGGCCCCGGCGTCGGCTACCCCGCGCACGACGTCGAGCCACCCGGGGCCGAGCCCGCCGGTGACGTAGGGGACGAGTAGCGAGCGTCCGGCGCGGCGTCGTTCGCGCAACTGCGACTCGAGCCTCACGACAGCTCCTCGCCGCCCAGCTTCTCGGCGACCTGGGTTGCGTCCTTGTCGCCCCGGCCGGACAGCGTCACGAGCACGGTCGCACCGCGTGGCACGGATCGACCGGCTTCCCGCGCGAGCCAGGCGATCGCGTGGGCGGGCTCGAGCGCCGGCGTGATGCCTTCGGTGACGGACAAGAGCTGGAAGCCCTCGAGTGCCTCCTCGTCGGTGGCGAAGGCGTACTCGGCCCGCCCGGTGGCGGCGAGCTGCGCGTGCTCCGGGCCGACGCCGGGATAGTCGAGCCCGGCGCTGATCGAGTGCGCCTCACGGATCTGGCCGTCCTCGTCCTGGAGGAACAGCGACCGCGCGCCGTGGAGGACGCCGGGGACGCCCCGGTTCACCGACGCGCCGTGCTTCCCGGACTCGGGGCCGAGGCCCCCGGCCTCGACGCCGACGAGGCGGACATCGGGGAGGTCGACGAAACCGGCGAAGGTACCGATGGCGTTGGAGCCGCCGCCGACGCACGCAACGACGTAATCAGGGTCGGCGCCGCCCAGGAGCACGCGGCACTGCTCACGGGCCTCGTCGCCGACGATGCGCTGGAACTCCCGCACCATCCACGGGAACGGGTGCGGACCGACCACCGAGCCGATGCAGTAGTGCGTCGTCTCGACGCTGGCGACCCAATCACGCAGCGTCTCGTTGATGGCGTCCTTCAGCGTGGCGCTCCCCGACTCGACCGGCACGACCTCGGCGCCGAGCAGCTTCATGCGAAACACGTTGAGGGCCTGGCGCTCGACGTCGACGGATCCCATGAACACGACGCACTCGAGGCCGAACAGCGCCGCCGCGGTCGCCGTCGCGACACCGTGCTGACCGGCGCCGGTCTCGGCGATGACCCGTTGCTTGCGCATGCGACGCGTGAGCAACGACTGGCCGAGGACGTTGTTGATCTTGTGCGAGCCCGTGTGCGTCAGGTCCTCGCGCTTGAGCAGGACGCGCACGCCGAGACGATCGGAGAGCCGGCGACATTCGGTGACGGGGGTCGGCCGTCCGGCGTAATGCGTGAGCAGGTGCGCGAACTCGGCGCGGTACTCGTCGTCGGCCCACGCGGCCCGGAACTCCCCCTCCAGCTCCTCGAGGGCCGGGACGAGTGTCTCGGGGACGAACCGGCCGCCAAACTCGCCGAAGCGTCCGAGCCCGACCGGCTCCGGCCCAGGCGGATCGAGCCGCGCGACCTCGCCGCGCGCAGGTGCGGTCATGGGCGGATTGTACGGGGAGGTCGGCTCAGACTCCCTCGGCTTGCCAGTCGTACGGGGTGGTGCCGCCGCCCTTGCGACCCTCGCCCTCGATGATCGAGCTGGCGAGGCGGGCGGCCTTGATGAAGCGGCGCAGCTTGCGCGGGTCCTTGCGGCCGCTCCCGGGCGCGGTCTCGACGCCAGTGGACACGTCGACACCCCACGGCTGCACGTAGAAGATCGCGTCGGCGACGTTCTCGGGCGTCAGCCCGCCGGCGAGCAGGAGCCGGGCGCCTTCGAGCGCGCCTTGGACCTGGACCCAGTCGAAGGTGCGCCCCGAGCCAGGGGTCGGCGCGTCGATCAACACGACGTCGGCGGGACCTTGGGCCGCCATCTCGAGCGCGGGATCGCCGGCCGTGAACGCCTGGATGACGTACTGCACACGCTGGCGCACGTACACAACCTCGTCGTGCGGCTCGCGGCCGTGCAGCTGCGCCGCCTTGAGGCCGACCTTGTTCACGACCTCGGTCACCCGCTGGGGTCGTTCGTCGCGGAACACGCCGACGGTGAGCACCTCGTCGTAAGGCAACCGCTTCACGATGCTCTTGGCCTCGTCGGGCGTGACCATCCGCGGGCTTCCGGGCGCGAACACGAACCCGAGCGCGTCGGCTCCGAGAGCGACGGCGAGGAGGGCGTCCTCCTCGTTCGTGATGCCGCAGATCTTGACGAACATGGTGCCTGCCCTCGCGCCGGTGGTTCTCCTCTCTATTGGTACCTCACGGCCAGCGGCGATTGGGGGACCGCCCCCTATGCATCCACCAGACGGGTGTTGAGGTAGTCGTCGTAGGCCGACAGGTCGAGCAGGCCGTGCCCGCTGTAGTTGAAGAGAATCACGCGCTCCTCACCGCTCTCCTTGGCCGCTAGTGCCTCGTCGACCACCGCCCGGATCGCGTGCCCGGTCTCGGGGGCAGGCACCTTGCCTTCGGCGTTGGCGAACTGCATCGCCGCCTCGAACGTCTTGCCCTGCGGATACGCCACTGCTTCCATGCGCCCGCTGCGCACGAGGCTCGAGACGATCGGCGCGTCGCCGTGGTATCGCAGCCCGCCGGCGTGGATGGGAGGTGGCACGAACTCGTGGCCGAGCGTGTACATCGCGAGGAGCGGCGTCATACCGGCGGTGTCTCCGAAGTCGTAGTCGAACACGCCCTCGGTCAGGGTCGGGCACGACGACGGCTCGGCGGCGACGAGGCGCACACGTTCGTCGGGTACGAACGGCAGCGCGATACCGCTCAGGTTGGATCCACCGCCGCAACATCCGATCACGACGTCAGGGGTCGGGTCGCCCGCCAGCGCGAGCTGCTCCTTCGCCTCGAGCCCGATGATCGTCTGATGCAACAAGACGTGGTTCAGCACCGATCCGAGCGAGTAGTGCGTGTCGTCGCGACCGGCGGCGTCGCGGACTGCGTCGCTGATCGCCAGGCCCAGCGAGCCCGGATGGTCGGGCTGGTCGACGGGTGACGGGACGACTTCGGCGCCCCAGACCTCCATCAGGATCTTGCGGTACGGCTTCTGGTTGTACGACGCGCGCACCATGTAGACCTTGCACTCGAGGTCGAACTGGGCGCACGCGAACGCCAAGGCGCTCCCCCATTGACCGGCACCCGTTTCGGTGGTCAGCCGCCGTGCGCCGTCAGCGTGGTTGTAGAAGGCCTGCGCAGCGGCGGTGTTGGGCTTGTGCGAGCCGGCGGGTGAGATCGACTCGTCCTTGTAATAGATGCGCGCGGTCGTGCCGAGCACGGCCTCGAGCCGTTCGGCGCGCACGAGTGGCGTCGGACGCCACGTCCGCAGGACGTCCAGCACCTCCCCCGGGATGTCGATCCACTGGTCGGTCGACACCTCCTGGCCGATGAGCGCCATCGGGAACAGCGGTGCGAGATCATCCGGCCCGACCGGCTCGCGCGTCGCGGGATGCAGCGGCGGCTGCAGCGGCTCGGGTAGCACGGGCAGCACGTTGAACCACGCCGTCGGGATCTGCTGCTCGCTGAGGACGAATCGAGTCACTGGTTACCCCCTGGGTTGCACCTGATGCTCGCTCATGGCCTGTACGAGCGCGACCGGGTTGTCACCGCGCGCCAGCGCCTCGCCCACGAGCACGGCGTCGTACCCGGCATCGGCCATGCGGCGGGCGTCGT
>JBKOWY010000160.1:0-3476 GCA_046724655.1 Actinomycetota bacterium
TCGAGCAGCTCCGCATAGCCCGGCGTCCCTGACTCCATGGCGTCGGGTGCTGGCGGCCAACTCCGCGTTGCGCGTCCTCACCTCAAGGCGGGTATGAATTCCGCCGATGAGTTGATCCGGCTCGCACCGTCTAACTGGCGACCAACACAAGGAGTGAACCGATGTCTCCGCGGCTCCTCGGCGACGGCACCCGCCTCTACGACGTCGCGGGCGGGTCCATGCGCAAGCTGGAGAACCTGGGCCGCGATGACCCGAATGCCGCGACCAACCTCCGTTTCCACACCACCTACGACAACTGACCCCCCAATTACCGAAGGAGCACGAGCCATGTCACTCGTCCGCGTCCAACAGATCTCTGTCTCGCTCGACGGGTTCGCCACCGGCGAGGGTCAGAGCCTCGATGCACCGTTCGGTCACGCTGGCGAGAGGCTGCACGAGTGGATGTTCGTCACCGGGTGGTGGGGTGAGAGGGTCGGCCAGCCCGGCGGCAGCGGCGGCGTCGACGACGTCTTCTTGCGGCTGTTCGCTGCTGGAATCGGCGCCGAGATCATGGGTGCCGGGAAGTTCGGCCCGCCCGGATGGCACGAGGACCCGGAGTGGAAGGGCTGGTGGGGTCCCAACCCGCCGTTCCACACACCGACGTTCGTCCTCACCCATCACCCGCGCCCGTCGATCGAGATGGAGGGTGGCACGACGTTCCACTTCATCGACGCTTCGCCTGCCGAGGCGCTTGAGACGGCCCGCGAGGCTGCGGGCGGCCAGGACGTCCGCATTGGCGGGGGTCCCACCATGATCCGCGACTTCGTTGCTGCCGGGCTCGTCGACCACATGCACATCGTGGTGGTCCCGATCCTGCTCGGCCGGGGCGTACGCCTCTGGGACGGTCTGGAGGGCCTCGAGAAGGACTACCAGGTCGAGGCCACCTCCTCGCCCAGCGGAGTCACGCATGTGACGTTCACCCGTGCGGCAGTGTGAACCGCCTCGATCGAGAACCCGGGGCGCGGGTGGGCTCTAGCCCAGGGGCCAAATCACCTGAGCACGCTCGGGCCAGACCCGGTTGACAAACCACCGATCCCCTCACCGGCAGAAGATTCAGCTTCTCGCCGTCCCGCACGAACGACACGGGGTTGGAGATCTCGCGGCCGGACGTTCGGCCGGTGACCGTGAACTCGATCTCTCGCCTGGCCTCCAACGCCTTCTTGAACTCTTCGTCTGCCATGCGCCTGTCCCTCGCTGTAGGTCGCGATGTCCGAGCAGATCATCGAGGCACGCAAGGATGGGGTTCCGGCCATGCGCCGGCGGGCACGGCAGCGGCGCCACCCCATGACGTGGTCAGCGGTCGATGGCGGCCATGTTCGTCTCGTCGTGGCGTTCGCCGGTGGCCGGGGCGAGATCGTTGAGGCGTTCGATCTGCTCCGCGCTCAGCTCGATGCCGTCGGCTGCCGTGTTCTCCTCGACCCGGGGGACGCGCTTGGTGCCGGGGATCGGGGCGATGTCGTCGCCCTGCGCGAGCAGCCATGCGAGAGCGACCTGCGCCGGTGTGGCGCCGACCTCTGAGGCGACGGCCTCGACCTCGTCGACGATGCGGAGGTTCTTCTCGAAGTTGCCCTCGGTGAAGCGCGGATTGGTCTTGCGCCAGTCGTCGTCGGCGAGGTCCTTGGGGGAGCGGATCTTGCCGGTGAGGAAGCCGTGACCGAGCGGCGAGTAGGGCACGAAGCCGATGCCGAGCTCGCGCAGCAGCGGCAACAGCTCGGCCTCGGGATCACGGGTCCACAGGGAGTACTCGGTCTGCAGCGCGGCGATCGGGTGCACGGCGTGGGCGCGGCGGATCGTGTCGGGTCCGGCCTCGGAGAGGCCGATATGCAGGACCTTTCCCCCGGCCACCAGCTCGGCCAGGGCGCCGACGGTGTCCTCGATGGGAGTGTTCGGGTCGACGCGGTGCTGGTAGTAGAGGTCGATGCGGTCGGTACCCAGCCGCTTCAGGGAGCCCTCGACCGCGATCCGGATGTTCGCCGGGCTGCTGTCGAGCACCCCGGGGCCTTCGCCGGAGTGCGACACCAGGCCGAACTTGGTCGCTACGACGACCTCGTCGCGGCGCCCCTTGAGGGCGCGGCCGACGAGTTCCTCGTTCGCGTAGGGGCCGTAGATCTCGGCGGTGTCGACGTGGGTGACGCCCAGGTCGAGTGCTCGGTGGATGGTGCGGATCGATTCGGCGTCGCTGCTATCCGGGTCGAGGTAGTAGCCGGACATCGCCATCGTGCCGAGTCCGATGCGAGAAACGTCGAGTCCGTCCAACGAAATGTGCTTCATGGCAATGTGCTCCCTTTCTGGGATCTGAGTCATGCTCACAGGGAAGCACCGCGGAGTGCTGGAGTGAGAGTCCCTGTTGAGCCAGGTACTGGCAGGGCTCCCCAGCGCCGGCGGGGCGGAGTTACCGTCGTGCTGTGGACACAAAGAACGAGATCCGCGAATTCCTAACGTCCAGGCGAGCCAAGATCACGCCGGACCAGGTGGATCTGCCGGTCTACGGCGACAGCCGCCGCGTTCCAGGGCTTCGCCGGGAGGAAGTCGCGCTGCTCGCCGGAGTCAGCGTCGACTACTACACCCGACTCGAGCGCGGGAACATGCGCGGGGTCTCCGAAAGCGTGCTGGAGGCGCTGGCCCGTGCGCTTCAACTCGACGAGGCCGAGCGTGCGCACCTCTTCGATCTCGCACGGCCGGCGGGCACGACGGCGAGAACCCGTCGCCGCCCGACCAAGCAGCGGGTCCGGCCAAGCGTGCAACACATGCTCGACGCGATCACCGGCGCGCCCGCGCTCGTGGTGAACGGCCGCTTGGACATCCTCGCCACGAACCCGCTCGGGCGCGCACTCTACTCGGAGATGTACGTCGACCCAGTCCGGCCGGTCAACCACGCCCGGTTCATCTTCCTCAACCCGCGAGGGCACGACTTCTACGGCGACTGGGAGCGTGCCGCGAACGACACCGTGGCCATCCTGCGTTCCGAAGCCGGGCGGGACCCATACGACCGTGGCCTGTCAGACCTCGTCGGAGAGCTGTCGACGCAAAGCGACACGTTCCGCACCCGATGGGCCGCCCACAACGTCCGCATCCACCAGAAGGGCGTCAAGGACTTTCACCACCCGGTCGTCGGCGATCTCAGCCTGACGTTCGAGATGATGGAGCTCAGGGCCGACACCGGTCTCACCATCCTGACGTACACCGCCGAGCCCGGCTCGAAATCCGAAGAGGCGCTGAACCTCCTCGCGAGCTGGGCAGAGACGCCCGACCAGGCGGAGATGACCCCCGCGACCGACGGAACTTGATCTGCCGCAGTGGGCGCTACTGGTTTCGAACCAGTGACCTCTGCCGTGTGAAGGCAGCGCTCTCCCGCTGAGCTAAGCGCCCGGGGCGACGAGGATATCCGGGGGTCGTCGCCCACCCCCGGGAACGGCGCCGCAAGAAAAATGCCGCCG
>JBKOWY010000004.1:0-26877 GCA_046724655.1 Actinomycetota bacterium
TGCTCGAGGGCGAGGCGGGCGTGGGCAAGACCGAGGTCGCCAAGGCATTGGCGCCGGCGGTGGGCGCCGAGCTCGTGCGCCTCCAGTGCTACGAGGGCATCGACGCCAACCAGGCGCTCTACGAGTGGGACTACACCCGCCAGCTGCTGTACGTCCGGCTGCTGCAAGAAGGGGGAGAGCTTCGCGAAGGAGCCGCCGACGAGATCTTCGGACCGCGCTTCCTTCTCGAGCGCCCGCTGCTGCGGGCGTTGCGGGCCGGCGACCGGGCCGTGCTGCTCGTCGACGAGATCGACCGTGCCGACGACGAGTTCGAGGCGTTCCTCCTCGAGATGCTCTCCGACTTCCAGGTCACCGTGCCCGAGCTCGGCACGATCCACGCTGACCGCCCGCCCGCGGTCGTGCTCACCTCGAACCGGACCCGTGAGCTGCACGACGCGCTCAAACGACGCTGCCTCTACCACTGGATCGACTACCCCTCGGTCGACCGGGAGGTCGAGATCCTCGCCGCCCGGGCGCCGGGGGTTCCCGGCGAGCTCGCGCGCCGGGTTGCGACCGCCGTCGAGCAGATCCGTACGCTCGACTTGGTGAAGCGACCCGGCGTCGCGGAGACCATCGAGTGGGCCAAGGCGCTCGCCTTCCTCGGGGCCTCGCGTCTGGAGCGCGACACCGTCGACGTGACGCTCGGGACGGTCGTCAAGGACCACGACGACCTCGTACGAGTCCGCGACGACCTCGGCCGCGTCCTTGCGGATGACTGACAGCGACGGCGGAGTCGCGGTGCTGCCTGCGCTCGCGGGGTTCGGCCGCGAGCTGCGAGCGGCCGGACTTCCCGTAGGGACCGGACAGATCCTCTCGTTCTGCCGTGGGCTCGCACTCCTCGACCCCGCCGACCTGCGCGACGTCTACTGGGCGGGACGGGCGTGCCTCATCTCTCGCCACGACGACCTCGCCGTCTACGACGACACGTTCGCGCGTTACTTCCTCGGCGCAACCGGCCCGCACGTGGTCGTCACCGCCGACGGCGAGCCGCCCGTCGACGCCCCGCACGTGACCGTGGACTCGCTCGTCCCTACGGCCGGCGGTGAACGTCGACTCGCCGCGGATGCGGCAGTCGGACACGGCGCTTCGGACGTCGAGCTGTTGCGCGCCAAGGACTTCGCCGACTGCGACCCCGACGAGCTCACCGCCATCGGCCGGCTCATGGCCGGGCTCGTGATCGCCACTCCGATGCGGCGCACGCGGCGTACGGCACGGGCGAGAAAAGGCGTCCGCCCGGACCTCCGGCGCGCGCTGCGCGCCCAGGTCCGTCACGGCGCCGCTGTTCTCCCGATCCCGCAGCGGCGCCACCGCGTCCGGCCTCGGCGACTCGTGCTCCTGCTCGACGTCTCGGGGTCGATGTCGTCGTACTCACGCGCCCTGCTCCAGTTCGCGTACGCGGTCGCGCACGGGCCGGCCCGCGTCGAGGTCTTCTGCTTCGGCACCCGCCTCACACACGTCTCGGGCGCGCTCGCCCAACGGGACCCCGACGAGGCGCTGCGCCAGGCGGCCGACACCGTCGTCGACTGGGAGGGCGGCACCCGCATCGGCGACTCGGTGCGCGAGTACTTGCACAACTGGGCGTGGCGCGGTGCGTGCCGCGGCGCGGTCGTCGTGTTGTGTTCGGACGGCCTCGAGCGGGGCGATCCCGAGGTGTTGGCGGGCGCGATGGCGCGCTTGCGCCGGCTCGCTTACCGCGTGATCTGGGTCAACCCGCTGAAGTCGGGTCCCGCTTACGAGCCTGCGACGCGTGGCATGCAGGCCGCACTACCTCACGTCGACCTGCTCGTGTCGGGTCACAACCTGGCCAGCCTCGCTGAACTGGGCGCGGTGCTCGAGACGCTCGGCTAACGGCAGCGTCCGCGAACCTGCGTGCGGACGGCCCTCACGGGGTCCGGGACGACCGAGCCCGGCACCCGCACCGGGCGAAGCCTTTCCTTCCGCGTCGCCCCCACGTAATCTTCCGCCCAGTTCCCCGCCCGATTGGCGCGGCATTCGTCGCGCCACCGCGCGTACATCGCCCCGCTCTTCCCCGACGGCCGGCTCTTCTGTGAGCCCACGACGAGGGAGAGATTCATGCAGATCAAGTCCTTGATTCGGCGCGGCGCGGTCGCCGTCGTGCTCGTCGCGATCGTCGCCGGCTGCAAGCTCGGCCGGTTCGGCTCCAACACGGTGTGGGACAAGCTCGCCCAGTGCGAGAGCAGCGGGCAGTGGCGGATCAACACCGGGAACGGGTTCTTCGGCGGGCTGCAGTTCCTGCCCGCGACCTGGATCCGCTTCGGCGGCGGCCAGTTCGCGCCGCGCGCGGATCTGGCCACGCGTGAGCAGCAGATCATCGTGGCCGAACGCGTGCGCGCCGGCCAGGGGTGGGGCGCCTGGCCCGAGTGCTCACGCAAGCTCGGTCTGCGCTAGGCAAAGCGAGGAGCCGTGACGGCCCGGGATCACCGCCGACCCGGGCCGCGACGGCTGGCCCGCTACGGTTCGGCTGCGCCCGCGCATCGAGAGAAAGGTCACCCATGCAGCAGAGTGGTCTCGGTCTCGAGATGCCGGGCCCGACGCAGCCGGCCAAGGCCTGATCCGTGCTCCGCCGGGCCGCGATCGCGGGCGCAATCACTGCCGTCGCCGTACTCACCATGCCGGACGCGACACCTGCGGTCGGGCAGACGAGCAGGTACGTCGCGCTCGGCGACTCGTACACCGCCGGTCCGCTCATCGCCACGCAGGAGCAGGACCCGCCCGGGTGCCTCCGATCGGATCACAACTACCCCCACCTGATCGCAGCGGTGCTGAAGGTATCGGTGTTTCGCGACGCGAGCTGCAGCGGTGCCGGGACCGAGGACATGACCGCGCCGCAGAACGTGAACCCGGGCCCGGCCAACCCGCCACAGTTCGATCGCCTCGACAAATCCACCCAGCTTGTGACGATCGGCATCGGCGGCAACGACATCGGCTTCGGGGAGATCATCCGGGCGTGCGCCACCGCCGACCGGTCGTCCAGACCGTGCCAGGACCGCTACGTCCAGGGCTCCACCGACGAGATCACGGACCGCATCGCCAAGGCCGGACCAAAGGTCGGTGACGTGCTCGCCGGCATACGCAAACAGTCACCGAAAGCGCGGGTCTTCGTCGTCAACTATCTCTCGATTCTTCCCGAGACCGGCTCCGGTTGCTGGCCGCAGGTTCCGTTCGCGGACGCCGATTTGCCGTATCTCCGGGCCAAGCAGCACGAACTCAACGCCGAGCTCGCGACGCAAGCCAAAGCCACGAAGGCCAAGCTCGTCGACGCCTTCGCGAAGAGTGTCGGTCATGACGCATGCCAGCCCTCGGGCGTCCGATGGGTGGAGCCGATCATCGGCTTTTCAGGAGCGGCGCCGTTGCATCCGAACGTCCTGGGGATGGAGTGCACCGTAGTGGCGGCCATCGCCAAGATCTCGCCCCGCACCCCGACCGAGGGCCTGTGCACGACCCGGGCGGTCGTGGATTCCCCGCAAGTCGGCGGCTAGGCCTTACTCGCTCGCGGATACGCGTAACGCTCCTTGACGTCAACGGGAACGTCTCGTCCGCGGCGCCGATCCTGGCGAACGGAAGTCTGACTCCGCAGCACGGTCCCGGCCCCGACGGGAACGTCTACGTCACGACCGACGCTGGCAGCGGCAATGACGCCATCTCGAGAGTCGTCCCGAGCTAACCGCGGTGCTCGCCGTTCCGATGCTCGTTTGACGCCCGGCGTAGCCTGGACCGCATGGCCGATCAGGCGCAGTTCGCCGAGCTCGCGATGCCGTACATGTCGGCGTTGTACTCGGCCGCGCTGCGCATGACCCGCAACCCAAGCGACGCAGAGGACCTCGTTCAGGAGACGTACTTGCGCGCGTACCGGGGGTTCGGCGGGTTCCGTGAGGGCACCAACCTCAAAGCGTGGCTCTACAAGATCCTCACGAACACCTTCATCAACACGTACCGGGCGAAGAAGCGGCGGCCGGACGAGATCGACCTGGACGACACCGAGGACTTCTACTTGTACCGCCGGCTGGGCGGCCTCGAGGCCGCCAACGCCGACCGCACGCCGGAGGCGGAGGTGCTCGACGCGATCCCCGACGCGCTGGTGAAGGAGGCGCTCGAAGCGCTCCCCGAGCAGTTCCGGATGGCGGTGCTCCTCGCCGACGTCGAGGGGTTCTCGTACAAGGAAATCGCCGAGATCATGGACGTCCCGATCGGGACCGTGATGAGCCGGCTGCACCGAGGAAGAAGGCAGCTGCAGAAGGCGTTATGGGAGTACGCGGGGGAGCGGGGTCTTCACCCGGCGGCCGATCGAGCGGGGGGATAACAGGGAGCGAATGGACTGCGACGAAGCGATTGTTCGCCTCTACGAATACCTCGACGGTGAGCTCACGGTCTGGAGGCGCCAGGCGATAACTCATCACCTCGACGACTGTCCCCCGTGCGCCGAGGGTTTCGACTTCGAGATCGAGCTCCGCCAGGTGATCGCGTCGAAGTGTCGCGACGAGGTGCCCCCCGCCCTGAAACGCCGGATCGCCGAGGCGATCGGTCTGAGCTCCCCCATCCCCGAGGAACAGCCCGGGGGCCCGGAGCGCATCTGACGGCACGAACAAAGATCGCCATCGACCCGGGGAGTCAACGCCCACCGCTCTACGATGACGGAGACGCTCTTGCCGCCCAGGAGGCGCCGTCCGTGAAGTTCGTCCGCATCACCGCGCTGCCGATCGTGATGCTTGTCGCATTCGCTGTCATGGCCGCGCCCGCGGGGGCCGGGCCCGTGCTCGCCGACGACCGGTACATGTGGTTCTACTGGATCGGGCCGCTCCTTCTGGTCGGCGCCGTCCTCTTCCTCTTCGCTCTGGCCGCCGGTTACTACGTTCGGGTTCTCCGACCGAAGTACCGCGGCCGACCGGTACGCAAGTGACGCAGACCGAGACGGCCGCGCCGCCCGAGCCCGTCGACTGGGCCCTCGCCGAGCGCGTGGCGCGCCGGTTCGCGGGACGCGAGCCCATTGCCTCGTCGTACCTCGGCGGCTCCTTGCCGCCTGACTTCTCGGCGGTCACGAGCGAAGCCGAGCAGCTCGTCGGCGACTTCAGCGGGCTGCGCGCGCCCGGGACGGCGGTTGCGCGCGTGCTCGACCGGCCCCAGTGGGTGCAGGCGAACGTCGCGTCGATGCGGCGCCTTCTCCAGCCGCTCACCGAACGCGTCGGCGAGCGCATGGCCCGCAGCCCGATCGCGCCGATCGGACGTCGCGTCGCCGGCACCGAGTTGGGCATGCTGCTCGGATTCATGGCCCAGCGTGTGCTCGGGCAGTACGACCTGCTCGTCCCGGAGGACCCGACTGCGCCGGGCGCCAGCGACGCCGTCTATTACGTCGGCCCGAACATCCTCGCCCTCGAGAAACGGTATGCGTTCCGGCCGCGCGATTTCCGTCTCTGGATCGCCATTCACGAGGTGACGCACCGGGCCCAGTTCACCGCCGTCCCTTGGATGAAGCGCTATTTCCTCTCGCTCATCGACGAGGCGCTCGCCATCGTCGACCCTGATCCCGGTCGGCTCGTGCAGGCGATGATTCGCGCCGCCGACGAGCTGCGCAAGGGCCATAACCCACTCGATGACGGCGGGCTTGTCGCGCTTCTCGCATCACCCGAGCAGCGCGGCGTGCTCGCGAAGGTCCAGGCGTTGATGTCCCTGCTCGAAGGGCACGGCAACACGGTGATGAACGAGCTGGGGCGCCTGCACGTCGCCGGGCAGGAGCGCATGGCCCGCGTACTCCAGGCGCGTCGTCGCAATCGTGGCATCACCGGCATTTTGTACAAGTTGCTCGGATTCGAGTCGAAGCTCAGGCAGTACGAGGTCGGGGAAGAGTTCGTCACGGCGGTCGAGCGCGAGGGCGGGCCACGTGCGATCGACGCCGCCTGGCGCAGCCCCGAGTCATTGCCCACGGTCGACGAACTCGCGCGGCCGTCGGAGTGGCTGCGACGAGTGGCGTGAATCTTCGCGGAAGCTAACGTTGCCGGCGATGGCCTTGGTGCTAGTCGTCGACGACGAACCCGACATCCGCGAGCTCGTACGCATCAACCTCGAGCAAGCGGGATACCGCGTGAACACCGCGGCTGATGGCGCGGAAGCGCTCGCCCGCGTGCGCGACGAGGCGCCCGACGCGTTGTTCCTCGACGTGCGCATGCCGGATGTCGACGGCTGGGCGGTGCTGGAGGAGCTCAAGGCCGGCAGTCGGAGCGATCTGTCCGAGATCCCCGTCTTCATGATGACTGCCGCCGACGAGCCGGAGTCGCGCCTGCGAGGCGGCATCCACGGGGCATTGCAATACATCACCAAACCGTTCGACCCACGCGACCTGGTGGACGCGCTCGAGCAGACGCTGCACGCGTCCGCGCCTCCGGAGCGTGAGCTGCGGCGCAAGGTGCAGGCCGAGTCGCTCGAAGCGCTCGCCCGCTACGAGAAGACGGGCACTCCGGGCGACGGCGAACCGGCCGAGCCGCGCGTGCGACTGACTCGGCTCGAGCACTCACCGACATCGCCGAGCCCCGCACCGCGTATCCGCGCGGCACGAGACCGCGTCGGCGAGCTCACCCCGAAGCAGCGTCACCTGCTGGAAGCGCTCTCGACGCGCACGCCCGTGACCGTCGTGGCGCAGCAACTCGGCATCAGCCGCAGCAACGTGTACGCGAGCCTGCGTCGGATCGGGCGCAAGCTCGGGCTCAAGGGAACGAACGAGCTCCTCGCGCTGCTCCGGCAGGGCTCGCTTCTCGACGCCCGCGCCGGTCCGAGCGGGTCGTCGGCGACGTCCTGACGGAGCCGGTGGCGCCGACCCCGGTTCGTCTGCTCGTTCCGGACGACGTGACGGCGCCCGTCGTCGTCGGGTGCTCGGGCGGACCGGATTCGCTCGCGCTCCTGGCGCTGGCGGTCGACGCCGGCCTCGAACCAATCGCCGTCTACGTCGACCACGGGATCCGCGAGGCCGGCGCCCATGAGGCCGAAGTCGTCGCCGATGCTGCCTCCCGGCTCGGAGCGGGCTTCGACACACGGCACGTCACCGTGGAGCTGGGCGCGAACCTCGAAGCCCGGGCGCGTAGCGCGCGTTACGACGCGCTCGAAGATGCACGCGCTGCACACCGCGCCACGGCCGTGATGGTCGGGCACACGGCTGACGACCAGGCGGAGACGGTGCTGCTGAACCTGTTACGAGGCAGCGGAGCGGCCGGGCTGGCGGGCATGCCCTCGCGGCGCGGACACGTCGTGCGCCCGCTGCTTGGCGTGCGCCGAGCCGATCTCCAGGAAGTGTGCAGGAAACGCGCCCTCGTTCCGGTGAGCGACCCGTCCAACCAGGACCTCGCGTTCCGGCGGAACTGGATCCGCCACGAGGTCCTGCCTCTGCTCGAGAAGATCGCCGATCGGGACCTCACCCCGGTGCTCGTCCGGCAGGCCGATGTGCTGCGATCGGAGTCGGAGCTGCTCGACGGCCTGGCCCGCTCGGCCTGGCCGGGGGAGGCCGGCGCCGGGGCCCGCGACCTCGCCGCGCTGCCGCTGCCGCTGGCGCGCCGTGCGGTGCGGTGCTGGCTCGGCCCGCCGCCGCCGTCGCTCGATGAGGTCGACGAGGTGCTGGCAGTCGCGCGCCGCGAGCGGCGCGCCGTCGACCTGGCCGGTGGCCGGCGCGTCCGCTGCAGCGCCGGTGTGTTGCATTTTGAGCGACACGACTAGCGTGCGTGACAACCGCGGGCAGGACAGGGGAGCGGCACACGTGGACGATCCGCATCTGGGTCCGCTGGTCGTCGGGGCCGAGGAGCTCCAGCAGCGGGTAGCGGAGCTGGGCAAGGAGATCACCTCCGACTATGCCGACCATCCCCCGCTTCTCGTCGGTGTCCTCAAGGGCGCCTTCGTGTTCATGAGTGACCTGTCCCGCGCCATCGACCTGCCGGTCGAGTTCGACTTCATGGCCGTCTCATCGTACGGCTCGGCCACCCGCACCAGCGGGGTCGTACGAATCGAGAAGGACCTCGAGATCGATCTGAGCGACCGCCACGTGCTCATCGTCGAGGACATCGTCGATTCCGGCCTCACGCTCGCGTACCTGCGCAAGAACCTCGCCGCGCGCGGTCCCGCGTCGCTCGAAGTGTGTGCGCTGCTGCTGAAGAAGGGGCTGCAGCGCAGGGAGCTCGACCTGCGGTACGTCGGGTTCACCATCCCGCCCGACTTCGTCGTCGGCTACGGCCTCGACGTAGGTGAGCGCTACCGCAACCTCCCCGCCGTCTACCAGTACACGGGCCCGCTGAGCACCTAACGGAGGCACGGCACCCTGCTCACGCCTTCCGGGCGCCGGATGCGAACCCACGCGCCGACGCCGGGCCGTCGGCGAGCGGCGAGTTTGCGCGAATCGGGCTGCGGCGAAGGCGAAGGCCGATGAGCGCACTGTCTGAGTCCGCCGCCGATGAGTCCGGCGGCGGCGCACCGACTGCACTGTCCGGCGCCAATCGTGGCGAAAAGCGCGGTGTAAGGCCGGGATACCCTGGCTCGGTCCCCCGCCAGGAGTGGCCGTGACCAAGCTCCGCCGCAGCTTCCTCTTCTCTCTCCTCATCGGCATCGTGCTGGCGGTCGTGGCGTGGCAGTTCATCGACACGAGCCCGTCGCGTACACGCATCCCACTCGACCGGTACGAGACGAGGCTCGCCGACGGGAAGGTCGCGTCGGCGACGCTGCTCGACAAGGACCACGAGGTGCGAGGCGAGCTGAAGGACAGCACCGCGTACGAGGTCAAGTTCCCCGAGGGATACACCGAACAGATCACCAGGAACCTCGTGGCCGCCGACGTGAAGTTCGACGTCGACAGCCAGAAGGACAGCGCCTGGGTCGGGCTGTTGCTGGGCTGGTTGCCGTTCATCCTGCTGATCGGGATCGTTCTGTTCATGCTGAGCCGGGTGCAAGGCGGCGGCCGGCTCATGGGCTTCGGGAAGTCGCGGGCGAAGACGGTCACGAAGGACCAACCCAAAACGACGTTCGCGGACGTCGCCGGCCTCGACGAAGCGGTCGAGGAGCTCCAGGAGATCAAGGAGTTCCTCGAGGCGCCGGAGAAGTTCCGCGACATCGGGGCGAAGATCCCCAAGGGCGTCCTGTTGTTCGGGCCGCCGGGCACGGGCAAGACGCTGCTGGCCAAGGCGGTCGCGGGCGAGGCGGGCGTGCCCTTCTTCTCGATCAGCGGATCTGACTTCGTCGAGATGTTCGTCGGCGTCGGCGCCTCTCGGGTGCGCGACCTGTTCGAGCAGGCGAAGTCGGCCGCGCCGGCCATCGTCTTCGTCGACGAGATCGACGCCGTCGGTCGTCACCGCGGCGCGGGCCTCGGCGGCGGGCACGACGAGCGGGAGCAAACCCTCAACCAGCTGCTCGTGGAGATGGACGGTTTCGACCAGAAGACCGGCGTGATCCTCATCGCGGCGACGAACCGGCCCGACATCCTCGACCCGGCGCTACTGCGTCCCGGACGCTTCGACCGTCAGATCGTCGTCGACCGTCCCGACCTCGAGGGTCGAAAGGCGATCCTGCGTGTGCACGCGCGGGGCAAGCCTCTCGCCGACGGCGTCGACCTCGACGTGATCGCGCGCCGCACGCCCGGGTTCACGGGAGCGGACCTCGCGAACCTCGTGAACGAAGCCGCGCTGCTCTCGGCGCGACACGGCCTGACGCTAGTGGGGATGCCGCAGCTCGAGGAGGCCATCGACCGGGTGATGGCTGGTCCCGAGCGGCGCAGCCGTCTGATCTCCGACGGCGAAAAGCGCGTGATCGCATATCACGAGGGTGGACACGCGCTCGTCGCCCACGCGTTGCCCAAGACGGACCCCGTGCACAAGATTTCGATCATTCCGCGCGGCCGTGCGTTGGGGTACACGCTGACGTTGCCGACAGAAGACAAGTTCCTTGTCGCGCGCAGCGAGCTCACCGATGAGCTCGCGATGCTGCTCGGTGGCCGCGCTGCCGAGGAGATGATCTTCGCCGATCCGACCACCGGGGCCGCGAACGACATCGAACGCGCCACGACGATCGCGCGCCAGATGGTCACTGAGTACGGGATGAGCGACGCGCTGGGCCCGATGCGCTTCGGGCAACCCCAGGGCGAGGTGTTCCTCGGCCGCGACATCGGCCACTCGCCCGACTACTCGGACGAGGTGGCGGCGACCATCGACGACGAGGTGCGCCGGCTTATTCAGTGGGCGCACGAAGCGGCGCGCGAGATCCTGGAGACGAACCGGGCGGTGCTCGACCGCCTCGCCACCGACCTCATCGAGCACGAGACGCTCGAGACCGAGCGAGTGCAGCAGATCTTCAACGAGGTGCGCCTGTGGGACGGCGCTGTCTCCGACGGCACGGGTCGCGCTTCGGCTGCGGCCGCGAGCGACAACAAGGCGTCCCCGAGCCCGCGGAAGGGAACTGAATGAGCGACAGCATCCGCGCTCTCCCCAGCGAAGGCGAGCCGCGCCGCTTCGACAAGGCGCGCATCGAGCGGGCGGTGCGCGAGATCCTCGAAGGCATCGGCGAGGACCCGGACCGCGACGGCCTGCGGTACACGCCCCGGCGCATCGCCGAGATGTACGAAGAGATTTTCAGCGGCTTGGGCGAAGACCCCCGTTGTCATGTGACGACGACGTTCGAGGCCGACCACGACGAGATGGTCATGGTGCGCGACATCCCGCTCACGAGCTTCTGTGAGCATCACCTCGTCCCCTTCCACGGACGCGCCCATGTGGCGTACATCCCCGACCAGGACGGCCGCATCGCTGGGCTGTCCAAGCTGGCGCGCATGGTCGACGGGTTCGCGAAGCGGCCGCAGGTCCAGGAGCGGCTGACGACGCAGATCGCCGACGCCCTCGTCGACATCCTGACGCCACACGTGTTCGTGGTGATCGAGGCCGAGCACCTGTGCATGACGATGCGCGGCATCAAGAAGCCCGGCTCCCTGACCGTCACCTCCGCCGTTCGGGGTATGTTCAGGGACAATCCCGCGACGAGGGCCGAGGCCATGAGCTTCATCGGCCAGATGGGCCTCCGGACTTAGACCCGCTGCCCTGTAGAGCCGTTTTCGCGCCCGGAGCCGCGGCGGCGACTTTGCCGACCGTCGCCGCAGGAGCCGGAGCTTGCGACGGCGACCAAAGAGGCACGTCGGGCGGAGACCGGTACGCTGCGGCCAGTGTTCGTGTGGGAACGGGTCTGCGGCACGCGGCCGGCCGTCATGGGGGTGATCAACGTCACCCCCGACTCGTTCTCCGACGGCGGCCAGTTCGTCGAGCCCGGCGCGGCGATCGCGCACGGCATCGAGCTCGCCGCGCAGGGTGCCGACGTGCTCGACGTCGGTGGCGAATCCACCCGACCCGGCGCGGCGCCGGTGCCGGCCGAAGAGGAGCTCGAGCGCGTCCTGCCCGTCGTCAAAGGCCTGATAGCCGCCACGCGGTTGCCGGTGAGCATCGACACGACGAAGGCCGCGGTCGCCCGGGCTGCCCTCGACGCCGGTGCCGTCATCGTGAACGACGTGTCGGCGGGCCGCTTCGACCCCGACATCCTCGGAGTCACCGCGCGCGCCGGTGCCGGCTACGTGGCCATGCACATGTTGGGCGAGCCGCGCACCATGCAGCTCGATCCCCGGTACGACGACGTGGTCACGGAAGTCGCCGACTTCCTCCTCGAGCGCATCGAAGCCACGCACGCAGCCGGGATCCGGCCCGGCGCGGTGGCAGCTGACCCGGGGATCGGCTTCGGCAAGACGGTCGAGCACAACCTCCAACTACTTGCCGGGCTGCCGGTCCTCGCCCCCCGCGTGCCGGCGCCGCTCGTGATCGGCACGTCGCGCAAGACGTTCATCGGCAGGGTCCTGGCGCGCGCGACGGAAGGGTCCGACGACCTGCCCGTCGGCGAACGAGGGGAGGGAACGCTCGCCACGGTCGTCTGGGCCGTCGAGCACGGCGCGTCGATCGTGCGCGTCCACGATGTGAGGCCGGCGACGCAAGCCATCCGGCTGCTCGAGGCGATGCGCGCGGTCGCGCGGGGCGCGGCATGAGGGGTCGCTGGGCACAGGGTCTCGAGCCGCGCAATTTCACGTGGGTCATCACCGGACGGTTCGCGATCTCGGAGCGCCCGGGCGGGTTCGCCCGCAACCACCGCAAGGTGCGCCGCCAGGAGGAGCTGCTCTGGCTGGCCGGCAACGGGTTCACGCACGTGCTGTCGCTCCTCGACTCGCCCCACAACCTGCACGCGTACGAGGAGGCGGGACTCGCGTACGAGCACATCCCGCTGGGGCGCCACGAGGATCTTCCCGAACGCCTGCGCGACGTGTACACGACGCTGGCCCGCTGGCTCGACGACCCGTCCGAGCGGGTCCTGATGCATCACGAGGAGTTCGGCGACCGGCTGCTCGGCGTCGTGGCGGGCTTTCTCCTCTACTCCGGTCTCGTGCACGAAGGCCCGCACGCGATCGTCGTGCTCGAGAAGCTGACCGGCCGTCAGCTCGGATCGGTGGGCCGCGAAATCGTCGCCGTCACGGTGAACGAGGGGATCTTCCGTCATCCGCGACCAGTGCCGGAGCCCGTCGCCTCGCCGAAGGAACGGGCGAAACCGAAGGCGTCGAGGAAGGCGAAGGCAAAGGCTGTGCCCAAGGCCGACGGGAAGGCGAAAGCGGCCACGACCAAGAAGACCTCGCCCGGTCGCGGTCGGTAGGCGAAGGCTTGACCGCACCGCGATCGAGGCGCGCGGCCTCCGACGCAGTGGTGATCGTGCTCGGTCTGATTTCCCTCGGAGGTATGGCGATCAGAGAGGCGCCGGGCGCTGCGGCCGGGGTCGACTGGCGGCCCGCCCCGGGCACCACGTGGCAGTGGCAGCTGTCCGGCCCCGTCGACACCAGTGTCGACGCCCAGGTCTACGACATCGACCTGTTCGACACGCCGCAGGAGACGATCGACGCGCTCCACGTCGCCGGCCGCAAGGTCGTCTGCTACTTCTCGGGCGGCTCCCACGAGGTTCGCCGTCCCGACTCCGACAGCTTCCCGCGCCGCGTGTTGGGCGAGTCGCTCGATCCGCCCTACGCATCCGAACGGTGGCTCGATATTCGCAGCCCCGTGGTGCGTCCGATCATGCAGGCGCGCCTCGACCTGGCCCGCGACAAGCAGTGCGACGGCGTCGAGCCCGACAACCTCGACGGCTACGAGCACAAGACCGGATTCAAGTTGCAAGCACGCCATCAGCGGTCGTACAACCGATTCATCGCCGACGAGGCGCACGCACGGGGACTCGCGGTCGGCCTCAAGAACAATGCCAAGCAGGTGACGGCGCTGGAACCGAGGTTCGACTTCGCGGTGGTCGAGCAGTGCTTCGAGTTCGAAGAGTGCAGGAAGTACAAGGCCTTCATCGACGCGGGCAAGGCGGTCTTCGCGGCCGAATACGACACCGACCCCGCCGAGTTCTGTCCCGCCGCCGCGCAGCTCGGGTTCAGCGCGATCCTGAAGCGGCTCGATGTCGGCGTCCCGCGCGTCGCGTGCGCGACGGGTGGGTAGGAGATTCGGATGGGCAAGATCGTCATCGCAGGACTTCGTGAGCTGGGCGTCCACGGTGTGCTCCAGGAGGAGCAGGCGCGCCCACAGCCGTTCGAGGTGGACGTGGAACTCGATGTCGACCTCGCCCAGGCGGGTGAGAGCGACCGCCTCGACGACACCGTCGATTACTCGGCCGTTTCGGAGGCTGTCAGCCGCGTCGTGAAGTCGGAGCAGTACCACCTCCTCGAGCGGTTGGCCACGCGGATCGCCGAGGTGTGCGGCGCCGACCCGCGCGTGACGGCGGCCACGGTGACGGTCCGGAAGCTGCATCCGCCGGTCCGTGCCATGGTCGATCACGTCGCGGTGCGCATCGAGCGCAAGCTCTGATCGACGACGATGCGCGCAGGCGATCGGTTCGTCGTCCGGCTCGAGGAGCCCGACTCGGGAGAGCCAGTGAGCGTCGCCCATCGTGAGGACATTCCCGTCGTCGTGCGTGTCCGCGAACGCTCGGCCGGAACGGTTGTGCGCGCCATACCCACCGGCACCGATCGTGCGGCCGCGGAGTCACTGGCCGAAAGAATCGCGAACGACCTGGCGCACCTCGACGCCGACGCCTTTGTTGCCTCGTACGGCATCGGCTCGTTGCCGGCGGATTCGCTGCGGCGCGCCTACCTCGGGCTCGGATCGAACCTGGGCGACCGCGCTGCCCTCCTGCAAGGCGCGGTCGACGGTCTTGCTGCCACGGACGGCATCACGGTCGTCGCGGTCTCACCCGTGTACGAGACCGAGCCTGTGGGTGGGCCGGAACAGCCCGAGTACCTGAACGCCGTGGTCGCCGTCGACACCGAGCTCACGCCCCGGCAGCTGCTCGACGTCGCGCAGCGGCTGGAGGACACCGCGGGGCGGGTCCGCGCCGAGCACTGGGGTCCCCGCACGCTCGACGTCGACGTGCTGCTCGTGGGCGAGGAGCACGTGGACGAGCCCGACCTGGTCGTTCCCCACCCGCGCTTGTACGAGCGGGCGTTCGTCATGGTCCCCCTGGCGGACCTCGAGCCCATGCTGGCCCCGTGGGTACCCGCCGGCGAGGCGGGCGTCCGCCGCAGCGAAGTAGAGTTAGCGCGGCCACAGACCCAGTAGTCCGGTACCCGGCGACGGGACCGGAACGAAAGGCTGCGCACCGTGGACGCAACCAGTCCGCCCCGAGCTTTCGCGCTCGTGGGACCCGGCCGAGCCGGCAGCGCGGTTGCCCTCGCGCTCGCCGATCGCGGCTGGCGACCTGTCGCCGTCGCCGGTCGGAGCGCCGACGCGCCTTCTACGCAGAAGCTCGCCGCTCGTCTCGGAGCACGTGCGGTTGGTGTCGCCGACGCCGGTCGTGATGCCGACGTCGTCGTCATTGCCACACCGGATGCCGCGATCGCCGACACGGCCGCGGCGTTGGCGCCGGCGCTGCGCCCGGGCTCGCTCGTCATCCACCTGTCCGGCGCGTCGACGTTGCAGGAGCTCGACGGAGTGGTCCTCGCTCGGCCCGATGTCCAGATCGGCTCGCTCCACCCGCTCCAGACGCTGCCGTCGGGTGACTCGGGACGCGCCCGCCTGGCGGGCTCGTGGTGCGCGGTCGACGGCTCGCCGCGTGTCGAGCGGATCGCGCTCACGGTCAGGATGCGACCGTTCCGGCTCGACCCTGCCGATCGCGTTCGCTACCACGCGGCCGCGTCCGTCGCGTCGAACCACATCGTCGCGCTGTTGGGACAAGTCGAGCGGCTGGCCGCGAACGCGGGCGTCCCGTTCGAGGCGTTCCTGCCGTTGGTGCGGGGCGCGGTGGAAAACGTCTCCGAGCTCGGTCCCGCCGATGCCCTCACGGGGCCGGTGGCGCGCGGTGACCACGAGACCGTCGCGCGCCACCTCGACGCGCTCCCTGCCGATGAGCGCGACGCGTACCGGGCGCTCGTGCGCGAAGCGCGCCGGCTCGCCGGTCGCGACGATGCCGAGCTCCAGGAGCTCCAGGCATGATCGTCCTCGAACGCATCGCCGAGCTGCGCGACGCCTGCGAGCGCGCCCGCCGCGCAGGCGGGACGGTCGGCCTCGTCCCCACGATGGGCTACTTCCACGAGGGCCACCGATCGCTCATGCGTGCCGCGCGCGTCGACCACGACCTGGTCGTGACGACGATCTTCGTGAACCCCTTGCAGTTCGGCGCCAACGAGGACCTCGCCGGGTACCCGCGAGACCTCGCTGGCGACATGGCAGCAGCGGAGGCCGAGGGCGTCGACGTTCTCTTCGTCCCGAGTGGGGCGGAAATGTACCCCGAGCCGACCGTCACCACCGTGCACGTCGCCGCACTCACCGAAGGGCTGTGCGGCGCGACCCGGCCGACGCACTTCGACGGCGTCACTACGGTCGTCGCCAAGCTGTTCGCGATCGTCGGACCCTGCACCGCGTACTTCGGGCGCAAGGACTATCAGCAGCTCGTCGTCGTCCGCCGTATGGCCGCCGACCTGAACCTTCCGGTCGAGGTGGTCGGTTGCCCGCTCGTCCGCGAACGTGACGGACTGGCCATGTCGAGCCGCAACGCCTACCTCTCGGCTGAGGAACGCGAGCGCGCGACCGGCATCTTCAGGTCGCTGCGCGCCGCGGCCGCCGCCGTGGAGGACGGCGAACGCGACGCTGAACGCGTCCGCGCGTTGGTCAGGGCCGAAGGCGCCCGCCACGGCCTCGAGTTCGAGTACGTCGAGGTGCGTCACGCCGCCGACCTGAAACCACTCGACCGCCTCGATGGTGAGATCGTCGTGACCGTGGCCGCCGTGGTCGGCAAGGCCCGCCTAATCGACAACGTCACCATGCAGATCGCCGGCGCCGAGGTCTCGACCGACCTCGGCGTCATCACCGTCGCCGAACAGGAGATCATCAGCTGATGCGTCGCACGATGATGAAGTCCAAGATCCACCGGGCCACGGTCACCGGTTCCGACCTCAACTACGTGGGGTCGATCACCCTCGACCCTGTGCTCATGGAGCTGGCCGACGTGCTCGAGCACGAGCAGGTGCACGTGCTCGACCTCGACAACGGCGCCCGCTTCGAGACGTACGCCATGCGCGGCGGCAGGGGCGACGTGATCATCAACGGCGCCGCCGCCCGGCTCGTCCACACCGGCGACCGCGTGATCGTGATCAGCTACGCCCAGTACGACGAAGCCGAGCTCGAGTCGTACGCCCCGAAGATCGTTCACGTCGACTCGCGTAACCGTCCCACCGACGAGGAGTTTCAGGATCTCGACCGCGAGTTGCACGAGCTCGCTCCTTAGAAACTCGACCGATCAGTAGGCTGGGTTGATGTTCGACCTGCTGGTGCTCGGCAGCGGGATCGCCGGCCTCTCCGGAGCCGTGCACGCATCCCGGGCCGGCTGGTCCGTGCTCGTGCTCACCAAGGGCGAGCTCGCGCACTCCGCGACCCGCTACGCGCAGGGCGGCGTCGCGGCGGCATTCGAAGGCGGCGCCGACGACTCGCCCGAGCTGCACCTCTCGGACACCATCGCGGCCGGCGCCGGTCTCTGTGACCTGGACGCGGCCCGTGTGCTCGTGACCGAAGGCCCCGACCGGGTACGCGAGCTCATCGCCATGGGCGCGGTGTTCGACCAGACCGGCGACGGCGAGGCAGCCGGGCTCGCGCTGGCCCGCGAGGGTGGGCATTCGGCCGCCCGCGTCCTGCACGCGGGCGGTGACGCAACCGGCGCCGAGATCGAGCGGGCGCTGGTCGCGGCGGTCGAGGCAACCTCCGCCGAGGTGCGCGAGGGCTGGCTCGCGCTCGACCTGCTCGTCGAAGCAGGCCACGCCGCGGGCGTGACGGCGCGGACGCCCGACGGCACCACGACCGAGGTGCGCGCCCGCCACACTCTCGTCGCGACGGGTGGGACAGGGCAGTGCTTCGCGGTGACGACGAACCCATCGCTCTCGACGGGGGACGGCATCGCGATGGCGCTGCGGACCGGCGTGGCCGTCGCCGACGTCGAGTTCATGCAGTTCCACCCGACCGCGCTGCATCACCCCGCGATGCCGCGACCGCTGCTGTCCGAGGCGCTGCGGGGCGAGGGGGCGGTTCTGCGCGACGACCACGGCCATGCGTTCATGGTCGACGAGCACCAGCTCGCCGACCTCGCGCCACGCGATGTCGTGGCCCGCGCCAGCGCCCGTCGCCTCAACGACCGCGGCATCGACCACCTGTCGCTCGATGCCACGTCCATCGAGGGATTCGAGAACCGCTTCCCAACGATCTGGCGAGCCTGCCGCGCCATCGGCCTCGACCCACGCCGTGACTGGCTCCCCGTAGCGCCCGCCGCCCACTACCTCTGCGGCGGCGTCTGCACCGACCTCGACGGCGCGACCACGCTGCCCCGGCTGTGGGCCTGCGGCGAGGCGGCGTGTTCGGGCGTGCACGGGGCCAACCGGCTCGCCTCGAACTCTCTACTCGACGGCCTGGTGTTCGCGCGCCGCACGATCAACGCCATCGAGAGAGGCAAGGACGGCCCCGATGACACCGGTGTGCTGCGCGGCGTCGACATCGTTGATCGTGTCGCAGATCCTTCCGGCGCCGCCGGTGACGTAGCCGTCGCGCGTGAAGCCCTGCAGCGGGTCATGACGCGGGACGCGGGCGTGCTCCGCGACGCCGCGAGCCTGGAACGGGCGGCGAAGGAGCTCGACGGCATGGCCGGAGCGGCCGACCCCGAAGTCCGCAACCTGGTCACTGTGAGCAGCGCCCTCGTCGACGCGGCGCTCGCGCGCACCGAATCGCGTGGCACGCACACCCGCCTCGACTTCCCGCAGCCGTCGTCCGCCTTCCTCGGTCGGTTCGTGTTCGGTGGCGGCGACCCCTCTCCGACGTTGGTGCACTTGCCCTCCCTCCAGGGGCGGGAAGTGCACCAACCGACCCCCGAGAGGCGCGCCGGATGAGCGAGGCCGATCCTGCGCTCGGTCCCCTGCGCGAGGTGGTCGCCGCCGCGCTGTACGAAGACTTCGGTGTGCTCGGCGATCTCACCTCGCAGGCGATCATCCCCGAGCACGCACACGGGACTGGTCACTTCGTCGCCCGCCGTGAGGGTGTCCTGGCGGGCACGCTCGCGGCGGCCGAGGTGTACCGGCAGCTCGACCCCGACGTCACGATTACATGGCGCTTGCAGGATGGCGACGCGCTCAGCGCGGGCGCCGAGTTCGGCCGCGTGTACGGACGCCTGCGTTCTGTGCTGGGCGGGGAGCGGACCGCGCTGAACATCCTGTGTCACCTGTCGGGGGTCGCCACCTCGACCCGTCAGTTCGTGCAGGCCGCCGGGGGACGTGTCCGGATCCTCGACACCCGCAAAACGCTCCCCGGGCTGCGGGCGCTGGAGAAGGCCGCCGTGCGCGCCGGGGGCGGGCACAACCACCGCGGGTCCCTGTCCGACGCCCTCCTCGTCAAGGACAACCACCTGGTCGGGCTGGGCATCGACAAGGCCGTGCAGGCAGCGAGCGATCGCTGGCCCGGCCGCACCGTCGAGGTCGAGTGCGAGCGGATCGAGCAAGTCGCCGAGGCGGTCGAGGCCGGCGCCGGCATCGTGATGCTCGACAACATGGCCCCGGTGCAGGTGAAGAAGTGCGTCGAGCTCGTTCGCCGGAGCAGCCGTCCCGGCGTGCTCGTCGAGGTCTCGGGCCGCGTCACGCTCGACAACGTCGCCAAGTACGCCGCCGCCGGCCCGGACCTGATCTCCACCAGCGCGATCACGCAGTCGGCGCCCGCGCTCGACCTCGGCTTGGACGTGGAAGGGGAGCTCTGACCGACTGATGCTGCTCGCGATCGACGCCGGCAACACACAGACCGTTATCGGCCTGTTCAACGGCAAAGAGCTGGCCGACCACTGGCGCATCGCGACCGTCGCCGAGCGCACCGAGGACGAGCTCGCGTTGATGATCCAGCAGTTCCTCGGGTTCCACGGCTTCTCGTTCGACGCGCAGGTGACCGGCGTCGTGATCGCAGGAGGCGTGCCGCGGGTGACCGCGGCGCTGCGGCTCATGACGCAGCGCTACTTCGGTTTCGAGGCCCTCGTGGTGGAGCCGGGCGTGCGCACGGGGATGCCGATCCTGTACGACAACCCGAAGGAGGTCGGCCCCGACCGCATCGCCAATGCCGTCGCCGCCTACGACCTCTACGGCGGACCGTCGATCGTGGTCGACTTCGGCACCGCCAACACCATTGAAGCCATCAGCGAACAGGGCGAGTACCTCGGCGGGGCGATCTTCCCCGGGATCGAGGTCTCGATGGATGCTTTGTTCGCGCGCGCGGCCGCGCTGCGGCGCGTCGAGCTCGTGCCGCCAAAAAACGTGATCGGCAAGTCGACGATGGAGTCGGTCCAGTCGGGCGCGATCTACGGCTTCACCGGCCAGGTCGACACCGTGGTAGAGCGCTTCCAGGCCGAGCTGGGGGACTGCACCGTCGTGGCCACCGGCGGGCTCGTGGAGTTGATCATGCCGTTCTCCCGCACGATCCAGCACAATGAGCCGTGGCTCACGCTCCACGGGCTCCGGATCGTGTTCGAGAGGAACCATTGACGGAACCACAGGACGAGCGGGCGCGCCGCCTGGCCAAGGTCGAGTCCTTACGCGCAGACGGCCTGGACCCGTATCCGGTTCGCTTCGAGCGCACGCACACCGCCGCCGAGCTGCACGACCAGTACGACGGCATCGAGGCGGGCGCGGAGGTCGACGATGTCGTCCGCGTGGCGGGGCGGCTGCTACTGATCCGCCGTCAGGGCAAGCTCACGTTCGCGACCGTGCGTGACGGAACCGGCACCGTGCAGCTCTTCGTGTCGCGGGCGGCCATCGGTGACGAGCGGCACGCCGCCTTCGACGACCTCGACCTCGGAGACTGGATCGGGGCTGAGGGCACCGTCATGAAGACCAAGAAGGGCGAGCTGTCCGTGAAGGTCACGGGGTTCGAGCTCCTCGCCAAGGCGCTGCGGCCGCTGCCCGACAAGTGGCATGGGCTCGCCGACATCGACACACGCTTCCGGCAGCGGTACGTCGATCTCATCGCCAACGACGAGGCCCGGCGTGTGTTCGAGGTCCGATTCGCCACCATCGAAGCCATCCGGGACTACCTGGAGGGCCGCGGGTTCGTGGAGGTCGAGACGCCCGTGCTCCAGACCGTGGTTGGCGGCGCGGCGGCCAAGCCCTTTTTCACGCACCACAACGCGCTCGACCTCGACCTGTCGCTACGAGTCGCGCTCGAGCTGCACCTCAAACGCCTGCTCGTCGCTGGTTACGAGAAGGTGTTCGAGATCGGTCGTGTGTTCCGGAACGAGGGACTCGGCACTCGTTACAACCCCGAGTTCACGATGCTCGAGGCGTACCAAGCGTTCGCCGACTACCACGACATGATGACGCTCACGGAAGATCTCGTGAACCACGCCGCCCATCGCGCGATCGGCACTTCGAGCGTCGAGATCGACGGCCACACGATCGAACTTTCCCCGCCGTGGGAGCACCGCACGATGATCGACCTCATCCACGAGCACGCCGGCGTCGACGTCCACCCGTCGATGGGGGTCGAGAAGCTCGAGCGGATCTGCGACGACCTCGGCGTTCCCCGAGAGAAGGGCTGGGAGCCCGGAAAGCTCGTGCTCGAGATCTACGAGAAGACCGTCGAACCCAACCTCGTCGGTCCGGTGTTCGTGATGGATTACCCGCGCGAGGTTTCACCGCTGGCGCGCACGCACCGCGATGATCCGGACCTCGTCGAGCGGTTCGAACCGGTCGTGCTCGGCCGCGAGCTGGGCAACGCGTTCACCGAGCTCACCGACCCGGTGGATCAGCGCGAACGCTTCGAGGCGCAGGCGGAGTTGCGCGCCCGGGGGGATGAGGAGGCGAACGAAGTCGACGAGGATTACATCCGGGCGCTCGAATATGGGCTGCCGCCGTGTGGCGGGCTCGGCATCGGAGTCGACCGCCTCGTGATGCTGCTGGCCGGGGTGACGACGATCCGCGAGGTGATCCTGTTTCCGCTGCTTCGACCGGAGGCGGAGTCCGGCGAGGGAGCGCGCTAGCTATGCGGGTGCTGGTCACCGGCATGGGGGGCGAGTTGGGCACCCGGGTCGCCCAGCTGCTCGAGGAACGCGACGACGTCACCGAGGTCGCCGGCTCCGACATCTGGCCGCCGCGCCGGCGGCTTCGCCGCAGCGAGTTTCGCCGCATCGACCCGCGCGACCAGGAGAAGATGACCGACTTCGCGACCGAGTTCGCGCCCGACGCCCTCGTCCATTACGGCGTGTACGAGCCCGACTCGCGGCTCAGCCCGGCCGAGGCGGCCGAAGTCAGCGAGGCGTGCACAGTGCACGTACTCACGGCGGCCGCCAAGACCGGGCGCCTCGAGCGGGTCGCGCTCCGCAGCGGGCTGGAGGTGTACGGACGCGGCCGGGGGCGGGCAGTCGTGCCGGCCGAGGACGCGTTGCTCTCGCCCACCACGCCGTACGGGCGGACCTGCCTGGAGGTCGAGACGATGGGTGCCACGCTCGTCCGCCGGCTCGGCATTCCCGTCGCCGCGCTGCGGCTCGCGCCCGTGGTCGGCTCGCACATCCCCAGCCCGCTCGGCCGGCTGCTCCGGCTTCCGCTCGTGCCGGTGCCGGCGCTGGCCGATCCCGCATTCGTGCTGCTGCACCAGGATGACGCGGCGCGTGCCATGGTCGAAGCGCTGCGACGCGACGTCGACGGCCCCGTCAACGTGGTCGGCCAGGGCGCGGCCAGCCCCTGGCAGGCGGTGCGGCTCGGCAATCGGGTTCCCGTCCCCGTGCTGGGGCCGGGCTGGCACGCCGCAAGTGCCGTTGCCGAGCTGGCCGGTGCGCCCGTACCGCCGCACGTGCTCGAGCTCATGTCCAAAGGGCGCGCCGGCGACGGTTCCCGAGCCCGCGATGTCCTTGCGCTCGACGGGTTGCGCTCGACGGTCGAGGTCTGTACCGAGCTCTATGAATGGGGCACGGTGAGCCCGCTGCGCCGGACGGAGAACGCGGCATGAGCGCCGAACCTCTCGACCTCGCTCTTGATGACGACCGCGTCCACGGCGTCGACTCGCCGGTCGGTTTCGTGCGCCGCCGTGTCGGCGGCCGGTATCCGATCGACGCGTTCGGCGGCGACGCCCAGCTCATGGACCTCGCCGGGGGCCTGCTCGCGCTGGGCGTGCGCGTCCACGTCGAGCACGGGGAGCGGCTGCCTCACATCGGCGGCGCGCTCGTCGTCGCCAACCGCGGGCTCGGGATCATGCAGCCCGCCGCGCTCGCGGTCGGCGTGCGGCAAGCCGTCGGGCGGCGGCTGCGCGTCATCGGCGCGCCGGACGTTCCGGTCGTCGGGGACCTGCTCCGCAAGGTCGGCGCGCTCGGTTACCGGCCCGACGACGTCGCCGCGCTGCTGCGCGCCGGACATCTCGCCGCCGCGCCGCTGGCGCCGACGTGGCTCCAGACAGGCGCCGGCGCCCCGCCGCGAGAGCTGCTCGCCGCGATCCTCGGGTTCCCCGTCGTACCGGTGGCGGTGCTGCCCGGCGGACCGGGCCGCCTCCCGATCCGCCCCTGGCGGCTCCTGGTCGGCCCCGTCGTCGAGACCGGGACCGACGCCGTGCCCGGCGACACGCTCGCCGCCAGCGAGCTCGCCGAGCGCACCCGGGGCGCCGTCAACCACCTGCTGCGGCATCCGAGCGCCGCCCGCCGCCCTGGCTAGGTCGCCGTCCACGGGTGTCCATGCCCCGAGGTTTGGGTGGGGTAGCTTTTTGCAGACGCGAATATTCGTTCGCGACGGCAAGCGGTGTGGAGGGGGAGTCCATGCCCGAGGTGATTGCCGAGGATGGGATCGAGATCGCCTACGACAGGTGGGGCCGCCGCGACGGGCCGCCTGTTCTCCTGATCCAGGGCCTGGGCATGGATTCGCGTGGCTGGGCGCTCCAACGGATGGCGCTCGGACGCCGCTATCGGTGCTTCGCTCCTGACAACCGTGGCGTGGGCAGGACCGGCGCGGTGCCGGGCCCGTATTCGCTCGACCAGATGGCCCGCGACGCCGTCGCGGTCCTCGACGCCGAAGGCGTCTCCCGGGCGCACGTCATCGGCGCATCGATGGGCGGGGTCATCGCGCAGATCATCGGGGTGCTGCATCCCGAGCGCACGCGGTCGCTCGTGGTTGCGTGCACGTCGTGCCGTCACCACCCATGGCGGCGCGAGCTGCTGCAGGAATGGGCCGACGCCGTGCTGGAGCGCGGAAGCACCGCCGCGCTCGGCGACGACGGGTTGCGCTGGCTCGTCGGGCCACGGTTGCGAAAGCGGTTCGGGATGTGGCTCAACATCCTCGCCCGCATCCTGCTGCACGCCGACCCGAAAGGATTCGCCCGGCAGGTGCAGGCGATCCTGGACGCCCCGGACGCGCTTCGCTTCGAGCTGCGACACGTGCGCGTTCCCGCGCTCGTCATCACGGGCTCGCAGGACGCGCTCACGCCGATCGGCGACGCCGAAGAGCTGGCGGAGATGATCCCGTTCTCGCAGCTCGTCGAGCTGCGCGGCGCGGCGCACGGTCTGATGGTGGAGGCGCCGAATGCCTTCAACGACGCCGTCCTCGACTTCCTCGACCGCGTCAGCGGCCTCGGCACCGGCGTCGTCGACGAGGCCGCCGCGAGCGCCTAGCCCACGGTGCGTTCACAGAGCCCGGTCAGCAGGCTCCATGCACGCATCAGCTGTCGCGGTCGACGAGGCCCTGCACCAGGCGCGTGAGCGCCGCGCACACGTCGAGCGCGAGCTCCTCGGCGCCGTCGAGCGCTTCGACCGCCTTCGTGGCGTGGTCACGCGCCTTGCCGAGCGCCGCCTCGATCGCGCCGTCGCTCGTCGCGAGGCGCCGCACCGTGGAGAGCTGCTCGGCGTCGAGCGGATGGCCGAGCCGGTCGCGAAGCTCCGGGCGTGTCGCGATCGCGTGGATGACGGGAAGCGTGTAGACCCCTTCGACCAGGTCCTGCCCAGCCGGCTTGCCCAGCGACGCGTCGGTGCCGGTGATGTCGAGCACGTCGTCCACGATCTGGAAGCACATGCCGACGTGAAAGCCGTAGCGCGTCAGTGCATCGAGGGTGGCCTCGCCGACGCCGGACACCATGCCGCCGACCCGGCACGACGTGCCGAACAGCGAAGCCGTCTTGCCTTCGATCGCCGAGCAGTAGCCCTCCTCGCTGCGGTCGACGTCGAAGAGGTGCTGGAGCTCGAGCACCTGGCCCCGGCACAGCTCCGCGATCGTGCTCGCCAGCACCTCGGCGACCTCGCCGCCCAGGCGAGCCGCCAGCGCCGACGCGCGGGCGAGGAGGAAGTCGCCCGCCAGGATGGCCACGATGTTGCTCCAGCGGGCGTTGACGCTCGGCACGCCCCGGCGCGTCTCCGCCTCGTCGATGACGTCGTCGTGGTAGAGCGAGCCCTGGTGGACGAGCTCGATCGCGACCGCTCCCGTGACGGCGTTGGCCGAGACGGGGCCGTCGCTGTCGGTGACGGCGTAGGCGGCACAGAGCGTGAGGGTCGGGCGGATGCGCTTCCCGCCCGCGCCGATCAGGTGCGACGCGACCTCGGCCAGGAACCGGTCGGAGGTGCTGACGGCCTCGTGCAGCGATTCTTCGACCCGGGCCAGGTCGCCGGCCAGCGACGGCATCCCCAGCGTCCGGACCGGGTCCATATGCTCCGAACGTTACGGGGATGCGGGAACAAACTCCAAGCTGGAGTTGTCCTAGTCGGTTCTGGGCAAATGCAGGGGAAACGGGGTCCGGGGGCCGGCCAACGGCCGGGAAATCCCGGACCCGGCCGATAGACTGAGGAAGGAGTCAGCGTCCGGAGACGTTTCCGGTACCGAATGGGGTACACGGGAACGGGGACGCTGAACTGCTTTCGAGAGGCGGTTGCGTAGTGTTCGAGCGATTTACCGACCGAGCCCGCCGGGTGGTCGTGCTGGCGCAGGAGGAAGCGCGCCTGCTCAACCACAACTACATCGGCACCGAGCATATCCTGCTCGGCCTCATCCACGAGGGTGAGGGCGTGGCGGCCAAGGCGCTCGAGTCGCTCGGCATCTCGCTCGAGGCCGTGCGGGCCCAGGTCGAGGAGATCATCGGCCACGGCGGCTCGGCCCCCTCGGGGCACATCCCCTTCACGCCTCGAGCCAAGAAGGTCCTGGAGCTGAGCCTCCGGGAGGCGCTCCAGCTCGGTCACAACTACATCGGCACCGAGCACATCCTGCTCGGGCTGATCCGTGAGGGTGAGGGCGTCGCCGCCCAGGTCCTCGTGAAGCTGGGCGCCGACCTGTCGCGCGTGCGCCAGCAGGTCATCCAGCTGCTGTCCGGCTACGCCGGCGGCAAGGAAGGCGCGACGCAAGGCGCCGGCTCCGGCGAGGCGCAGCCCAGCGGCTCGTTGGTGCTCGACCAGTTCGGCCGGAACCTCACGCAACTCGCGCGCGACAAGAAGCTCGACCCGGTGATCGGCCGCGAGAAGGAGATCGAGCGGGTCATGCAGGTGCTGTCGCGGCGCACCAAGAACAACCCGGTGCTGATCGGCGAGCCGGGCGTGGGCAAGACGGCGATCGTCGAAGGCCTCGCGTCCGACATCGTCGAAGATGACGTCCCCGAGACGCTCGTCGGCAAGCAGCTGTACACGCTCGATCTCGGCGCGCTCGTCGCCGGTTCCCGCTACCGCGGCGACTTCGAAGAGCGCCTCAAGAAGGTGCTGAAGGAGATCCGCACGCGCGGCGACATCATCTTGTTCATCGACGAGCTGCACACGCTCGTCGGCGCCGGCGCGGCCGAGGGCGCGATCGACGCCGCCAGCATCCTGAAGCCGATGCTCGCCCGCGGCGAGCTCCAGACCATCGGCGCCACGACGCTCGACGAGTACCGCAAGCACCTCGAGAAGGACGCCGCGCTCGAGCGCCGGTTCCAGCCGATCAAGGTCGACGAGCCCACCGTCGCGCACACCATCGAGATCCTGAAGGGCCTGCGCGACCGCTACGAGGGTCACCACCGCGTCACGATCAGCGACCAGGCGGTCGTGGCCGCGGCCAACCTCGCCGACCGTTACATCTCCGACCGCTACCTACCCGACAAGGCCATCGACCTCATCGACGAGGCCGGCTCGCGCCTGCGCATCCGCCGTATGGGAGCGCCGGCCGACTACCGCGAGTTCGAGGAGGAGATCGCCCAGGTCCGCAAGGACAAGGAAGGCGCGATCGAAGGCCAGCAGTTCGAGCAGGCGGCCAGCCTGCGCGACCGCGAGAAGGAGCTGCTCGACCAGCGTTCCGCGAAGGAG
>JBKOWY010000080.1:0-11983 GCA_046724655.1 Actinomycetota bacterium
GGGATCGTCGTCGCCGACGACGATGAGAGCGGTTGGATCCTGCGCGACGTGACGTTCCGTGTCGAGCCGGGAGAGCTCGTCGCTCTCGTCGGCCCTTCGGGCGCGGGCAAAACCACCACCGCGATGCTCGTGCCGCGCATCGCCGACGTCAGCGAGGGGCACGTGCGCGTCGACGGCCGCGACGTGCGCGACCTCACGCTGGAGTCGCTGCGCGACGCGGTGGGGTTCGTCATGCAGGATCCGCACCTGTTCCACGACACGATCGCCAACAACCTTCGTTACGCGAACCCGGACGCCACCGACGACGAGCTCGTTGCCGCGTGCAAGGCGGCCCGGATCAACGAGCTGATCATCAGCTTGCCCGACGGGTACGGAACAGTCGTCGGTGAGCGCGGGTATCGCATGTCCGGAGGCGAGAAGCAGCGACTCGCGATCGCCCGGATGCTGCTCAAGGACCCTGCGATCGTGATACTCGACGAGGCGACGTCACACCTCGACTCGGAGTCCGAGCACGCCATCCAGCGGGCGCTGGCCGACGCGCTGCGCGGACGTACCGCGCTGGTCATCGCGCACCGCCTGTCGACGATCGTGGCTGCGGATCGCATCCTCGTGATGGACGAGGGCCGGATCGTCGAGCAGGGCACGCACAGCGAGCTGCTCCGGGCGAACGGACTGTACGCCGACCTGTACCGCACGCAGCTGGACCGGGCGGCCGAGCCGGCTTAGCGGTCAGCAGCCAACGGCGGGAGCCCACCAACCGCGTCCGCCGATCCCCCCGCCACTACGATCGTCGGGCTTCTCCGAACCGGGCACTTGGCACATGCCGTCCGACGACACCACTCTCCACGCGTCGCGGCGAGATCAGCGCGTGCGTCGACGCCATCGCTGGCGACGGTGGCTGCTCCTCGGCGTCGCGACCGCCCTCGTCGTCACGGGCACCGCGTACGCCCTGACGGGCCCGCTGCGTCCCGACGAGGACAAGAACGCCGCGCGCACCCAGCCTGCCCCCGTGGGCGTCGGGGCGCCTGACGTCGAACGCCCGTGCCGCTCACCGCTCAACCCCCGCGAACCGCTCCGGCTCTGGATCGGCGGGGACTCGCTGGCGGGGTCGCTCGGCCCGTCCCTCGGGGAGCTCACCGGCAAGAGCGGGATCGTGCAGCCGGTGGTCGATTCACGCGTTTCCAGCGGCCTCCTCTCGCCCGACTTCTTCAACTGGGCGAAGAAGGGGGCCGACGACATGGTCACCTTCAACCCCGAGGTGGCCGTCTTCATCATCGGCGCCAACGACGCCAAGAACCTGGCCAAGGGCGCCGGCCAGGATCCCCAATGGCAGGCCCGGTATTCCAGCCTCGTCGAGCAGATGCTGAACGTGCTCGCCGGCAACGGACGCAGCGTCTACTGGGTCGGCGCACCTGTCATGTCCGACGCCGCGTTCTCGCAGCGCGTCCAGCAGGTGAACGCGGTGTTCCGGGACGTCGCGGCCAACCATCGGGGCGTGACCTACGTGGATGCCTTCACGATCTTCTCGGGACCGGACGGAAAATACGCATCGATGCTGCCGGGCCCGGACCGGAAAGCCGTCTGGGTGCGCGCCCAGGACGGCGTCCATTTCACGCCGGCCGGCAGTGACGTGCTCGCCAAGACGGTGTTCGATCAGCTCGACCCGCAGTGCCAGATCACGCAGCAGGCGGTGGAAGGAGTGGTCAAGCCCATCGTCGAGGTGAAGGGGAGCTCTTCGGTGCCGGGCACCCGCCGTCGGTAGTGTTCGGCGACATGACCGGTCAGCTCGAATCGGCGGGGTTCGCCGTCGAGGCCGCGGCCCGGGTGATCAGCGCGTCGGCCGAGAGCCTGGCCCGCGCCGCGGCCGACGAAGGACGGATCTCCGTCGCCAAGCTCGACCGTCACCAGGTCCTCGCCTACGACCTCGCCCACGCCGCCAGCGCACTCGAGGGATGCCGCGTCATGCTCGACTACGGCGGGCAGGGCGAGCTCGAATCGGTCCTGGCGCGCGCGTTCGTCGCCGACACTGTCGCCGACCTCGGCGCCCGGCTGGTGGCCCGCGACGAGGTCTGGGGCACCGACCCCGCCGTCCTCCAACACGCGCACGACTTCGTCGCCGAGCACCGCTCACCCGAGTTTCTCGAGAAGCTGGCTTCGCAGCTGCCCAGCCACGGCACGGGCCCGACCCACCTCTCCGACGACTTCGAGCTCGTGCGCGAGACCTTTCACCGTTTCGCCGAGGAGAAGGTGCGGCCGGTCGCCGAGCACGTCCACCGCGCCAACGCCGACATCCCCGAGGAGGTCATCTCGGGCCTGGCCGAGATCGGCGGTTTCGGACTGTCGGTGCCCGAGGAGTACGGAGGCTTCGCGTCCGGCGGCGAGCACGACTACCTCGGGATGATCGTCGCGACCGAGGAGCTCTCGTGGGGCTCGCTCGGCGTCGGCGGCTCGTTGATCACGCGACCCGAGATCCTCACCCGGGCGATCGTGCAGGGGGGGACCGACGAGCAGAAGCAGCGCTGGCTGCCGCGGATCGCGAGCGGTGAGCTGATGGTGGGCGTGATGGTGACCGAGCCCGACTACGGCTCCGACGTCGCCAACATCAAGGTCACCGCCACACCCACCGACGGCGGCTACCGGATCAGCGGGGTCAAGACGTGGGCGACGTTCGCGGGGCGGGCCGACCTGCTCATGCTCCTCGCCCGCACCGATCCGGATCGCAGCACCGGCCACCGCGGGCTGTCGCTGTTCGTCGTCGAGAAGGAAGCCGCCCCGGGCCACGCGTTCGCGTTCGAGCGGCCGGACGGGGGCAAGATCGAAGGCCGGGCCATCGACACGATCGGCTACCGCGGCATGCACTCCTTCGAGGTCGCGTTCGACGACTGGTTCGTCCCCGCCGAGAACCTCGTCGGCGGCGAAGCAGGCCTCGGGCGCGGCTTCTACCTCCAGATGGAAGGCTTCGAGAACGGCCGCCTGCAGACCGCGGCGCGCGCCGTCGGACTGATGCAGGCCGCGTTCGAGGCGGGCCTGTCGTACGCGCAGGAACGCCGGGTGTTCGGCCAGTCGGTGTTCGACTACCAGCTGAGCCAGGCGAAGCTCGCCCGCATGGCGGCGCTCATCCAGGCCGGGCGACAGTTCTCCTACGACGTCGCCCGCAGGATGGCCAAGGGCGAAGGCGCGCTGCAGGCGTCGATGGTGAAGGCGTACGTGTGCCGCACGGCCGAGTGGGTCACACGGGAGGCGATGCAGCTCCACGGCGGCATGGGGTACGCCGAGGAGTTCCCCGTGTCGCGTTACTTCGTGGACGCCCGCGTGCTGTCGATCTTCGAAGGCGCCGACGAGACGCTGTGCCTGCGCGTGATCGCCCGCCGCCTCGCCGAGCAGGCGCTCGAGCGCACGGGCAGTTGAGCAATCCGTACACCCCACCCGATCGGAAGGAGATCGCACCATGGACCTGAAGCTCGAGGTGCTGGTCCTCCCGGTCTCAGACGTCGACAAGGCCAAGGCGTTCTACGAGCAGGCCGGCTTCAACCTGGATGTCGACACGCAGCCGAACGAGAGCTTCCGCATCGTGCAGCTGACACCGCCGGGATCGCCGTGCTCGATCATCATCGGGAAGGGCCTGACCACGGCGACGCCCGGGTCTGCCCAGGGTCTCACCCTGGTGGTCACCGACATCGAGGCGGCGCGGTCCTACTTCGCCGAGCGGGGCATCGACGTCAGCGACTTCTTCCACTTCGGGCCCGAAGGACAGGAGCAAGGGCTCCATCCCGAACGGCAGGACTACGGATCGTTCGTATCGTTCACCGACCCCGACGAGAACAGCTGGCTGGTCCAGGAGAAGCGCGACTAGCGCTTAACGCGCGGCGACGGCGGCTTAGCCGACCGGCGCCGCAGGAGCCGGAGCTTGCGACGGCGACCAGCTAGCGCGCGGCGACGGCGGCTTTGCCGACCGGCGCCGCAGGAGCCGGAGCTTGCGACGGCGACCAGCTAACGCGCGAACAGAGCGAAGAAGTCTCGTTCGCCGGGCTGAAGGTAGCGGTCTTCGCCGCGCTCCATATCGGGGAGCAGCTTTCGGCCCTTCACGCCGTTGGGGTTCGCCGGGTCGACCTGGTCGTAGAGGTAGTACGTCACCCACTGCGAGTTGATGTCGAGCTCCATGGCGCGAACGGCCCCCACGCGTGCCAGCACGTCGCCGAGGGTCTTGGCGTTCAGGCCGTTGCCACCGACGTAGATGAGCCCGCCGTTGGCGGCCACGCCCACCGCGGAGCGCCAGACGTACACCTTGTTGCCGAGCGTGGCGCCCCACTTTTCGGTCGAATCCGACGCCAGATCCTGCGCCGGCTGGCCGCCATCGACCATGAGGTCCAGGTTCTGGCGCACTGTCTTGACATTGGGCCCCATCTGGAAGTCGCGGCCCCACATGCCGACGTCGGCCGTCCCATCGGCGAAGATCACCAGCGACGCCGCCCCCTCGCGCAACGGCTTCACCATTTCACCGTCGGCGTAATAGCCGCCGCGCGAGCCGCTCATCTTGAACCCGGAGTTGAACGCGGCCACGAGCGCGCTGCGGTGATCCTCGGGGATATGGGCGCCCCAGGGATTCGGGCCCGCACCGGGCTCCTGAAGGCCGGGGACGAACACGGTCCGCAGCAGCTTCGTGTCCATCCATGCCACGCCGGTCACGAGGCTGGTGTGGACCGGGTCGGGTCGCATGAAGGTCGTGTACACCGCGGGCAGGCCCTGCACCGTGCGGCCCGTGGGTTGCCAGACGCCCTCGTTCGAAAGCGGCGTGGTGAACGGCTGTGCGTTCGGTGGAGGCGCGAGGTGCTCCGGCTCGGGCGGCACGCTCGCGACCGGCACCGGCGGTTCCTTCTTGACCTTCTTGGCCACTGCCTCGTTCCCCGGCCCGGCTGCCTTCGGCAAACCGTGCTCGGGCTTGCCGCCCTCAGGCGGCGGATGGTTGCTGTACCACCAGTGCTCGATCCGGTTCACGAGGCCGCCGCCGCCGTGGTCGCGGATCCATTCGACGCTGCGAACGGTCCACGGGTCCGTACCCGGCGCGGTGAGCGCGTGCGCATACGACCAGCCGACCACGCTCATGAACACGACGACGATGAGCGCGACGGCACGGCGAAAGATCTTGTGGCGCCTCGATCGACGCGCTAGACGCTCCATGCGGCGCTCGCGCCGGCTCGGCCCCCAAAAGCTGGCGTCCGGCTCCAAGCGCTCGGGCATGCCCGGGTCGTCCTCGACCCCTTCGCCCGTCGCTTCGTCCGTGCCTTGGTCTGTGACGATTTCGGTCGCGCTCATAGAAGCGGTCCCCGCGGAGTCCCAACCTCTCGATGCGGACCTTAGGTGTCGTCGTGTCTCGATTCGCGGATGGTCGGTGGACGGCCGATGCCGAACGCTTCGCGGCGGCCGTCGTCGAGCGCATCCAGTCGCGCACGGAGCCGGTCGATCCCGTCGTCCGCATCGGCGACGGACGGGCGCGCCATGTCGACCGCGAGCTCACGCACGCGCGCCGCGAGCTGCTCGGTCTCGATGATCCGGTACTTGAGCTCGATGAGGGACTTGCGGCGCGTCCCGTGCGGCAGACGCGACGCCTCCACGAGCTTGCGGTCGATGGCGACCGCCTGGTCGTACAGGTCCTCGGTCAACGACTTGAGCTGTTCGACTGGAACGCCGCTATCGGACCGCGCCACCGTGCGCCGCGTCTCGTCGACGCAGCGATGAAGTCGCCGGTGGAGGATCGCGGCGTCGCTCTGCGAAAGCTGCCAGCCGCGGGGCACACCGGGGTGGCGGCGCCGCAGCCACAGCACCAGCGCCACCGGCAGGAGGGGCAAGCCCGCGAGGATCAGCGGGTCCATGCAGCCACTGTGCCCCGCCCCGTCCCGACGTGCGAGTCAGCCGGTCGGCCCCTCGGCCTCGTCGGTCTTCTCACTGCGGGTCATGCCGGCCCGCTCGCCGCGGCGCAGGAACTTCGTGGCCATCTTGCGGCTGGCTTCGTCGATCATCTCGTCGCCGAACATGACCGCACCCTTGCGTTCTCCGGCGGCGCCTTGGGTCGTCGCCTTCTCGTAGGCCTCGAGAAGGTCGATGGCGTGATCGAACTGCTCCTGGGTGGGGGTGAAGATCTCGTTGATCACGGCAACCTGGTCGGGGTGCAGCGCCCACTTCCCGTCATAGCCGAGGATGCGCGGCCGCATGGAGTACTCGCGCAGACCGTCGAGGTCGCGGATCTTGAGGTACGGACCGTCGATGACCTGGAGGCCGTTGGCGCGACCGGCCATGAGGATCTTCGAGAAGACGTAGTGGAAGTGGTCGCCGGGGTACTCGGGGATCTGCACGCCGCCGGTGAGCACGGGCATCTCGGTCGACGCGGCGAAGTCGGCCGGGCCGAACACGATCGTCTCGAGCCGCGGTGACGCGGCGCAGATCTCCTCGACGTTGATGAGCCCGCGCGCCGTTTCGATCTGCGGCTCGATCCCCACCGTCGACTTGCGCCCGGTCGTCTCCTCGATCTGGGTGAGCAGCATGTCGAGGGCCCGCACGTCGGCGGCCGATTGCACCTTCGGCAACATGATCTCGTCGAGACGCTCGGACGCGTTCTCGACCACGTGGATCACGTCTCGATACGTCCACTTCGTGTCCCACGCGTTCACGCGCACGCAGAGCACGATGTCGCCCCAGTCGAGGTCGTTGATGGCCTTCACGACGTTGTCGCGGGACGCCTCCTTCTCGAGCGGGGCGACGGCGTCCTCGAGGTCCAGGAAGACCATGTCGGCCCCGAGGTTCGGTGCCTTCTCCATCATCTTCTCGCTGGAGCCGGGCACCGAGAGGCAGGAACGGCGGGGCAGGTTGCGCGAGCGCTCTGACATGGACTCTTCCTCCTGTCGCCGTCGCAAGCTCCGGCTCTGCGGCGACGGCCGGCCAAGCCGCCGTCGCCGCGGAGCGTAGCTATACGCTCGACGCGTGGCGCAATCCGCTCCTGAGCGCACACTCCACGAGCTCGCGGACGGCGTGTACGTCTGGCTCCAGCCGGGCGGCGAGTCCGGCGTGAGCAACGCGGGAGTCGTGGTCGACGACGACGGCGTCACGATCATCGACACGCTCATGGTCCGCTCGCAGTGGGAGCCGTTCGCCGAGGCGGTCAAGGCGCTCGACCTGCCGATGCGGCGGATCGTCTTGACGCACGGCCACATCGACCACGTAGGCGGAACGAAGGCGTTCCCACATGCGGGTGTGTACGCGTCCCCGCAGACGAGCACCGTGCTCGACGAGCCGATGCCGCTCGAGGCGTACAAGTCGTTCATGAGCGCGTTCGACGAGGAGTTCGACGACCTGGCCGAGCTCGGCACGAGGCCGGCGACGCACCTCATCGACGGGGCGGCGTCGTTGACCCCGCGCGTCGAGGTGCTGCCGGCGAGCGGCCACACCGAGGGCGACGTGATCGTGCTCGTCGCCGACGCCGACGTGTGCTTCGCCGGCGACCTGTGCTTCTTCGGTGTGACGCCGCTCGCGTTCCAGGGCGACCCTGCGACCTGGGCGGACATGCTCGACGCGGTCGCCGAGCTGGCCGACACGATCGTGCCCGGCCACGGTCCGATCGGCGGCGAGCGCGAGCTCCGCGAGCTGCAGGACTACCTGCGGGCGTGCGTCGCCGCCAGCGGCGATCCGAACGCCATCCCGCCCGGCCCGTGGGACTCGTGGATCGAACGCGAGCGCGACGCCATCAACGTCGAGCGCGCCGCCCTTCTCGCCGAGGGCCGCGACGTCATGCCTCCGAGCATGCTCAAGGCCATCGGCTTCGGCTAGCTGTCGATGCGCTCCTGAGGGACGCTGAGCGTCCCTCAGGGAAAATCGAGCTTCGCCGTCTGCTTGTCCATCAATACTCGCCGCCGAGCTTGCTGTGGTCCCAGCTCAGGGTCTTCTCCGGCTTCACGCGGATGACGACGCGCTTGGCGCCCATCGCCCGGACCCCGTCGCGCACGGTGTCGTTGAGCGGGCCCCAGTAGCGCTCGTAGACAAGCTCGCCGTAGCGGAGCACCTCGTCGGGGTCGTCGACGATCTCGGCTCGACCCACGATCGAGACCCCCTTGAGCTGCTCGTACCGGTCGCCCGTCGCGACCAGGACCGACAGCCGCGGATCACGATGCAGGTTCAGGACCTTCTGCGACTTTGCGTACGTCCAGAACTCGATCTCGCCGTCCTGCATCCCGTACCACATGGTCACGAGGTGCGGTGTCCCGTCGGCGTTGATCGACGCGACCTGGAGGTCGCGTCCCGTCTCGAGGAACGCGCGGATCTCCTCGTCCGTCATCTTGATCGCGTCGCGCCGGCTCGCCATACGCCGCACACTATCCGCGCCTTTGCGACTACTTTCGGGCCGTGGCCAAGAGTCCCGACCCGTCGCTCAAGCTCACGAGCCTCAAGGGTGTGACGCGAACGCTCGACGACTGGGCGACGATGTTCCATCTGACGCTCGTGATCCTGCCCCCGCAGCCCGACGCGTCGGCGTGGGTGCCCGTGGCGCGTCGCATCTTCCGCGTGTTCGGTGACGCCGACTCCCGGGCCGCGTACTGCGTCGTGGGCGCGCCTGCGGTCGCGCGCCGCATCCTCGGGGATGCCGCCGACGAGGCGCTCGTGTTCGTCGACCCCGACCGAGCGCTCGTGCAGAGCCTGGGCCTCGAGCGTCTCCCCGCGTTCGTGCATCTGGCTCAGGACACCTCACTCGTGGCCGCGGCCGAGGGATGGGAACCGCGCGAGTGGCAGGAAGTCGCGCGCGCGGTCGGGAAGGCCATGGCGTGGTCGGTGCCCGAGTGCGCGGGCCCGGGCGACCCGGCGCCGACGCCGGGCTGGCCCGCCTGACCGGGCGACCGATCGCCCGGTTTGACGGTTTTTTACCCGAGCAGAACCCGGCGATTCCACCCATACACGCCGCTGACCTGCGGATTCGGACAGGGGTGGCATCGGCTCGGGAGCCGGGTCTAGGGTGCGCCGAACCCGCACGACCCCTGAGGTACTCAGTGGACGTACGGGGTTTGTTGTTTGCGACCCCCGGCCCGCAACGACAGCGTTCCATCCGGCTGCTGGCGGAACAGCCAAGGAGAGCCATCGATGAAGCTCCGGTCCGTCCGGATCGTCACGGCACTCGCGTTCGGGCTGGCCCTCACATTGCTCTCCTCCGGGTACGCGCCCGGCCAGCCGAGCAACGACATCCGAGCCAAGGCCGCGCAGCTGGAGAAGGACCTCGAGGCGAGCAACAGGAAGGTCGCGGCGCTGGGTGAGCAGCTCAGCGACGCACAAAAGCGCGTCGACGACGCCGAGGCGAGGGTCGCCGACGCCGAGGCTCGCATGAAGCCTGCGAAGGACGAGATTGCACGTCTCAAGTCAGCCATCAACGAGCGCGCGGCGTCGATCTACAAGGTCGCCGGCGCCCAAGGCCCGCTCGACGCCATCAACACCGATGACGCCAGCGACGCCACGGCACGCTCCCATTACGGCGACGTCGCCGCCGGTCACGACGACACGCTGATCGACGAGCTGAACGTGGCGAAGCAGGAAGTGCAGGCACAACGGGACGAAGCCGACCGGGCCCGAGCCGAGGCGACGGCCGAGCGCGACGCGGTCGCGCAGGCCAAGACCGATGCGGACGCCGCCGCCGCAGAGCAGCAGAAGCTGCTCAACCAGGTGAAGGGCGACATGGAGCAAGCGCTTCGGGACCAGACCGCGGCCCGGGCGCCGAGGACGGGCGGACCCCCGCCGGTCGGAAGTGGTGGGGCAGGCGCGGCTGTCGCGTTCGCGAACGCGCAGGTCGGGAAGGCGTACTGCAGCGGCGCGGGGCGGTTCGGTCCCGACTGCTACGACTGCTCCGGCCTCACGCACAGCTCCTGGGCCGCAGGCGGCCTGGACATTCCGGTGACATCGGGGGGACAGGGCAGCGCCTATCCGCACGTCGACCTGGGCTCACTGCAACCGGGCGACCTGATCACGACGAGCAGCTGGGCCGCGCACGTCGGGATCTGGGTTGGCGACGGCTACGTGCACGCCACGAGCTCGCGCAACAATCCGAACGCCGTGAAGTTCATTCCGGGAACCGGCAGCGTCGTGGACGCCGTCCGTCCCAGCTAGCCGGCGTCGCGCGCCCGACCGAAACGGCACGAAGGCGCAACCCCAGGCGTCCGGCGGAGAGCCTGCTCCCGGCCGGTCATAGGATCACCCGGTGACCGCCACCGAGCCCGTTCGGCTCACGCGCTTCTCGCATGGCGCCGGCTGCGCCTGCAAGCTGTCGCCCGACGACCTCCGCACCGTGCTCGGGCTGGTGCGGGGTCTGGAATCCGCAACCGATCCTCACCTTCTGGTCGGTCTGGACACCGCCGATGACGCCGCCGTGTACCGCCTGCACGACGACGTCGCGCTCGTCGTGACCACCGACTTCTTCACCCCGATCGTCGACGACCCGTACGACTGGGGCCGGATCGCGGCGACCAACGCGCTGTCCGATGTGTACGCGATGGGTGGCACGCCGCTGCTCGCCCTGAACCTGGTGGCGTGGCCGCGCGAGGGCCTGCCCTTCGAGCTGCTGGCGCGCGTCCTCGATGGCGGCGCCGACGTCGTGCGGGCGGCGGGCGCAATCGTTGCCGGCGGGCATTCCATCGACGACGCCGAGCCCAAGTTCGGCCTCGCCGTGGTCGGGACGGTCCATCCCGACGACGTCCTCGCAAACTCGGGGGCCCGTCCGGGCGACGCGCTCGTGCTCACAAAGCCGATCGGTCTCGGGATGATCTCGACTGCCGTCAAGCGTGACGTCGCGTCACCTGAGCTCGTCGCCGACGCGATCGGTGTGATGACCGCGCTCAACGACAGGGCGCGCGACGCGGCGCTCGAGCTCGGTGTTGCTGTTCACGCCGCCACCGACGTCACCGGCTTCGGGTTGCTCGGCCACCTGCGTGAGCTACTGACCGCGTCGGGGCTCGCCGGTGAGGTCGATGCCTCCGCGGTGCCGGTCATCGACGGCGTGCGGGAGTTGGTCGCGGCCGGAATGGTCGCTGGTGGCACACGGCGTAACCACGCGTTCGTGAGCAACGTCGTCGACTGGGGCGGGCTTCCGGAGGACGAACAGCTCCTGCTCGCCGACGCGCAGACGTCGGGTGGCCTGCTGATCTCGGTCGCGGCCGAGCGCGTCGCAACGCTCGTCAGCGCACTCGAGCGTCGCGGCACCACCGCCGCGGTCGTCGGCCGGACGCGGAGCGGGACGCCGGGTCACATCGCGATTCGTTAGCCGTCCTGCGACCGGTTGTCGCCATCGCGCCGGGGGCGCATACTCGGGGCGACGAAGGAGGTCACCATGCCGACCTATGTCACGCTGATTCACTACACCGAACAGGGCGTCAAGACCTTCAAGGACCTGCCCAGCCGGCTCGACGAGACGAGAAAAGCCGGCGAGGCGGTCGGCGCGACCCTGAAGGCCTTCTACTTGACGATGGGCCAGTACGACGCCGTGGTCGTCAGCGACGCGCCGGACGACGCGACCGTTGCCAAGCTCGCCCTCGCGGCCGGCGGGCGAGGCAATGTCCGCACCGAGACGATGAGGGCCTTCAGCGAAGACGAGGCCAAGCAGATCGCGTCCGAGCTGTAAGCCATGGTGCGCTGGGTCGTTTGCCTGCCCTATACGGGAGGCAATTGACCCAACGTCTGCTTGTTACGGGATGACCAGCATCCCGAGCTCGGCTTCGATCTGCTGACGGGGCTTGGCACCCAGCGACTGACGCTCGAGACGACCGTTCCGGAACAGACCGATGAGCGGGATGCTCTGGATCTGGAACTGCTGCGCGATGGCCGGCTCGTCGTCGATGTTGATCTTGACGACCTTGTAGGCGCCCTCGCGCATGGTCGCGATCTGCTCGACGATCGGCGACACGTGACGGCACGGCCCGCACCACGGCGCCCAGAAGTCGACGATCACGGGCAGGTCGCTGCG
>JBKOWY010000022.1:0-43680 GCA_046724655.1 Actinomycetota bacterium
GTTGAAGTCCTTGCCGAGGACGACGGCGACGTCGGCCTCGACGACCGAGCTGTCCTCGATGAGCTTCCCGACCCCACCCAGGTAGCTCTGGACCACCCTGGCCTTTTCGAGCGAGCCATGCCGGTACCGAACTTCTGTGGCCCGCACCGTCGGGTTGTTGCCAACGCCGGCGGTCACGAAGCCTTCGTTCTTGAGCGCGGTCCCGGTGTTGGCGGCGAGATCCTTTTGATCCGTGCCGTTGAAGACGCGAACTCGGACCTCCGAGGGCTTCGGACCCGCTGGCTGCTCTTGTGCCGGTCCGAATTGCCGCAGGCGGGCGAGCACCGCCTCGGCGTCGGGCTCCTTGGCTTGGAGCGTTGACCCGAGGCGCGAGTTGCTCCGCCCGGGCTCGGTCGGGAACGTCACCATCTGCAGGCTGTTCGGGTCGTTCGGGTCGACCCGACGGAACGACCTGATGAGCTTGTTGATGTCCTCGCGGCTCACTCCCTCGTCGGCCTTGAGCTTCGGGATCGTCTCGTTCGCGATGTCGATAGCAGTCCGTGGGCTGTTGACAGACCTTCTGAACGCCTCTGTCGCGAGCCGGCGCATGAACGCCTGCTGACGTTCGATGCGGTGCAGGTCAGGTGCGTCGGCACCCGGCTTCTGCCAGCGTCCGTCGATGTACTGCTCCAGGTCGCGCGAGCGCACGTAGCTGAGCGCGGTGGAACCGTCGAGGCTATAGCAACCGGGTTTGAAGTTGAACGGGATGAACTCGAACCCGCTCTTCGCGTCCCGCGACGGCGCATCGATGTAGATCGGGACGCCTCCCATCGCGTCGACGATGCCCTTGAAGCTCTGGAAGTCGACCTCGACGTAGTGATGGATCGGGATGTTGAAGTTTTGGCTGAGCGTGTCGACGACGCGTTGAGGACCCTGGTTGAAGGCGGCGTTGATCTTCGACTGCCCAAGGCCGGGAACGTCGACGACGAGGTCACGCGGGAACGAGACGAGGAACCCCGTCTTCGCCTCAGGATCGACATGGATCACCATCAACGTGTCGGAACGCTGACCCCCCTCGGCCGCTGGATCACCGAACGCCTGCCGTTCCTCGGGTGTCTGCACCCGAGCCCGTGTATCGGATCCGATGAGCAGGAAGTTGGCTGGCTGACCGGGATCGGTGTTCTCGGCCGTCTTAACAGTGACGCGCGGAATCTGGTCGATCTTCCAGTCGATGTACAGGTTGACCCCGATGACCCCGGCGGTGACGAGGGGCAGCGACACAGCCAGCGCCACAACGAAGCGACCGAGCACTACGCGCGGGAACGACCGGGCCTGGTCCACGAAAGCTTCATGCTACCGGCGGGACCGGTGAATCATGGTCGCGGTCCGCCAGAGGGGCGCCGAGTTGGGCGTCGAGATCCAAGCGATCAGAGATAGAGATAAGGAAAGCGGCCGACGAGCGCGGCGCCGCTACCCTGCCCGCGTGACCCCGGGCGCGCCGCTCTCAGCCGCCGCCGTCCTCGCCCGCGTCCCCACCACCGTCGACGCCACGATCGTGCGAGCCGGCACCGACCTCGTCATCGCCGCCGAGCCCGACGCAGTCGTGCTGGGGTCAGGTCCCGAGGCGCTCGACGCGCTCGACCGACTCCCGCCGGGCTGGTGGGCCGGCTTCATGACCTATGAGCTGGGCCACGCGGTCGAACGCGTGACGCCCCGTCCCGGTGGCGACGGGCGCAACGACCCCTCGTGGCCCGATGTCGTCCTGGCCCGGTTCCCGGTCCGGCTCGTGCTCGACGCACGGTCGGGCCGCTGCGACCTCGTGGGGCACGGCTCGGCCCGCGCCCTGCTGGCGCGCGCCGCGGATGCCGCGCGCTCGGATAGGTCCCTGCCGCCGCCGCCTGCGCTCCGCCGCTGGCGATCCGGCACCGGGCGTGAGGTGTTCGAACACGGCGTCGCGACAGTTCTCGACCGCATCCGGGCCGGCGACTGCTACCAGGTCAACCTCACGCGCCGCATGACGTGCAACCAGCCGGCTGACCCGGTGGCATTGCTCGCCCACCTCGACCAGCGGAACCCGTCCCCGCACGGGGCGCTCCTGCGCCTGCACGGCGTCCCCGGTCTGAAGCCGGTCGCAGTCGTCTCCGCGTCGCCAGAACGGTTTCTCGCGTGGCGCGGTGCGGATGTCGAGACACGACCGATCAAGGGGACCGCCGTCGATGCCGGCACGCTGGCCGCGAGCGCGAAAGACCGGGCCGAGAACGTGATGATCGTCGACTTGGCGCGCAACGACCTCGGTCGTGTCTGCGAGCCCGGGTCCGTCGCGGTCCCGGCCTTGTGCGCCGTGGAAGCGCATCCCGGTCTCCATCATCTCGTGAGCACCGTGCGGGGACGCATGCGCGCGGGCCGCGGCACAGGCGCGCTGGTTCGCGCCACGTTCCCGCCCGCGTCCGTCACGGGCGCGCCCAAGCCCCGCGTGATGCAGATCATCGAGGACCTGGAGCCCGTGCCACGTGGCGTCTACTGCGGTGCGGTCGGCTGGATCGACACCGAGCGCGAGTGCGGCGACTTCAACGTCGCCATCCGCACCTTCGCGATCGCCGGCGGGCGCACGCACCTCGGAGTGGGCGCGGGGATCGTCGCCGACTCCGACCCCGCGGGCGAGTGGTCGGAGACCGAGCTCAAGGCGGCCCGGCTGCTCGCGTCGGCGGGCGCAGCGGCGCTCGAGGGGCATGAACCGGCTCTTGCGGGAGCGCGCCGGTGAACGACTCCATCCTGTGGCTGAACGGGCGGCTCGTTCGGGCGCGCGACGCGCGCGTGTCGCCGTTCGACCATGGTCTGCTCGTCGGTGACGGAGCCTTCGAGACGTTGCGTGTGTACGACGGCGTCCCGTTCGCGTGGTCCCGTCATCACGAGCGGCTAGCCCGCTCGGCCGGTGGGCTCGGGCTCGCGGTGCCGGCGTCGAACGACCTGCGAGCGGCCGTTGACGCGGTGCTCGAGGCCAACGAGCTCACGGACGCGCGGGTTCGGTTGACGGTGACGGGCGGACCGTCGCCCCCCGGGTCCGAGCGAGCCGATGTCCCACCCACGGTCCTGGTCATCGCCGGGCCGCCGACGCCGTTCCCGGCAACCGTCGACGTGGTGACCGTCCCGTGGACGCGGAACGAGCGCGGCGCAGTCACAGGCCTGAAGACGACGTCGTACGCGGAGAACGTGCGAGCGCTCGCCTACGCCCAAGAGCGGGGCGGGGGCGAGGCGATCTTCCTCAATACACGCGGCGAGCTGTGCGAGGCGACCGGGTCGAACGTCTTCGTCGTGCGCGACGGCGTGGTGCGTACGCCACCCGGGAGCGCCGGGTGCCTCCTCGGTGTCACCCGCGCGCTCGTGCTCGAGCTGTGCGCCGAGGACGGCATCTCGGCGGAGGAGGCCGACATGTCGCCGTTCGCTTTGAGCGAGGCAGAAGAGGCCTTCGTCACATCGTCGACGCGTGAGGTTCAGCCGATCGCGCACGCGGACGGTACAGCGCTCACCGCCGCGCCGGGCCCGACGACCGAGAAGATCGCCGGTTTGTTCGCCGAGCTGATCGGGCGCGACCTCGATCCCTAAACGTCGCGCAGATGGACGACGTCGCCGACGTGCACGGCGGTGACGCCGCCCGCTTCGTCGTCCACGATCAGCTCGCCCGAATCGCCGACGCCGACCGCCCGCCCCACGATGTCGCCCGCGGCTCGCTCGACGCGTACACGGCGGCCGAGCGTCGCGAGCCGGCCCTGGTACTCGCCCTGCACGTGCTGCAAGCGTGGGTACCGGGCGCCCAGCTCGTCCAGGAACCCCGTGAGCAGTTCGCGCCGGTCGACGTCGTGGCCCGCCTCGAGGCTGCACGCGGTTGCGGTCTCGGCGAGGTCGGCCGGGAACTCGTCCCAATTCACGTTGACACCTATGCCGACGACGACTGCGCCGCCGTCCGACTCGGCAAGTATCCCCGCAAGCTTGCGGTCGCCGACGACGAGGTCGTTCGGCCACTTCAGCGCGGGGGTGAACCCGGCGACGCGTTCGACCGCGTCGGCCATCGCCACTCCGGAGGCCATCGCGACGAGCTGGGCGCGTTCCGGCGCGAGCGACGGTCGCAGCAGGACCGACACAAGGAGCGACGACTCCGGCGGCGCCACCCAGTCCCGGCCGCGCCGGCCGCGACCGGCGGTTTGCTGATCTGCGACTGCCACGAGGCCCTCGCGTGCGTCCCGGCGCGCTTCGTCGAGCAGGTAACGGTTTGTCGAGTCGAGCGAGTCGAACCACCGGACTTCGTGAAACCCGGGGAATCTCGCCACCGAAATGGCGTCGTGCTCCGCCATCGCCCGTAGGATACGGCCACCGCCGCAGCTCACCTGGAGTCGTGTGTGACCCCACCGTTCAACAAGGTGCTCGTCGCCAACCGGGGTGAGATCGCAATCCGGGTGATGCGCACCTGTCGCGAGCTGGGTGTGACGACCGTCGCGGTGTACTCGGAGCTCGATCGCAACGCCGCGCATACTCGGTACGCGGACGAGGCTTACGCGCTCGGTGGCCAGGCCGCGGCCGAGAGCTACCTCAACACCGAGGCGATCCTCGACGTGATCGCGCGCAGCGGCGCCGAGGCCGTGCATCCCGGGTACGGGTTCTTCGCCGAGAACGCCGACTTCGCCCGCGCCATCACCGAGCAGGGCACCACGTGGATCGGCCCACCCCCCGACGCCATCGAGATCATGGGAGACAAGATCTCGGCGCGCCAGGCGGCGGCTTCCGCGGGTGTCGAGGCCGTGCCCGGCACGCTGGAGCCGGTGACGAGCGCCGAACAGGTCATCGCGTTCGGCGAAGAGTACGGCTGGCCGGTGGCGATCAAAGCCGCCTACGGCGGCGGTGGCCGCGGCATGAAGGTCGTCGACACTCCCGACGAGGCGCAGAGCGCGCTCGACTCGGCCGCCCGCGAGTCGCAGGCGTACTTCGGCCGTCCCGAGACGTACCTCGAGCGGTACCTCACGCGCCCGCGCCATATCGAGATCCAGGTGTTCTGCGATACGCACGGGAATGCGGTCTGGCTCGGCGAGCGCGACTGCTCGACGCAACGCCGCCACCAGAAGCTCATCGAGGAGACGCCCGCCCCCGGCATCACCGACGACGTGCGGCGCGCCATGGGCGAGGCCGCGGTCAAGGTGGCCAAGGCGTGCGGCTACGTGAACGCCGGCACCGTCGAGTGTCTGTACCAGGACGGCGATTTCTGGTTCCTCGAGATGAACACCCGGCTCCAGGTGGAGCACTGCGTGACCGAGATGGTCACCTCCCTCGACCTCGTCGCCGAACAGCTGCGCGTCGCCACGGGGAAACAGCTGTCGTTCAGCCAGGAGTCGTTCGACCGCCGCGGCCACTCGATCGAGTGTCGTATCAACGCCGAAGACCCGGCCAAGAAGTTCCTCCCCTCGCCCGGAACGATCACGCGGCTGCGCGTGCCCAGCGGACCCGGGGTGCGGTGGGACGGCGGCTACGACGAGGGCGACACGATCTCCCAGTTCTACGACAACCTCATCGGCAAGCTCGTCGTGTGGGGTAGCGACCGGGAAGCGGCCCGGCACCGCATGCTGCGGGCCTTGCGCGAGCTCGAGATCGGCGGTGTCCGCACGACCGTCCCCGCGCACGTCGCGCTTCTCGACCATCCCGACTTCGTGGCCGGCGATCACTCGACGCGCTGGGTGGAGGAAGAGGTCGACCCCGCGTTGTTCACGCAGGCGGCGCAACCCGAGGCGACGGCCGCCGAGGCGCCCGCCGAGACCGACGGGCATCCGCTCGAAGAACGGACCGTGCCCGTCGAGGTCGACGGCAAGCGCTTCTCCGTGCGTGTCTGGCTCCCCGAGGCCCCGACCGGTGGCGACGCCCGGCCTGGCGCCGGCCCGGGATCGGGCCGGCGCGTGAGCAAGCCCCGGCTCGCGGCAACGGGAGCCGCCGGTGGCGACGGCACCGTGAGCGCGCCGATGCAGGGAACGATCGTGAAGGTGCTCGTCGCCCAGGGCGAGGCGGTCGAGCCGGGGCAGGCGTTGCTCGTGCTCGAAGCGATGAAGATGGAGAACCACATCAACGCCGAGCGGGGCGGGACCGTGAAGGAGGTCCGCGTCGCCGCCGGCGACACGGTCGGCACGGGAGACGTGCTGATCGTCATTGAGTAGCGCCCGCGTCGTGGCGCGTGCGCCGATCTTCCACGTGGACGCGTTCGCGTCGTCGCCGTTCACCGGGAACCCGGCCGCGGTCTGCCTGCTCGAGCGGCCGGTCGAGCCGGGCTGGATGCAGGCGGTGGCGGCTGAGATGAACCTCTCCGAAACCGCTTTCGTGCACGAGCGCGGCGAAACCGGCGGCGGGTCATTCGACCTCCGGTGGTTCACGCCCACCGTGGAGGTCGACCTGTGCGGACACGCCACGCTCGCCAGCGCCCACGTGTTGTGGGAGACGCACCGGTTGGCGACGGACACGCCGGCAAGGTTCGAGACGCGGAGCGGCACGCTCACGGCGACGAGAACCGGCGAGACCGGAGAGGTCGCGCTGGACTTCCCCGCCGATCCCGTCACGCCCACGGCGCCCGACCCCGGCCTTCTCGGCGCGCTCGGCGTGGCAGCGCGCGATGGCGCGCGCGGGCGCGTCGGCTGGCTGCTAAACCTCGGCGATGAGCGCGCGGTGCGCGACGCCCGTCCCGACTTCACGAGACTGGCCGCCTTCGACATCGCCGTGCTCACCGCGTTGTCGGACGACCCCGCATTCGACTTCGTCTCGCGCTGCTTCGGACCCAAGTTCGGGATCGACGAGGACCCGGTGACCGGATCGGCCCACTGCGCGCTCGGTCCCTACTGGGCGGACCGGCTCGGGAAGCAGGAGTTGACCGGCTATCAGGCGTCGGCACGCGGCGGCGTCGTCCGCGTACGCGTCGAAGGCGACCGGACCCACCTCGGTGGCCGTGCGATCACCGTCACGCGCGGCGAGATCGTCACTTAGAACGAGAACGACCCTACGACGCGGCTTCGGCGAGCGACTCGGACAGCGTGGGGTGCACGAGGAGCGAGTCGACGATGTCGACGACCCGGAGCCCGTTCGTCACCGCGACCGCCAGCACGCTGATGAGCTCGGCGGCGTTGCGGCCGACGATGGAGCCGCCGAGCACCACGCCGGTGGCGGGGTCGGACAGGATCTTCACGAACCCGCGCGGGTCGCCCTTGATGTGCGCCTTTGCGTTGGACGAGAGCGGCACCTTTGTGACGCGGATCTTCCTCCCTACTGCGAACGCCTCGGCCTCGGCCAGGCCGACCTCGGCGATCTCGGGGTCGGTGAAGATCGCCTGCGCGGCTTTGTCGTAGTCGAGGTGACGGTGCGGCCGGTTGTGCAGCCCCATGAGGTGCTCGGCGATCTTGCGCCCCTGCATGGCTCCGACCGAAGAGAGCGGGAGCTTGCCGGACACGTCACCGGCAGCGTAGATGTGCTCGACCTTCGACCGGCAGTGGTGGTCGATGGGGATGTAGCCGCCGGCGTCGACCTCGACCCCGGCTTCGTCGAGACCGAGGTCGTCGCTGTTGGGAATCGAGCCGACGGCCAGCACCGCGTGCGATCCCTCGACAACGCGGCCGTCCTCGCACGTGACCTTCACGGTGTCGCCTGCCCGTTCGATGTCCGTCGCACGCGCGCCCTTGAGGAGGTTCACGCCCCTGCGGAGGAACTCATCCTCGAGCGCCGCCGCCACCTCAGGATCCTTCAACGGCAGCACCTGCTGACGGGATACGAGCAGCGTCACCTTCGAGCCCAGAGCATCGAACATGTGTGTGAACTCGACGCCCGTGACGCCCGACCCGACCACGACGATGTGCTCGGGTAGCTCGGGTGGCGGGTAGGCCTGGCGCGTCGTGAGCACCCGCTCGCCGTCGACGGGAGCGAAGTCCGGCACCCGCGGCCGGGACCCCGTGGCGACGACGATGTAGTCGGCTTCGAGCTCGTCGATCCCGGTCGCGGTCTCCACCACGACCTCGTGTGGGCCCTTGAGCCGGCCCGTGCCCCGCAACAGCCGGACGCCCTGCGACTCGAGCAGGGCGACGATCGAGTCGTGGAGGTAACGCTCGATCGACGCCATCCGCTCGCGGAGGGCGTCGATGTCGAGGCTGCCTTCGGCCCGCAGCCCCATCACGTGACTTCGGGAGAGCTCGATGAGCTCGCCGCCGGTGGCGATCATCGCCTTCGACGGGATGCAGTCCCACAGGTGCGCGGCGCCGGCGACGACGTCGCGCTCGACCAGCGTGACGTCGGCCCCGAGGGTCGCCGCCACGGTGGCGCACGTGTTGCCGGCGGGCCCGCCGCCGAGGATCACCACGCGTATTCCGGGGAACTGTGTCACGCCACCAGGCTACGGCACCCCTCTAGTGTCAATTCATGCCTCAGTTGCGACGCGACGAGCTCGGCGGACGATGGGTTCTCCTCGCGCCCGGACGAGCGGCGCGCCCGCACACGTTCCCGCTACCGGCGAGAGCGATGGCCGAGACTCGACACGGGTGTCCCTTCTGCCCCGGACACGAGCGAATGACACCGCCGGAGGTGTACCGGACGGGCGAAGGTCAGCCCGACACGCCCGGCTGGCGCGTGCGCGCGGTACCGAACCTCTACCCCATTGTCGACGGCACGGATGCAGGACCGGGGGCGACCGGCGCGCACGAAGTCGTGGTGCTGTCGCCGTCGCACACCGACTCGTTCGCCCAGCTCGACGAACGCCAAGCCGTCGAGGTGCTCACCGTGCTGCGCGATCGTTCCCGCGTTCACCTCACTGCCGGACGCACTTTCGTGCAGATCGTGATCAACCACGGTCGGGCCGCGGGCGCGTCCATCGAACACCCCCATGCGCAGCTCGTCGCCCTGGACCTCATGCCGCCGGCGGTCCTCAAGGCCGTCGAGCGCTTCGAAGCTGCGGGCCGCGATCTGGTCGTCGCCGACCTCGAAGACGCCGGTGACGCGCTTCGTGTCGTTGAGGGGCCTGTCGCCGCGTGGTGCCCGCAGGCGTCGAGCGCGCCGTACGAGCTCCGCATCGCATTGCTGGCGCCGGGAGGCCGTTTCGACGAGGCCGACGACTCCGACATGGACGGCGTCGCCGCCGTCGCAGGGAACGCCCTCGGCAGGCTGGCGTCGGTGCTCGGCGACGTGCCCTACAACCTCGTCGTGCACACGGCTGGTCCGGGCACGAGCGCCGGATCCTTCCACTGGTACATCGAGGTGCAAACTCGTATCAACGTCGTCGCCGGCTTCGAGCAGGGCACGGGCATCCTCGTGAACACCATGCCCCCCGAGCTCGCGGCACCCCAATTGCGCGCCGATCGCAGGTAGATGGTCCGCATACGCACGTGCATCACGATCGACGCGTCCCCGGCCGCGGTGTGGGCGGACGTGAAGCGCCTCCACACCCACGTCGACTGGATGCGCGACGCCGAGTCGATCGAGTACCGCAGCCGGCGACGCAAGGGCGTCGGCACCGAGCTCGTCTGCCGGACGCGACTAGGCCCGCTCGCCACGACCGACGTGCTGATGGTGACCGAATGGCGGGCACGCCGCGCCATCGGCATTTCGCACGAAGGCGCCGTGCGCGGCCGAGGCCGCTTCACGCTGCGACGCAAGCGAGGTGGGCGGACGCAGTTCTGCTGGAGTGAGCGCCTGCGGTTCCCCTGGTGGATGAGCGGGCCGCTCGGTGAGCTCGTCGCGCGGCCCTTTCTGCACGCGATCTGGAAAGGCAACCTGCGACGGCTGAAGGCGCGCCTCGAGCGGTGAGCGATTCAGGACCAGGCGGCGGTGAAATCGTCCTGGTCGTCGGGCAGCTCGCGGAACTCCGTGAACTTGCCGCCCTTGACGGTCCAACGGAGGTCCGAACATTCCGGCCCGCCCGGCCGAGACCGGGGTCGGAGACCCGAGCCGAGCGAGCGACGCGAGCGACGCGGCGACGGCGGCTTTGCCGACCGTCGCCGCAAAGCCGGAGCTTGTGACGGCGACCGAGCAAGGCGAGCAGGGCTCGGCCGGGTAAGCCGTGCCGGTTCGACGGCCTGTCCGGCCCGTGCCCCGCCCGGTTGAACGCTCCGGTAGTGGTGACCGCGCCGGAAGCGCGCGATGCAAGCAGGACTAGCGGCCGGCGAACTTCGCCTTGCCCGGGCCGTGCTCGAGGAAGCTGCGCACGCCGGTGGCGGCGTCCTCGGTGCCGAAGACCTCTACGAACGCCTCGGCTTCGAGGTCGAGGCCCTCACCGAGCGGACGGTCGAGCCCGGCGTCGATCACGCGTTTGGCCAGCTCCATGGCGGCGACGGCGCCCGACGCGAACGAGCCCGCCCACTCGAGGGCGGCTTCCTCCAACTCGCCCGCCGGGACCACGCGGTCGACGAGCCCCATGGCGAGCGCCTCGTCCGCCTTCACCTGCCGCCCGCTCCAGATGAGCTCCTTCGCGCGCGCGGGGCCTACCAGTCGAGGCAGCCGCTGCGTCGCGCCCGCGCCCGGGATGATCCCGAGGAGGATCTCGGGCTGGCCGACGCGTGCGTTGTCGGCCGCGATGCGCAGGTCACAGGCGAGCGCCAGCTCGAGCCCACCGCCCAACGCGACGCCGTTGATCGCGGCGATCACCGGATGGGGGATCTGGCCGATCCGGTCGAACGTAACCCGAAGCCGTTTGGCGATCTCACGCGCCTCGCCCTGCGCCCCGAACTCGCTGATGTCGGCGCCGGCCGCGAACACCTTCGCGCCGCCGAACACCACGACGGCCTTCACGTCGGGATCACCGGCGAGATCGCGTGCCGCCGACTCGAGCTCCTCGAGCACCGGTCGTGACAGCGCGTTGAGCGGGGGCCGGTCGATGCGGAGCACGGCCACGCCGTCGGCGCGCCGTTCCGTGTGAACGCTCTCGGGCATCCCGCCGGAGGCTACTTGTGCCTGGCGAACAGCACCTCGCCGCCGATGGGGCGAAACCCGGCGGACAGCAGCGCGCGCACCGAGGCTACGTTGCCGGGCGCAACCTGGGCGAAGATCGCGCCGTCCGTAGGAACGAACGTGCGAGCCGCCAGCGCCAGGCGTCGTCCGAGACCGCGGTGGCGGGCGGCCGACTCGACCTCGAACGCGCACTCCATCCGCCCGACGAGACCCCGGCCGATGACGAGCACTCCGAGCTCGTCGGGATCCGTGAACACCTGGAGGTCCGTCCGATAGCGCGCCGCGCGCCGCACCCGGTCGTGATGGCCGAGGTCGTCGCGCCGCGTGAGCTCGAGGTCGGCGTGGTCGGCGGGCGCCGCCGCCATCACGAGGTCTCGGCTGCCTGGTCGGCTGCCGAGACGCTGGGCGAGCCACAGCTGGAACGACGGGTGGGTCCACCCCGAGAGGTCGCCGACGGGCAGCTGATTCAGGACGTCGTCGGCGGGCACGTCGGCCGCCACCACGAGATGCGCAGTGAAGTCGACGATTGCGTCGGCCGGGCCGCCGGGCGACGGCATGACCTCCACGAAGCCGTCGGGAGAGGGGTGGTTGCCGTGGGCAGCGGCGTGCAGCATCTCCGCGAGCGGGTGCTCCTCCACCCCCGGGAGGTTAGGTCTGCAGAAGCTCGTCCGCAGCGGCGTAGGGGTCGAGCTCACGCGCCGAGACCTTCGCCAACAGCCGCTCGAACCGCTCGCCGCTGCATCGGGAGTCCGCGCCCTCGCGGAGCCGCTCGAACACGATTGCGCGCAGCTCCTCCCGCAGTCGCGAGTCACGCCGTCGCTCGAGTCGGCCGTCCGCTTCGAGATACGCGCGATGGTCGAGCACGGCTCGCCACAGTTCCGCGATGCCGCGGCCGTCGGTGGCAACGGTCTCGATGATGGGTGGCCGCCAGTCGCGCTCCCCCGCCAGCTCGAGCATCTGCTCCAGGTCGCGCACCGTGTCGGCGGCGCCGTCGCGGTCGGCCTTGTTCACGACGAGAACGTCGGCGATCTCGAGCAGTCCTGCCTTGTTGGCTTGCACGCCATCGCCCCAGCGCGGGTTCACGACGACGACGGTGGTGTCGGCTGCCCCGGCCACCTCGACCTCGACCTGCCCGACGCCGACGGTCTCGATGATGATCCACGCCTTGCCTGCCGCGTCGAGGATCCGTACCGCCTGGGGCGTCGCGAGCGACAGGCCGCCGAGATGCCCGCGCGTCGCCATCGATCGGATGAAGACGCCCTCGTCGGTGGCGTGGTCCTGCATACGGATGCGGTCGCCGAGGATGGCGCCGCCGCTGAACGGGCTGCTCGGGTCGACGGCGAGGACGCCGACCTCGAGGCCGTCCCCGCGCAGGAGGCTGATGAGCTTGTCGGTGATCGTCGACTTGCCCGACCCGGGCGCACCGGTCATGCCGACGGTGTACGCAGCGCCCGAGCTCAGGTAGAGGCGCCCGACGGCGTCGGTGGCGGCGTCGCCGCCCGTCTCGACCAGGGAGATCAGCTTCGCGATCGCGGCCCGATCACCGCGACGGGCCGCGTCGACGAGCGCGGACGGGTTGTTGGCGGCTCCTATTCGGAGATCACCTCGGTGATCCCCGGCACGCGGTCCATGATGATCCGCTCGACGCCGGCCTTGAGGGTCATCATCGACACGGGGCAGGTGCCGCACGCGCCCACGAGGGTGACGTGGACGGCGCCGTCGGCGTCGATGCCGTTGAAGATGATGTCCCCGCCGTCGCTCTGGAGGGCGGGGCGGATGGCGTCGATGGCCTCGAGGACCCCGGCCTCTCTGTCGTCGGTATCGGTTTCGGTGGGCATCGTTACTGCTCCGTCTGCGTCTATCGGACCGGATCTTGCTGGTGCAACACTCCTATTCTCCCACGCCTTCCCGGATCCGCTGCACTTCGGCACCCACCTTTTGGAGCTGCCCGGCGAGATCGGGATAGCCGCGATCGACGTGATAGGGGTCCAGGACTCTGGTCTCGCCCTCGGCGGCGAGGCCGGCTACCACGAGCGCCGCCCCCGCCCGAACGTCCTGCGCCCGGACGGGCGCGCCCGAAAGGCGATCCACGCCACGGATGACCGCGTGCCGGCCCTCGTTGCGGATGTCGGCGCGCATGCGGTGCAACTCGCTCACGAACCCGAAGCGATTGTCGAACACGTTCTCCGTGACGATCGCCGATCCGTCAGCAGTCGCGAGCAGCGCCACGACGAGCGGCATGAAGTCGGTCGCGAAGCCCGGGTACGGGAGGGTCGCTACGTCGACCGCCTGCAGCCGTTCGTCGCATCGGGCCGAGATCCCATCCGGTGTGGGCGAGACGCGGAGGCCCATCTCGCCCAGTTTGAGGATGACCATCTCGAGGTGCTCCGTGCGCGTGCCCTCGACGGTGACCGCGCCTCCGGCGACGCCGCACGCCATGAGGATCGTCCCGGCTTCGATGCGGTCGCCCATGATCTCGTTGTCGACCGCGGACAAGTTTCCGACACCCTCCACTTCGATGGTCGACGTTCCTGCGCCGCGCACCTTCGCGCCCATGCGGTTGAGGAATGCAGCCAGATCTGTGATCTCGGGCTCACGCGCCGCGTTCTCGAGCACCGTCTCGCCTTTGGCGAGTACCGCCGCCGTGAGAAGGTTCTCGGTGGCGCCCACGCTCGGGAAATCGAGGACCACCCGCGCGCCGCACAGGGCTTCGCAGCGCGCCTCGATGAAGCCGTGCACGACGTCGAGCTCGGCGCCCATGGCCTCAAGACCGCGGAAGTGCATGTCGAGCTTGCGGCTGCCGATGTTGTCGCCGCCCGGCAACGCCACGCGGGCTTCCTTGCACCGCGCAAGGAGGGGCCCCAGCACGTTGATGGACGCGCGCATCCGGGTCACCAACTCGTACGGAGCCTCGGGCTTGAGCGGACCAGTGGCGTCGATCGTGAGCTCGTTCGTCCCTGTCCACTCAACGTCGGCGCCGATGGCACGCATGACGTCGAGCATCGCCTCGAGGTCGAGCACCGGATGGACGTTGCGAAGGACCGTCACGCCCGGCGCGAGGAGTGCGGCGGCCATCTGTTTCAGCCCGGCATTCTTGGTCGCGCCGGGCACCCTCACGGTTCCCGACAGCGGACCGCCGGCGCGTACGACAAAGGCGTCCACGATCAGTGACGCTGGTAATTCGGCGCCCGCTGTTCGACGAACGCGGCGATGGCTTCCTTCATGTCGTCAGAGCGGAGGCAGGCAGCCTGACCCTCGGCTTCGACGCGTAGCCCGTCGCGCGTCGACATCGTGCCGGCCACGTTCACGGCGCGCTTGGCCCCCTGCACCGCGAGCGGCGGCTGCGCCGCGATCGTCGTCGCGAGACCGCGCACGGTGGGCTCGAGCTCGGCGTCGGGTACTACCCGTTCGACCAGCCCGATGCGCAACGCCTCGTCGGCGTCGATCTGGGTGGCGGTGAAGATGAGCTCCTTCGCTTTCCCGGGCCCGACGAGCCGGGGTAGGCGCTGCGTGCCGCCGAGGTCCGGAAGAATGCCGTACTTGAACTCGAGCAGGCCGACCTTCGTTCCCTCGGCGATCACTCGCAGGTCGCACGCCAGCGCGAGCTGGAGGCCGGCGCCGAGCGCGTAGCCGCGCACGGCGGCGATCGTCGCGTAGGGCGCCTCCTCGAGCCACGTGAAGGAGTCCTGCGTGCGCAGGATGGAGTCGATGACGGGGTCGTCGTCGCGTGTCCCGGCGTCGGACCCCGCGCCGAGGTCGTCATCGAGTGAGCCGGCGAACACGGACGTGTCGATGCCGCTCGAGAAAGCGCGACCCTCGCCGATGATCACGAGCGCGCGAACGTCAGGATCGTCGTGGAGCTCCTCGCCCAGCTCGCGCAGCTCGCGCCACATCTCGACCGTGAACGCGTTCAGCCGATCAGGACGGAAGAGCCGTAACCAGCCCACCGATCCGTCGCGCTGGTAACGGAGCGTGGCGTGGGGCCTCGTCATGGGCGTGCAGGGTAGTGCCGGCCTCCGGCGGTGTGGGGAAGCTCAGCTCGCGATGATCTCGTGCGTCTCGGTGATCGGCTCGGTGACGCAGATCGCCACGATCGGGACCGGCTGCATGAAGCCAGGCACCAGCCGTGCCTTCACGACGCGGACCTCGCCGTCGTCCGGCACGAACACCGCCATGTCCGCCGTCGCCAGCACCTCTCCGGGGGCGGCGAGGTCGCTCAGCCGGGCGGCGAGGTTCACCGGGCCGCCGATGTAGTCGTCGCCTTCGAAGAGAATCACGTCGCCGCCGCACACGCCGGCCCGAATCGGGAGGTTGACCGCGTCGTCGGCCCGGCGGTCGAGCTCGATGAGCGCCGCCGCAAGGTCGGAGCCGTCGGTGCCCACGAACATCGCCCCGTCACCCAGCCATTTTCCGACACGCACGCCGTGCTCGGACGCGACCTCGCGCACGACGGTGCGGAAGCCGGTGAGCACGGCGACCGCCTCCTCGTCGCCGTGAACCTCGGTGAAGCGGGTGAACCCGCAGAGGTCGACGAAAGCGAAGTAGCGGCGAACTCGCATGTCTTCAGTCTCGCAGGTGCAACCGCCGCCAGCCGAACAATACTCCCTCGTTTACACAGCCTTCGCGTGGAGTTCGCGCCTAACAACCAGGGCGCGTCGCGGTGTGACCAAAGTCCCACGGCTTACGCTGCCCTGCATGTCCGAACGCGACCTTCTGACCGGCTTTCTCGACTGGTACCGAGCTGTCGTGGAGCGGAAGGTGGCCGATCTGTCACTCGACGACGCGACTCGGATCATGACGCCGACCGGTATGAGCCCACTCGGGATCGTGAAGCACCTCGGCGACGTCGAGCGCCGATGGTTTTGTCTGCGGTTCGCGGGCGAGGACGTCGCCATCCTGCGATCGGACGACGACCCCGACGCCGACTTTCGCATCGAGCCGGGCGACACCGTCGCGTCAGTGGTCGACTTCTACCGAAACGCCGTTGCCGACTCGCGGCGCATCACCGCCCAGGCGTCCTTGGACGACGTGAGCGCGAGCGAGTCCCCCAACTACGGACATGTCTCGCTGCGCTGGATCCTGGTTCACATGATCGAGGAGACGGCGCGTCACGCCGGCCACCTCGACCTCATGCGCGAGCAGATCGACGGCAAGACCGGGGACTAGCGAGGCAGCGACTGCACCCAGTCGACGGAGACCTCCGCCACCTCCGTCGCCACGGCGTCGACGGTTCGCCCAGACGACTTTCGCGGCCGGTAGCCGTGGTCGGCTGATTCGAGCCAGTGCATGGTCACCGGTCCCTTGATCGCCTTCACCGCATCCGTGAGCGCGTCCTGCGACGCCAAGGAGTCGCGCGTGCCGCTCACGAACAGGCACGGCACCTTCAGCCGCGGGAAGTGCTCGACTCGGGGCTGGTCGGGCTTGCCCGCCGCGTGCAGCGGATAGCCGAGCAGGAGCAGACCGAGCGCGGGTACGGGATATTCGTCGGCGCCGACGATCAGTGAGCAGTACCGCCCGCCCATGGAACGGCCGCCGAGCACGAGTCGCTCCGGCGGCAGCTTCGCTTGACGCCCGAGCTCCGCCGCGGCTTCGCGCGTGGCGGCCTCCAGGACGGCGGCGCGGTCGGGTGACTTCCTGCCTGCGTCGCGGTACGGGTAGTTGAACCGCATCGACGGGATCCGGGCGTCGGCGAGCGCATCGGCCACGCGTGCGAGCGTCGCCCCGTGCATGTCGGAGCCGGCGCCATGCCCGACGAGGACCGCTCGGTCGGCGCCACGCTTCGGACCCGAATAAATCGTGTTCACCGTGACTCCTTGGTCGCCGTCGCAAGCTCCGGCTTTGCGGCGACGGTCGGCAAAGCCGCCGTCGCCGCGCCCGGAGGCTACAGCCCCTCCCCCGCCAGTAGGCTGCTCCCTCATGCCGCGCCCGGATCGTCCCCTTCGCGTCGCTTACCTCGTGTATCGGGGAAATCCGCACTGCGGCGGGCAGGGCGTCTACACACGCGAGCTGGCTCGCGAGCTCACCGCGCTCGGTCACACGGTCGAGGTGTTCTCGGGCCCGCCGTACCCGGAGCTCGTCGATGACTCGCAAATGACCCGGGTGCCGAGCCTGGACCTCTACCGGCCCGAAAACCCGTTCCGGGTGCCATGGCCGTGGGAGTTCAAGAGCCGCTACGACGTCGCCGAGTTCGCCATCATGTGCGCGGCTGGCTTCCCGGAGCCATACACGTTCAGCTTGCGAGTTCGGAAGCTGCTGCGCGGCCGCCGCGCCGACTTCGACGTGGTCCACGACAACCAGTGCCTCGGCACGGGTGTGGCCAAGTTGGTCGACGAAGGGTGGCCCATGCTCGCAACCCTTCATCATCCGATCACCGTCGACCGCGACCTGGAGCTCCTACACGCGACGCGCCACTGGAAGCGCTTCACCCTGCGTCGCTGGTACGGCTTCCTCGACATGCAGATGCGGGTGACGCTCCGGCTCCCCCGGCTGATCACGGTGTCGGAGTCGTCGCGCCGCGACATCGTCGCCGCGATGAACATCGAAGCGGATCGGCTGCACGTCGTGCCGGTGGGTGCGAACCCGGACGTGTTCCGGCCCCTGCCTGACGTTCGCCGGGTCCCGGGCCGGATCATGACGACGGCGAGTGCGGACGTCCCGATGAAGGGTCTCGCCCCGCTGCTGGAGGCGCTGGCCAAGGTGCGCACCGAGCGGGACGACGCGCATCTCGTCGTGATCGGCAAGCCCAAGGGGAGGAGCAACATCCCGGCGCTCATCGACCGTCTCGGCCTCGGCGGTGCGGTGACGTTCGAGAACGGGGTGACGACGGAACGGATCGTGGAGCTGTATGCCGAGGCGGAGCTGGCCGCGGTCCCATCGCTCTACGAAGGGTTCTCGCTTCCGGCGGTCGAGGCGATGGCGTGCGGGGTCCCGATCGTCGCCACCACCGGCGGCGCGTTGCCCGAGGTGATCGGTCGAGACGGCGAGACCGGCTTGCTCGTCCCCCCCGGTGACGCGTCGGCTCTCGCCACGGCCATCCTGCGCGCGCTCGACGACACCGACCTGCGTGCCCGGCTCGGCGCCGCCGGGCGCGCCCGGGTTCTGGAGCGGTTCACGTGGCGCATTACCGCGCTCGGAACAGTGGAGCACTACCGCGCCGTTCTCGCCGAGCAAGCCGAGACGCGCGCATGCTGACGGTCGATTTCGAGCGGCTCGACCTGCGCGACGGTCAGAGCCTCCTCGATCTCGGGTGCGGCACCGGTCGCCACGCGTTCGAGGCGATGCGACGCGGCGCGACCGTCGTCGCGCTCGACGCCGACGACGCCGAGCTCAAGGACGTGAAAGCGGTGAGCGGCGCCATGCTCGAGACCGGCGAGCTGCCGCGCGGCGAGGGCGGTGTCGTCAACGGCGACGCGCTCGCGCTGCCGTTCCATGACGACGAGTTCGACCGGATCATCGCCGCCGAGGTGCTCGAGCACATTCCCGACGATGAACGCGCGCTGCGCGAGCTCGTGCGCGTGTTGCGCCCCGGCGGTCGCATGGCCGTCACGGTTCCGACGCGCTGGCCCGAGCGTGTCTGCTGGGCGCTCGACCACCGCTATCACGACACGCCGGGCGGGCATGTGCGCATCTACCGCCAGCACGAGCTCGAGACCAAGCTCGAGCGGGCCGGATTGATGCTGCGCGGCTCACATCATGCGCACGCCTTGCACGCGCCGTTCTGGATGCTCCGGTGCGCGCTCGGCGTCGACAACTCCGACGCCTGGCCCGTCCGGAAGTACCACGACTTCCTGGTGTGGGAGCTCACGAACCGGCCCCGCTGGACCCGAATCCTCGACCGGACGCTCAACCCCGTACTCGGGAAGAGCGTCGTGCTCTACACGGAGAAGCCTCGATGAACGTGTTGCCCGACCTCGACGGGATCGTGACCGCCGACGAGCTCGCGGCCAGTGTCGACGCCATCGCCGCCGTCCAGTTGCCCGACGGCAACGTCCCCTGGACCCCGAGCCACCACACCGACCCGTGGAACCTCGTCGAGGCGGCGATGGCGCTCGACGTCGGCGGACGGCACGCGGAAGCCGAGCGCGCATACGAGTGGCTGCGGTCCCGCCAGCGACCGGACGGGGCCTGGCACGCGTACTACATCGGCAACGAAGTCAAGGATCCCACGCTCGACACCAACGTCACGTGCTACATCGCAAACGGGGCGTGGCACCACTATCTGTCGACGCGCGACCGGCGTTTCCTCGACGACTTCTGGCCCGTCGTCGAGGCCGCGATCGACTACGCCCTCGACTACCAGGCCGAGACCGGCGAGATCGCGTGGCGGGGTGACGATCCCGACGACGGGGCCTTGCTCACCGGCTCGTCGAGCCTCCATGCGAGCCTGCGCTGCGCGATCGCGATCGCGGAGCACCTCGGTCACGAGCGTCCGGACTGGGAGCTGTCCCTCGGCTCACTTGCGATCGCGGTCGCCCACCGGCCCCACGCGTTCCTCGACAAGGCGCGGTGGGCGATGGACTGGTACTACCCCATCCTCGGTGGCGTCCTGCGCGGTCACGCCGCCCACGCCCGGGTGGCCGCGGGATGGAACACGTTCGTGGTCGAGGGGCGCGGCGCGCGCTGTGTGTCGGATCGTCCGTGGGTCACCGCCGCCGAGACGTGCGAGCTCGTGATGGCGCTCGACGCCATCGGTGCGTACCGCGAGGCGTCCAAGCTCTTCGAGTGGGTGCAGTTCCTGCGCGCCGATGGTGGAGGCTACTGGACCGGCGCCAACTTCGAGGGCGGCGCGTTTCATCTCGACGGCCAGCTGTATCCCGTCGAGCAGCCGACGTGGAACTCGGCTGCGGTCGTGCTCGCCGCGCACGCGCTGGCGGGTGACGCGCCGACGGCGGGCCTGTTCCGCGGGGAGGGCCTGCCCCTCGGGCTGACCCCCGAAGAGCTCCTGGCCGCCGGCGCCGAGATCGAAGCCGAGATGGCCCGCAAGCGGGACTGATGCGTTCACGAGGCTCGCTCAGCGGGCTCAGTGCACGCATCATGTGCGCCTGAGCACTCGCAGGCTGCCGGTGGTCGACACGGGTGTAAACGAGCCCGAAGCGACGGCGCGCTTCCACGTCTCGAACGGCGCCTGGCCGCCCTCCCGCGGGTCCTCGAACACGTCGTGGAACACGAGGAGACCGCCGGGCGCGACGTGCGGGGACCAACCCTCGTAGTCGGCGAGCACCACGTCGAGGGCGTGACCTCCGTCGATGAACAGAAGACCGAGCGGCGTGTGCCAGTGCGCGGCGATCGTCGGCGAGTCGCCCACGATCGCGACCACGGCGTCCTCGAGGCCGGCGCGCTCGATCGTTCTGCGGAAGAACGGCAGCGTGTCCATGCGGCCGGTGACGGGATCGACGACCTCGGGGTCGTGGTGCTCCCACCCGGCCTGATTCTCCTCGGATCCCCGGTGGTGATCGACGCTGAACAGCACCATGCCGCCTTCGCGCGCGGCGGCGCCGAGGTACACGGCCGACTTGCCGCAGTAGCTGCCGATCTCCAGCAGCGGTCCGACGGCGGCCGCGTCGCGACCTGCCCCATGGAGCGCGAGTCCCTCCTCGTCGGGCATGAATCCCTTGGCGGCGCGGGCGACCTCGAGGAGGTGTGCGTCCACTCAGATGACGGGGTCTTCGCGGTAGCGGCCGAACACATCGGCCAGCGCGCCGACGATCTCCCCCACCGTCGCCTGCGTCGACACCGCGTCGATCAGCCCAGGCATGAGGTTCACGTCCGGTTCGCCCGCGTCGGCTCGCACGCGCGCCAGCGCGGCATCGACGGCGGCGCCGTCGCGGTCGGCCTTCACCCGGGCAAGCCGCTTCAGCTGCGTCTCCTCGACTTCGGGGCCGATGCGCAGGATCTCGAGCTCCTGATCCCCACCGGTCGTCGCGACATTCACACCCACGAGGAGATGACGACCGTCGTTGAGCTTCCGCTCGAGCTCATACGCGGACTCGGCGATCTCGCCCTGGAACCAGCCCGACTCGATCGCCCGGAACACGCCTTCGAGGAGCGAACCGTCGCCGAGCCGGTCCAAGTGGGCGAACACGTCTTCTGCCCGCCGCTCCATCTCGTCGGTGAGCTCCTCGACGAACCACGAGCCGCCGAGCGGGTCGGCCACGTTGGGGACCCGGGACTCGTAGGCGATCACCTGCTGCGTACGAAGCGCGAGCCGGGCCGCGTTCTCCGTCGGAAGGGCGAGCACCTCGTCCATCGAGTTCGTGTGCAGGCTCTGCGTGCCTCCGAGCACGCCGGCGAGCGCCTCGATGGCGGTGCGCACGACGTTGACCTCGGGTTGCTGCGCCGTGAGCGACACGCCCGCCGTCTGCGTGTGGAACCGCAGCTGACGGGAGCGCTCCGCCCGGGCGCCGTACCGGTCGGCCATCCAGCGGGCCCAGATGCGGCGGGCGGCGCGGTACTTGGCGATCTCCTCGAAGAAGTCGATGTGGGCGTTGAAGAAGAACGACAGGCGCGGGGCGAACTCGTCGACATCGAGTCCGACGGCCACACCCGCTTCGACGTACGCGAAGCCGTTGGCGAGCGTGAACGCGAGCTCCTGGGCGGCGGTGCTCCCGGCTTCGCGGATGTGATAGCCGGATACCGAGATCGGGTGCCATCGCGGCATCTCGGCGGTGCAGAAGCGCAGCGTGTCGGACACGATGCGCATGGAAGGGCGGGGCGGGAAGATGTACTCCTTTTGCGCCTGGTACTCCTTGAGGATGTCGTTCTGGAGCGTGCCGCCGAGATCACGCCGCGACGCGCCGCTGCGTTCTGCCGCCGCGATGTACATCGCCAGAAGGATCGCCGCCGGCGAGTTGATCGTCATCGACGTGGTCACCTTCGACCGGTCGATGTCGCGGTACAGGTCCTCGATATCGGCCAGAGTGTCGATGGCGACGCCGCACTTGCCGACCTCGCCCGCCGACAGCGGATCGTCCGAATCGCGTCCCATGAGCGTCGGCAGGTCGAACGCGGTCGAGAGCCCGTCGCCGCCAGCGTCGAGCAACTCGCGGAAACGGCGGTTGGTGTCGGGCGCGGTCCCGAACCCGGCGAACATGCGCATCGTCCACAGCTTCGACCGGTACATCGACGCGTACGCCCCGCGTGTGTACGGCCATTCGCCGGGGAACTCGCCGTCGTCCGGCCCGTAGGCTGGCGCGACCGGAACACCCGACATCGTGCTGAAGTCAGCGTCGCGAAGTTCGGTCGTCTCGAACGCCCGTTGCCACCGGTCGCGTTCCGTTGTCACCATGACCACGCTACCGGCAACAACGCCCAATGGTGCGCCCGAGCCGGAGATGGGTAGGGCAAAAGCACAGACGCGCCCACGCCGCCGCCGGGTACAGTCCCCGTCGCCGTTGATCCGGAGGATCCGATGGAACAAGGCCAGGCCCCCGACCGAAACCTCGCCATGGAGCTCGCCCGCGTCACCGAAGCCGCTTCCCTTGCCGGCGGCCGGTGGATGGGCCGGGGCGACAAGGAGGCCGCCGACCAGGCCGCCGTCGACGCCATGCGCCTGGTGCTCAACAGGGTCTCGATGGAGGGTGTCGTCGTCATCGGCGAGGGCGAGAAGGACGAGGCGCCGATGCTCTACAACGGCGAGCAGCTCGGCGCCGGCGGGCCGCCGTGCGACATCGCCGTCGACCCTATCGACGGGACCACGCTGACCGCGCTCGGCCGACCGAACGCCATCTCCGTGATCGCACTCTCGGAACGGGGGACGATGTTCGACCCCGGCCCGTGTGTGTACATGGAGAAGGTCGCCGTCGGTCCCGAGGCCGCCGACGTGATCGAGCTCGACGCGCCGGTGAGCCAGAACCTGCAGGCGGTCGCGAAGGCGCTGGGCGAGGACGTCGACGACGTCACCGCCGTCATCCTCGACCGCGACCGTCACGAGCGCATCATCAAGGAATGCCGGGACGCCGGGGCGCGGATCCGGCTCATCCCCGACGGCGACGTCGCCGGCGCGATCTCCACCGCGTGGCCCGACAGCGGCGCCAACATCCTGTTCGGCATCGGTGGTACCCCCGAGGGCGTCATCGCCGCCGCCGCGCTGAAGTGCCTGGGCGGCGCGATTCAAGGTCGCCTCTGGGCGCGCGACGACGAGGAGCGTCGCGCCGCCGCCGACGCCGGATACGACCTCGACCGGATCCTCACTACCGACGATCTCGTCGCCGGCGACGACGTGTTCTTCTCCGCCACTGGCATCACCGACGGCGAGCTCCTCAAAGGTGTCCGCTACTGGGGTGATGGCGCCGGCACGCAGTCGCTGGTGATGCGGTCCAAGTCGGGCACGATCCGCAAGATCGACGCCCGCCACCGCTGGCACAAGCTGATGCGATACTCGTCGTTCAAGTTCGACTAGCGGAGTCGGCCCCACGCGCTGCGCGGCGTCACGCCGTAGTTGTAGATCGACCAGCCGATCGCTTTCTGCTGCCGGGCGGCGCGGACAAACCCGACGTAGTCCTGCGCCTTGGCGGCGTCGCCGAGCCCACCGATGGCGTGCATCGGCGCGTCCGGCTTGCCCAGATTCGATCGCAGCCGGCGGATGTTCTCGTCGGTGTACCGGAAGCCGTCCCGGTAGCCGGAGGCGGTGTTGCGGTTGGTCCAGTACGACATGGGCAGCCAGACGTCGTAGAGATCGGCGATCTCGCGCCATGGGAAATCGGGCCAGAAGTCGCCGTTGATCACCTCGAGCAGGACGGGATCGAGCACGATGGCGCCGATTGGCCGGTCGCGAGCGAGCGCCCGAACGCGCGTCGAGAGTTCGACGAGCGCGGTGTTGCGAGCGTCGACGTCGGAGACGTCGCCGCGGAACTCGATGTCGAGCGCCACGCCGTCGAAGCGCTCGCCGTCGGAGCGGAAGTCGAGCAGCCCGCGGATGTGACGCAGGTCGGCGTCGAGGTCGTCGAAGTGCGGGAGGTACCAGGCGACCACGCGCAGTCCGGCGTCGTGCGCGTTCTGGAGGAACTCGCCCACGAGCTTGGGGCTGACGGTTGCTCTTGGCGTGCGGGTATCGTCCTGCGCCGCCTGCAGGTACAGCGTCTTCACGCCGCGGTCCTTCATGGTGTCGACGGCAGACGGCTTGAGCGGGGGCTTCTTGCCGGCCTGTTGGAGAGTGGGGATGTACTCGTAGACGTCGACCCATGTGCCGAGCCCGCGGTAGGCCTGGAGGTCGTTCCGATTCGCAGCGCTCGGCGCCGTGTCGGCCGTGCCGAAGCCGACCGACGAAGCGAGCGCGGTGACGAGGACGAGCGGCAGGGACCGGCGCACGGCGTCACGCTAGGCGGCGACCGCGGCTCGCGGTGCGCGCCTACTACGTGGGCTCGAGCGCGCCGGCGACCTCGAGGCGGTTCCGGGCGCGCAACAGCGCGGCTTGTGCTTCTTCGTCGTCCGGGTTCTCGGCCAGTCGTTCCTCGGCCCGTTGCAGCGCGCGCCGCGCGCGTTCGACGTCGATCTGCTCGGGGAGCTCGGCAACGTCGGAGAGGACGATCACCCGATCGTTCGCCACTTCGACGAACCCACCGTGCACGGCGATCGCCTGCTCTCCTTGTTCGGGCAGGATGCTCCGCACCACCCCGATGCCGAGGGCGCCGAGGAACCGGACGTGGCCGGGCAGGAACGCGATCTCGCCCTCGGACGTGCGGCACACGACCATCTCACCCTCGCCGCTGTAGAGCACCCGCTCGGGCGACACGACCTCGACGCTCAGGGGCACGGCTGCTCAGCCCTCCTGCAGTTCCTTGGCCTTCGCCAGCACGCTGTCGACACCGCCGACGTTGAAGAACGCCTGCTCGGGGATCTCGTCGAGCTCGCCGTTCACCAGCGCCTCGAAGCTCTGGACCGTCTCCTCGATGGGGACGTACACGCCGGGGACGCCCGTGAACTTCTCACCCACGAAGAACGGCTGCGACAGGAAGCGCTGGATCTTCCGGGCGCGCGACACCGTGACCTTGTCCTCTTCGGAGAGCTCGTCGATGCCGAGGATGGCGATGATGTCCTGGAGCTCGTTGTACCGCTGGAGCACCTCCTGCACCCGCCGGGCGCAGGCGTAGTGACGCTCGCCGATGATCTCGGGCGTGAGGATCGTCGACGTCGACGAGAGCGGGTCGACCGCCGGGTAGATCCCGAGCGCGGCGATCTGGCGGCTCAACTCCGTGGTCGCGTCGAGGTGGGCGAACGTCGTGAACGGCGCCGGGTCCGTGTAGTCGTCAGCGGGCACGTAGACCGCCTGCAACGACGTGATGGAGTGGCCCTTGGTCGACGTGATCCGTTCCTGGAGCTCGCCCATCTCGTCGGCCAGCGTGGGCTGGTAACCGACGGCGGACGGCATCCGCCCCAGCAGCGTCGACACCTCCGAGCCCGCCTGAACGAACCGGAAGATGTTGTCGACGAACAACAGCACGTCCTGGTTCTTGACGTCGCGGAAGTACTCGGCGACCGTCAATGCGGCGAGGCCGACACGCAGACGGACGCCGGGCGGCTCGTCCATCTGGCCGAAGATGAGCGCGGCCTTGTCGATGACGCCGGACTCCTGCATCTCGAGCCAGAGGTCGGTGCCCTCACGCGTGCGCTCCCCCACGCCGGCGAACACCGACACACCACCGTGCTGGGTGGCGACGCGGTTGATCATCTCGAGGATGATGATCGTCTTGCCGACGCCGGCGCCGCCGAACATGCCGATCTTGCCCCCGCGGACGTAGGGCTCGAGCAGGTCGATGACTTTGATGCCCGTCTCGAACATCTCGCTACGAGGCTCCAGGTCGGGGAACGGCGGCGGGTCACGGTGGATGTCCCAGTGGTCTTCGATCCCAGTGAGCTGGTCGGCCGCGACGTCGAGCGGATCGCCGAGCACGTTGAGCACGTGGCCGAGCACGCCGTCGCCGACCGGCATTTGGAGCGCGTGTCCGGTGTTGCGCACCTTCGTCCCGCGTCGCAGGCCGTCCGTCGGCTTCATGCACACGGCCCGAACGCGGTTGTCGCCGATCTGCTGGGCAACCTCCGCCACGATGCGGATCGGCTCGCCTTCCAGTTCGATCTCCATCTCGATGGCGATGTTGATCTCGGGGAGGGCATCGGGGGGAAACTCGACGTCGACGACGGGGCCGGCAATGGCGACGACGTGCCCGTCCTTCAGCTCCGTCTCGGTACGCTCTGGGGCCAGGGTCATTGCAATTCGCTCCTGATTCTTCGGTGCGTCTCGGTGTTCACGGCGCGGCGCGGACCCGGAGGTCCTCGCCGTAGGGTTCTTCTGCCCCCCGCTCGCTGAGTTGGCGGAGGGCCTCGGCGCCGCCGGTGATCTCGGTGATCTCCGTGGTGATCGCCTCCTGGCGGGCCCGGTTCATCACGCGGGTCAGGTTCACGATGAGCTCGTCGGCGTTGTCGCTGGCCGCCTTCATGGCCCGCTGGCGCGCCGCATGCTCGGACGCCGCCGCGTTGAGCAGCGCGGCGAACACCCGCGCTTCGACGTACCGCGGCAGCAACCGCTCGAGGATCTCCGCCGGCGCGGGCTCGAACTCGTACGCCTCCCGCGGTCCTTCCCCTTCGCCCGGACGCTCGTCTTCATCGCGGACGACGTCGCGCTCGAGGGGCATGACCGGACGTACTACGACCTCCTGCTTCCCGACGGAGACGAAACGCGTGTAGATGATCTGGACCATGTCGATGCGCCCGTCCAGGAATGGGTCACGGACGCTGGCGGCGATGCGCCTGGCGTCCTCGTACGAGGGCTGGTCGCTGAACCCGGTGAAGCTCGCCTCCACGGGGAAACCGCGGTAGCGGAAGTAGCTCTCGCCTTTGCGCCCGACGACGAAGACGGCAGAGTCGCGCCCGAGCTCTCGATGCTCCTCGGTCTCGCCCTCGGCGGCGCGCAGGATCGACGAGTTGTACGCCCCGCACAAACCCCGGTCGGCGGTCAGCACGATGTGGCCCACGCGCCGGATCTCGGGTCGGGGCACCACGTACGGGCTTTGCACGTCGGCGCCACCGGCGTCGGCCAGGTTGTGGACGACCTCGGTGATCTTGTCGCTGTAGGGCACCGCCGCCTCGACCCGAGCCTGCGCCCTCACGATCCTGCTGGCCGCGATCAGCTCCATGGCGCGCGTGATCTTCTTCGTCGACTGGACGCTTCGGATGCGTCGCCGGAGGATCCGCTCCTCGCCTCCCGCCATCCCCTACCGCCTCGATCCTTCGGTCACTCGGTCGCCAGGGTCTTGTCGGACTCGGGCTCGCCGACGGGCTCGCCCTCCAACGCTTCCATCGTCGGCTCGGCCTGCGACGACGGCTGGAAGATCGCCTTGAAGTCCTCGACGGCCTGCTTGAGCTGGGCCTCCTCGGGAAGCTGCCCGGTCTCGCGAATCGCCGTCAGGAGGTCGGCGTGGCGCGTCCGGAAGTAATCGTGTAGCTCGGCCTCGAAGCGCCGGACGTCCTCGACGGGAAGATCGTCGAGGAACCCCTGGGTGCCCCCGTAGATCGAGATCACTTGCAGCTCGACCGGAAGCGGCGCGTGCAGCGGCTGCTTCAGGAGCTCCGTGAGGCGATACCCGCGCTCCAGCTGCGCCTGCGACACGCGGTCGAGCTCCGAGCCGAACATGGCGAACGCCTCCAGGTCGCGGAACTGCGCCAGGTCGATCTTCAGGGTCCCGGCAACCGACTTCATCGCCTTGATCTGGGCGTCGCCCCCGACTCGGGACACCGAGATGCCGACGTCGACGGCCGGCCGAACCCCCGCCTTGAAGAGGTCGTCCACCAGGTAGATCTGCCCGTCGGTGATCGAGATGACATTGGTCGGGATGTAGGCGGAGATGTCGGCCGCTTTGGTCTCGATGATCGGTAGCGCCGTGAGCGAGCCCGCGCCATGGTTCTCGTTGAGCTTGGCCGCCCGCTCGAGCAACCGCGAGTGCAGATAGAAGACGTCACCGGGGTACGCCTCGCGGCCGGGCGGGCGCCGGAGCAGCAGCGAGAGCTGCCGGTACGCCTCGGCCTGCTTCGACAGGTCGTCGTAGACGATGAGCGCGGCCTCGCCGTCGTCCATCCACTGCTGCCCGAGCGCACAACCGGCGTACGGAGCGAGGTACTTGAACACCGCCGGGTCGGCCGCAGGTGCGTTCACGACGACCGTGAACTCCATCGCGCCGAACGACTCGAGCGTCGCGACGGTCTGGGCGACCGTCGACCCCTTCTGGCCCACCGCGACGTAGATGCACTTCACGCCCTGGCCGCGCTGATTCAGGATCGTGTCGACCGCGAGCGTGGTCTTCCCCGTCTTGCGGTCGCCGATGATCAGCTCACGCTGGCCCCGCCCGACCGGCGTCATCGCGTCGATGGCCTTGATGCCGCTCTGCAGCGGCTCGTGCACGGGCCGGCGCGCCGTGATGCCGGGCGCCTGGACCTCGAGCCGCCGGTAGCGCTCGGTGGAGATCGGGCCCTTCCCGTCGATCGGTTGACCCAGCGAGTTGACGACCCGGCCCAGCATCACGTCACCCACGGGGACCGACAGGATCCGGCCGGTCTCTTGGACCGTGTGGTTCTCCTCGACCTCGTCGGCCTCGCCCAGCACCACGGCGCCGATGGTGTCCTCGTCGAGGTTCAGCGCCAGCCCGAGCGTCCCGCGCTGGAACTCCAGGAGCTCGTTCACGGCGGTGTCGGGCAGTCCGGCGATGCGGGCGATGCCGTCGCCGACCTCGAGCACCCGGCCCACCCTCGCCCGCTCGATCGAGGGCGTAAAACCGCCGATGTGCTTGCGCAGCGCTTCGGCGATCTCGTCGGCGTTGATTACGAACTCGGTCACGAGATCCTCTCTTTGAGCTCCTCGAGGCGCCGACGGATGGTCCCGTCGATCACAGTGTCGCCGATGCGGGCGAAGACGCCGCCCAGCACGCTCGGATCGACCACCACCTTGACCTCGACCTCCTTGCCGACGGCCTCGCCGAGCGCCCGGGCCAGGCGCTCGCGCAACCGGTCGTCGAGCGGCACGGCGCTGCGCACCTCGGCGACGTCGCGCTGACGCTGGGCGGCCGAGAGCTCCAGGAAACGCTCGACGATCCCAGGCAGGTCACCGGCACGGTCGGCGCCGACGACCATGGCGACGAGTCCGACGCTCGTCGGCACGGCTGTGCCCCCCATGAGATCTTCGATCACCGCGATGCGCCGCTCTGCCGGCAGGGTTCGGTCGATCAGCGCCATGCGAAGCTCGTCGTTCGCCTCGAGCGTTCGCGAGAAACGGAACAGGTCGTCCTCGACAGCCTCGACTCGGCGCTCGGCTCGGGCGATCTCGAAGAACGCCCCGGCGTACGCCTCGACCCGGCTCGGCTCCGCCATTACCGCCCTCTGCTCCCGTTCCCGCTGACCTGGTCGATGTAGCTCTCGACGAGCGCGAGCTGTGTCTCACGGTCCAGGTTGCGTTCCACGATCCGCTCTGCCAGCTCGATTGACAGGTCCGCCACTTGGTGCTGCAGCTCGGCGGCGGCGCGCTCGGCCGCGAGCCGAGCGTCCTCTTGAGCCCGGGCCCTGATCTCCGCCGCCTCGGCCTCGGCCTGGGAGCGGATCTGGCGCTTCACCTCGTCGGCAGACTGGCGCGCTTCTTCGAGTATTCGGGCGGCCTCGTTGCGGGCGTCCGCCAGCTGGCGTCGGTACTGCTCCAACTGTCCCTCGGCCTCGGTGCGTGCCCGCTCGGCCCGCTCGAGGTCCTCGCGGATCCGTTCCTCTCGCCGCTTCATCATGTTGCGGACCGGGGGCAGCCCGAACTTCCACAGCACGAAGAACAGAACGACGAACGCGAGGCCACCCCAGACGATCTCGTTGCCTCCGGGAATGAGCGGGTTCGGCGCCTCCTGGCAGTCGTCGATCTTCTTGCCTTCTTCGAGGAGCTTGATGCACTCCTCCTCGGCCTCGCCCTGCGGCTCAGCGTGGGCGATGCCGGGTGACGCGACCACGCCCACGAGCGCGATCAGAACCGCCGCGATGAATAGTCGAGTCCGCATCGGTGGCTCCTATCCGGCGACGATGAACGTGAGCACGAAGCCGAAGAGTGCGAGTGCCTCCGTGAACGCGATGCCGAGGAACATGGTCGTGCGGACCATGCCGGCGGACTCGGGTTGCCGGGCCATGGCCGTGATGGCGTTGCCGACCACCAAACCGATGCCGATGCCGGGACCGATCGCTGCGCCGCCGTAGACGACGCCACGGCCGATGGCGGTGAGGCCCGACTGGAGCTCTCCGGCTCCTTGCTGAGCCAACTGGACGAGATCGAACAAGGGAGCCTCCCTAGTGCTCGGGGTGCATGGAACTCCCGACGTAGACGCCGGTGAGGATCGTGAAGATGAAAGCCTGCAGGCCAGCGACCAGGATCTCGAACGCGGTCAGCGCAACGAGCAGACCGAACGAGAACGGCAGGATCGCGACCAGAAGTGTCGTAGAGAAGAGCGACGCGCAGAGGATCGCGAACGTGGCGAGGATGAGGTGGCCGGCAAGCATATTGGCGAAGAGCCGGATCGCCAGCGAGAACGGCCTCACCATGAAGATCGACACGAACTCGATGGGTGTGACCAGGATGTACAGAGGCTTCGGCACGCCCGGTGGGAACAACGAGGTCTTGAGATAGCTGAACGGCCCCTGCTTCACGATGCCGACCACGTTGAAGATGATCCACACCAGCGCGGCGAGGATGAGCGGTATGGCAAAGCTCGCGTTGCCGGGAAACTGAATGAACGGGACGATCTCGAAGAGGTTGGCGATGAAGATGAAGAAGAACATCGTGGTCAGGAAGGGCAGGTAGCGCATCCCCTCGGGCCCCATCGTCTGGAGGATGATGCCCTCGCGTACGAACTCGAGGCTGGACTCGGCCACGTTCTGCACGCCTCTGGGGACGAGCTGCCCCCGACGGCCGGCGGCGAAGAAGAACACCAACGTGATCACGACGGCGGCGATGTAGATCAGAACCGTCTTGTTGATCGCGTATGGCGTGCCCTCGAAGAAGATGTCGGGCCACCGGGTGAGATGGCTGACCGGCGGGAAGTCGAGACCGAAGAGCATCACTTCACGCGTCCCTTGTCGTAGTTGACGGGGAGCCGGTCACGCCGCAGACCGGGCGCGGCGAACGAGAGGCTGACGGAGCGTAGCTCCCAGAACAACAGGCCCAGATGGGTCACGAACAACGTGAGGCCGAGCACCACGACGTCCGCCCATCCGAACAGCGCGTCGGCGACGAGCATCACCACCAGGATCGTGATCATGCGGAACAGGAACCCGCCGAGCGCGACGGTCATGAGCGCGTTCGGCGACCGGCGAGCCGCCCACTCGAGGCTGACCGCGGCAACGAGGAGATTGAGTACGAGCAGGCCGAGCCCGAGGGCCGCGCTGGCGGCGCCGTCGATGCCGCGGACAAGTCCCGCAACCAGCACGATGGCGGGCGCGACGAGCAAGCCGTGACGAGCGAGGTCGAGAGCGATCCGACGCTCCACCGGCGGGGTGCCTACCGTCGACGCCGGGTCCACGGCTTGCCCTCCTCCTCGAGCTCCACTTTCTCCTTGTACCTGTACATGGTTCGCACGCACACGCCCGTGAAGCCGAACGCCGCCAACGCCACCATGAGCACGGGGTCGGTGCCCAGCCAGCGGTCGAGCAGCCAGCCCAGCCCGGCGAAGAGCACGGCCGTGGCCGCGAACTCGAAGGCGTACGCGAGCGCCTCGCCGAACGCGTTGTTGAGCGAACGCCGCTCGGCCCAGTGCCGCTGGCCGTCCGCCCCTAGGTCCCCCGCTCCGCCCGGATGTGCCGACACGACCCTTCGCCCCTACTCGCCCGCTCGCCCTCTGGAGCTTGTGAATACAATCACAATCTACCCGGCGCCCGAGAGGGCGTCAACTCAGGAGTCTCTCGTCTCCCGGCCGGGGAAGGCCAAAGCGCCGGGAGTGTCTCTTAGGCCCCGGTGTGTCCCTGCTGCTGGCGGCGGGCGGTGAGGTCGACCACATCGTCGCCGAGGGCGGCGGCATCCCGGGCTTCGAGCGCGGCGTCGCGGGCGGAGCGGACCCCAGGGTGGAACACGACGTAGAGGAGGAGGCCGAGTGCGGCGATGCCGACCGGGAGCAGCGCGTTCCCCTGATTCGTGTAGGTCGGGACCAGGACGAGGCCGGACAGCAACGCCGTCCAGAGCCACAGGATGGCGACGGTTCGTCGCGTCGTATGGCCGAGGCGCATCAGCCGGTGGTGCAGGTGGTCCTTGTCGGCGACGTGGAACGCGGTACGCCGGTACACGCGGCGGAAGAACGAGAAGGCCGTGTCGAGGATCGGGATACCGAGGATGACCACCGGGATGAAGAGCGGCGCGAAGAAGAAATAGGTCTGGCCGCTGAACTGGTCGGCCGTGCGGCCGCCCACGGTGATCGTCGTCGTCGCCATGAGGAGCCCGAGGAACAGCGAGCCTGCGTCGCCCATGATGACGCGCGCCGGGTTGAGGTTGTGGGGCAGGAACCCCACACACACGCCGACGGCGATGATCGCGACGAGCGGGGCGACGTTCGATCCCTCCAGCAGACCCGCCTTGAACAACCGGTCCGAGTAGAGGAAGAAGGCCGAGCCGGCGATGGCGACGATGCCGGCGGCGAGCCCGTCGAGGCCGTCGATGAGGTTGATCGCGTTCGCCATGATCACGACCGTGAGCACAGTCACCAGCGGCGCGAGGTCGGCCGACAGGACGACGTAGTCGTATCTCGCGAACGGGACCCGGAAGTAGAGCATCGTCACGCCGAACAGCGACAGGACGCTGCCGGAGAGAACCATGCCCGCAACCTTCGCCGGCGGGGACACACCTCCCCTTCGCTCCCACAGGTCGTCCACGGCTCCGACCACGAACATCACGGCCGCGGCCACCATCACGCCGATCGGCTCCACCGCGCTGTCGAACATCTCGTGGAACTGCGGCACCTGCGATGCAACTGCCATGGCGACTAGGAACCCGCCGAACATCGCGGCGCCACCCAGCGTCGGCGTGGCCCGCTCGTGCACGCTGCGGGCGCCCGGGACCGAGATCGCGCCGATCCGCACCGCGACGCGCCGGACGATGAACGCGAGAAGGAACGTCGTGACCGCGGCGACCGACAGGACGAGCGAGTACCCGGCCACGCCTAATTGACCGAATGATTTTGGTGTCGCTGAGCCGGGAAATAGCAGGTGCAGCGACGCCAAAACGAACGGGTCACGGGCGGGCGAGCTCGGGGTATGGCGTGTACTTGGAGCACAGGCGGGCGGCGGCGTCGCGCACATCGGTCGCAACGGTGTCGTCGTCGGGCTTGCGCAGCACGGTTGCGATGATGGACGAGATCTCTGCCATCTCCGGTTCGCCCATCCCGGCGGTGGTCACGGCGGCGGTCCCGAGCCGCAACCCACTCGTGACGAACGGTTTTTCCGGGTCGTTCGGGATGGCGTTCTTGTTCACCGTGATGCCGGCGCGATCGAGCGCTTCCTGGGCCTTCTTGCCCGTGACGCCGAACGGGCGCAGGTCGACGAGCATGAGGTGGTTCTCGGTCCCGCCCGAGACGATCCGGAACCCCTCGTCCGCCAGCCCGCCCGCGAGCGCCTGCGCGTTGCGCACGATCCCAGCTGCGTAGTCGCGAAAGCCGGGCTGCGCGGCCTCGTGGAAGGCCACGGCCTTCGCTGCGATCACGTGCATGAGCGGTCCGCCCTGCAGACCCGGGAACACCGCCTTGTCGATGGCGGCGGCGTACTCGTCGCGACACAAGATGCAACCGGCGCGCGGACCACGCAGGGTCTTGTGGGTCGTGAGCGTGATGACGTCCGCGTACGGCGCCGGCGAGGGATGCACACCGCCGACGATCAGCCCGGCGATGTGCGCGGCGTCGACCATGAACAGCGCGCCCACCTCGTCGGCGATCTCGCGGAACGCGGCGAAGTCGATGAGACGCGGGTAGGCGGTCGCTCCGGCGACGATCATCTTGGGACGCTCGCGGCGAGCCAGGTCGCGGATCTCGTCGTAATCGAGTGTCTCGGTCACGTCGTCGACGCCGTAGGCGACGAAGTCGTACAGCCGCCCGCTGAAGTTGACCGGCGATCCGTGCGTGAGGTGGCCGCCCTGGTCGAGGCGCATCCCCATGATCTTGTCGCCCAACGAGAGGAGCGCCATGTAGGCGGCCATGTTGGCGCTGGCGCCCGAGTGCGGCTGCACATTGGCGTGGTCGGTGCCGAAGAGGGCGCACGCGCGCGTGCGCGCGAGCTTCTCGGCGTCGTCGACCACATAGTTGCCGCCGTAGTACCGCTTGCCCGGGTAGCCCTCGGAGTACTTGTTCGTCAGCACCGAGCCTTGCGCCGCCAGCACCGCGAGCGATGTGAAGTTCTCCGACGCGATGAGCTGGATCGTCGTGTTCTGCCGCTCGATCTCGCGCCGGACGACGTCGGCGATCTCGGGATCGGTTGCCGCCAGCGCGTCGAAAGGATCGGTCATGACTCTCCCCGCTCGATGTCGGTGATCTGCTTCACGCGCCGCTCGTGGCGGCCGCCTTCGAAGCCGGTCGACAGCCACTGGCGCAGGATCTCGTCGCCGAGCCCCTCCCCGACGATGCGGCCGCCCATGGCCAGGACGTTGGCGTCGTTGTGCTCCCGTGACACTCGGGCCGTGTACAGATCGTTGCACAGGGCGGCCCGGATGCCCCGAACTTTGTTGGCGGTGATTTGCTCACCCTGTCCGCTTCCGCCGAGGACAATGCCGCGGTCGGCCTTCCCGGCGGCCACGGATCGGGCGACGGCGGCACAGATCGGCGGGTAATCGACCGGTTCCTCGGAGTGGGTGCCGAGGTCGTCGACGGTGTGGCCGTCCTCCTTGAGGACTCCCTTGAAATGCTCCTTGAGGCGGTAACCCGCGTGGTCGGAGCCGATCACGATGTGCACGGACGCCTCCTCGGAGCCACCCGACGAGCCGGCAGCGAGCTCAGCCTACCGGTCGGCTTCGTTCAGAACGTGCTGCTCCGCGCTTGCACGCCCGTAGCCGCGTACCCTCGGCCCGTGGTCCGCCCCGACGTACACGAGGAGCTCCCGAAGGTCACCGTCGCGTTTCTCCGACGCGTGGAGGAGCTTTGCCCCCGGCGAGTCACGTTCGAGCACCACAATCGCCGCGGGAACCGCACCGCACCCGCCCAGTGGCGCGTCGCAAATCAGCTCCTGGACCACGCGCGCGTCGCGCACATCGAGCTGGGGCCGCCGTCGCCCGTCGCCTTCACGCCGCTGCCCGACCTCGTACCCGAGGAGCGACGTGTCTACGACACCGCTGCCCGGTGGTACCTCCAGCTGTTCGGCAATCGGGCCGTCCGCACCGTGGACGGCGAGGACCCGGACGAGTGGGAGACACCCGTCCCCGAGCTCGGGATTCGACTCGTGGGCCCCGCCGGCCTGCCGTTCGAGGACGGCAACGGCCGGGCCGAGCTGCGCTTGTTGCGCATCGGTGGCGCCGAGCCCGACTCCACAGATCCCCTGGGCTCCGTCGACGTCCGCTTCGCGCTTTTGCGGCGGGCCGGCTGGCTCGCCGGGCGATCGGTGCGGCTCGTGCATGCCGACCTGCTGTTCGGAGCTCTCGTGGAGCACGAGATCGCGGTCGACGCCGCCCTGGACCAACTGCGTCCCTGGCTGCGCGAGCGCGTCGGCGCCGTACGTGCCCGCACCGACGATCCCGTTCCCCGTCCCGGCCTCGAGTGCGGTCGATGCCGGTTCGTCGCCGGCTGCGCGGCTCATGGCTGACGACCTCCGCCCGGAGATACTGACCCTCAGCCCGTCGTCAGTTGATACGTGGCGCCGCTGCCGGCGCGAATTCCGCAACGCTCACCTTTTGGGGATTCCCGGCAGCGACGAAGGCCCGTCTCCTGATCAAGGTCTCCTCGTTCACGACCTGCTTCGTCATCTCCACCGCAACGGCTCGTGCCGCGACAGCGCGTACGTCGATGACGTGCTCGTCGCCCATGGCCTCCCGGTGTCAAGCCCCGTCCGCGGTTACGTCGAACGCCACGTTCGCCGCTGTCCGCCCGAGTTCGACGACGCCCGGCACGAGCTGGAACGGGCGCGGTTTCACCGGCGCCCGGCTCCCATGTTCATGGCGACCGGGCGCATCGACGCGGTCTGGATCCATGACGGAATGCTCGATGCGCGCGACTACAAGACCGGACGGATGGAGTGTGATCGGGTGAGCGATGACGCGCGGGCGCGGCTCCAAGCTTGGCTGCTCGCTCCCGTCGCTGCCCGTCGCGGCTTGCAGCTGCGAGTGAGCTATGAGTGCCTCGCCGCCGAAACCATCGACGATCCCCGTCCGTTCGAGCCGGACAGCGACGAACTCGACGCCATTGAGAAAGAGCTACGACGCGTCGCGGAGGCCATCTGGCGCGAGCGAGACTTCGACGGCGCCGCCGACCGCGAGATCTGCGGAGCTTGCCGTTACCGGTCGATCTGCACCGACAGCGCCGCGCCCGCGGACACGGTCTGGCCCATGGTCGACGGCGAGACCGAGCAGATCCTTGCGGACCAGTAGCGTCGGCGATCTGTGATCGATCCGCGTACGCCCGTGCTCGTCGGCGCGGGCCAGGTGATGCAGCGGCTCGACGATCCCAGTCAAGCCCGCGAGCCCATCGAGATGCTCGCCGACGCCGCCCGTGCGGCAGACGCCGATGCAAGCTCAATCCGGTCGGTGCTCGGGATGCTCGACACCATCGCCGTCGTGGACATGGTCTCGTGGAAGTACCCCGACCCGGGTGCGCTGCTCGGCCGGCGGCTGGGCGTCGAGCCCCGCACGACGATCACGACCACCCTGGGCGGCAACTCGCCGCAACTCCTGGTCAACGAGCTCGCAGCCACCGTCGGGCGCGGGGAGGCGCGAGCGGCGCTCATCGGCGGCGCGGAATGCGTGTACACACGCTGGCGCGCCCGCCGCGAGCCGAAGACGTGGCTGGACTGGACGCGCGCCGACGACCCGCCGTGCCCGAACGTGGTCGGCGACCCGCGTCCCGGCACGAACGACTACGAGATGGCGCACAGCGCCCTCGCGCCCACGCACATCTACCCCCTCTTCGAGACGGCCTTGCGCGGGGAACACCGGCGTGACGTGGATAACCACCAGCAGGTCGTGAGCGAGCTTTGGTCGACGTTCGCGGCCGTGTCCGCCCGGAATCCCTACGCGTGGTCACAGGTCCCGTACTCCGCCGAGGAGATCCGCGAGCCGTCGCCCGACAACCGCGTCGTGACGTTCCCGTACGTCAAGCGGATGTGCGCCAACATCGACGTCGACCAGAGCGCGGCGGTGCTCCTGTGTTCGTACGAGACGGCCCGAGATCTGGGCATCCCCTACGAACGCCTGGTGTTCCCGCTCGCCGGCGCCGACGCTCATGACCACTTCTTCTTCAGCGAGCGCGAGTCGCTGGCGGCGTCGCCCGGCATCGCGCTCGCCGGTCGGGCTGCGATCGAGGCGGCCGGTATCGGGCCCGATGACGTGGCGCGCTTCGATCTGTACTCGTGCTTTCCTTCCGCCGTCGAGATCGCCATGCAAGCGCTCGAACTCCGGGGACCGGACGGCGGTGACACGCGGCCACTTACGGTTACAGGCGGCCTCGCGTTCGCCGGTGGGCCGGCCAACAACTACCCGACGCACGCGATCGCAGCCATGGTGGACGCCTGCCGCCAGGACCCCGGGTCGGTCGGACTGGTGAGCGCGATCGGCTGGTACGTGACCAAGCATTCGATCGGCCTGTACTCGACGACACCGCCGAAGCACGGCTTGACGCGCGTCGACCCGGCCCACACGCAGGCAGAAGTCGACGCGCTCCCCCGCCGCGACCCTGCGAGTGCCTACGAAGGTTCGGCGACCGTGGAAGCCACCGCCGTGGTCGTCGAGCGCGACGGCACGCCCACGCTGGCGATCGCGTCCACGCTCACCCCGGACGGCCGGCGCGCTCTCGCCAACACGCGCGACTCCGACGCGATGACGGACATGACGGAGAAGGCGTGGGAAGGCCGCACCGTGAAACTCCGCACCGACGGCACGGTGAACGTTCTCGACTAACGGCTACTGCCGGGGCTTGCCCCAGGTGTTCCAGGAGGTGACCTGCTCGGCCGGGCGGCGGCGGGCGGGCTTGAAGTCGTCGCCCGTGTAGAACGCGACCGGCACGAGGCCGGCTTGGAGCACGCCGTCGGGAATGCCGAGCAGCTCGGCCGCCTCGTCGGCGCGCGGGAGGTGCAGCGTCGTGAGCACCGAGCCGAGCCCGCGGGTGCGTAACGCGAGCTGGAAGCTCCACACCGCGGGATAGATCGAGGCCCAGACGCCGGCGTGCGGGTGTCCTTTCGTGTAGTCCTCGATGCACGGGATCACGTGCACGGGTACGTGCTCCAGCCGCTCCGCGAGCCACAACGCGCTCTCGCCGACCCGGCTCAGTTCTTGTGCCCCTTGACGGGCGCGGTCCATGTAGGGCCCGAAACCTTGCCGGTACATCTCGGCCAGCGCCGCCCGCTTGTCGGTGTCGGCGACCACGAGCCAGTGCCAGCCCTGACGGTTCGACCCGGTGGGCGCCTGGGTCGCCAGACGTAGGCATTCTTCGATGACCTCGGGCGGGACAGGACGGTCCAGGTCGAGCCGCTTGCGGACGGCGCGGGTCGTGGACAGCAGGTGATCGACCGTCTCGAGGTCGAACGCTCCGGACCGGCTCACGAGTCTTTGGGACGCAGATCCACCCGCAGGGTGAGGATCCCGTCGTCGAAGGTCCAGGACGCATCGGCGACGATCGCGAAGTCCATGTAGTCGAGCTCGGCCTGCTCGATGAATCGCTGGCGCTCCTCGCCGGCCACCGGCGGGAGCGGTCGATCCTTCACGGCGTCGGCGCGCTCACGGAAGCGCCGCAACATCCCTTCGACGTCGAGCTTGTCGGATGCGTCGGACATCGTCCTCCCTGGCGCCGTCGCAAGCTCCGGCTCTGCGGCAGCGGACGGCAAAGCCGCCGCCGCCGCGTGCACCCTACCCACTTCCTTCCGCGAGCTTCCTCGCGACGAGTACCCGGTCGCGTCCCGTCAGGTCCTGCCGGATCAGAACCTCGTCGAATCCGGCTGCAGTGGCAATCCGGCGCGCGGGCTCCGCCTGGTGCGGCGCGATCTCGCACACGAGCGTGCCGACCGGATCGAGCCACGCCGGTGCCTCGCGCACGATCACCTCGACAACCTCGAGGCCGGTCGGGCCGCTGACGAGCGAGTCGCGCGGCTCGTGACGAAGCTCAGGCGGCACCGCGTCGACCTCCGACTCCGCTACGTACGGCGGGTTCGACACGACGAGCCGGAGGTGACCGCGCAGATCCTCCGGGAGAGCCTCGAACCACGACCCCCTGCTGAGGCGGACGCGCGTCGACGGCAGCCCGGTCCCCGCCAGGTTGGCGCGCGCGACGGCCAGCGCGTCCGGGCTGCTGTCGGTGGCCCATACTCCGGCGTCCGGAAGATCGGCCGCCATCGCGAGCGCGATCGCGCCCGAGCCCGTCCCGAGGTCGGCGACGGTGTACGTGGTGGCCGCGCCCGCCCACGGGTCGCGACGCCCACGGCGGGCGCCGAGGCGGACGGCCTCGTCGATCGCCACTTGTGCGGTCACTTCGGTCTCGGGGCGCGGGATCAGCACGCGCTTGTCGACGAGGAGGTCGAGGCCGAGGAACGTCCAGCAACCGAGGACGTACTGGAGCGGCTCGCCGGCGACCCGCCGGCCGACGAGCTCCGTCAGGTGGGCCGCGGGCCGGCTCCCGACGGGCTCGTCCTCGGCGGCGACGAGCTCGGCGGCGTCGTAACCCGAAACGTGCTCGACCATCCACCGTGCCTCCGTCGCCGCGTTCTCGACACCACCGGAAGCCAGCGCACGTTCGGCTTCGTCCCGCAGGTCCCGCCAGCTCGGCACGGATCAGTGGTCGGCGTGGGCAAGCTGCTCGGCGCGTTCGGCCGCGATCAGCTGATCGACGATGGGATCGAGCTGCCCGGCGAGCACCTGGTCGAGCGAGTGCACCGTGAAACCGATGCGATGATCGGTGACTCGCTTCTCCTTGAAGTTGTACGTACGGATCTTCTCGGAACGTCCGCCGCCCTTCACCTGATCACGACGCGCCGACGAGACCTCCTCCGCCTGCCGCTCTCGCTCGGCTTGCAGCAGCCGAGACCGCAGGATGCGCAGCGCCTTCTCCTTGTTCTGGAGCTGGCTCTTCTCGTCTTGGCAGGTGACGACGAGGCCCGTGGGTTTGTGCGTGATGCGCACCGCGGAGTCGGTGGTGTTGACGGACTGCCCACCCGGTCCGCTCGACCGGTAGACGTCGACTTCGAGGTCGTTCGGGTCGACGTCGATGTCGACGGCCTCGGCCTCGGGCAAGACCGCCACGGTGGCCGCGCTCGTGTGCACGCGGCCCTGGCTTTCCGTGACGGGGACGCGCTGTACCCGATGCGGCCCCGCTTCGTGCTTGAGCCGGGCCCAGGCGTCCGGACCCTTCACGACGAACGTGACGTCGCGGTAGCCGCCCATCTCGGCAAGCTGGCTCGAGAGCACTTCGACGTCCCAACCCCGGAGCTCGGCGAAGCGCCGATACATCTCGAACAGGTCGCCGGCCCAGAGGTTGCCTTCGTCGCCGCCTTCGGCGCCACGGATCTCGACGATGACGTTCTTCCCGTCGTTGGGATCCTGCGGAACGAGCAGTTCCTTGAGACTCGCTTCGAGCTCGGCGAGGCGCGCTTCCCGCTCGGCGAGCTCACCTTGGAGGAACTCGCGCATCTCCGTGTCGTTCTCGGCCGCCAGCAGCTCGCGGGCGTCCGCGACGTCGGCCTCCGTGCGCCGGTACTCCCAATAGGCATCGACAACCGGCTTGAGCTCGGCGTGGCGTCGACCGGCCTCCCGCGCCGCAGCCTGGTCGCCGCTCGCGTAGAGCTCCGGCAGCTGTGACTCGAGCTTTTCGAGCTCGGTCTCGAGATCGTGGAGGCGTTCGAACACGCGTGCAAGGTTACCGGCCGCCTTGATCCGCTCCTCAGCTTCGCTCAACGAAGTCGAAGAGCGCATCGGCGCGCGGTGGTCAGCGAAGCGCGTTCGTGATGACGGAGTTGTCGCCGGCCGCCGTGTCCTCGGCCACCTGGTCGAGGAATTTGTGGAAGTCGTCGGAGCCCGACCGGTCGGCGATCGCCCGCGGGATTGCCGGGAAGGCGTAGTCCTCGGTCGGCAAGGGCGGATGGTCCTCGGTCGGCTTGCGCGCCATGACCTGGTCGACGACCGGCGCCAGGCGCTGCTCCTTATCCTTCTGGGCCTGCTCGTCGCGCTCGAGGAACTCGGGCAGTACCTCCCGGCCGAACAGCTCGAGGCTCTCCATGATGTCCTCGTGGCGGTTCTTGCCCGACTGGCTCACGAAGATGACCTGGTCGACGCCGCACTCCTCGTACCGGAGCAGGAACTCGCGGATCTGCTCCGGCGTGCCGACGGCGCCGCGCAGGCCGCCGAGGCCGTCCTGCACGACCTTGGCGCCGAGCCGGTCGGAGTTGCTCGCCGCGGCGTGGACCGCGCCGGGATCGAAGCCCTGCTCGGCGCGCTGCTGCTGGTACTCGGCCCAGACGTCGGTGACCGCGGGACGGTGACGACCGAAGATGTAGTAGTGCGCGAGCGAGTACCCGAAGAAGTTCGCGCCGTCGAGACCGCGCCGCAATGCTTCGTCCTCGTCGGGATGGCACATGAACGTCGTGACGCACGCCAGGTTCGGGTTCACGGCGTCGCCGATGGGCACGCCCTCCCGCTCGAGCGTCCCGTAGTAGTCGCCCACCCAGTGACGCGCGTCCTCGGGATCGATGAACGCGAAGCTGAGCGCGCCGATTCCCTTCTGTGCCGCAAGATGAATCGTGTCGCGCCGGCTGCACGCCACCCACACGGGCGGGTGCGGCTTCTGCCGCGGCTTCGGCACCACGTTGCGGGGCGGCATCGTCAGGTACTTGCCGTGGTGACCGGTGAACGGCTCCTCGGTCATGCAGCGCACCGCGACGCGCAACCCCTCCTCCCACATCTCCCGCTTCTCGATCGGGTCGATGAGGAAGCCACCCAGCTCGGCCTCCGATGACGACTCGCCGGTGCCGAAGTCGGCGCGCCCGCCCGACACGAGGTCGAGGGTCGCGATGCGCTCGGCGACCCGGGCCGGGTGGTTAAAGGGCGGCGGCGTCTGGACGATGCCGTGGCCGAGACGCATCTGCTTGGTGCGCTGCGACACGGCGGCGAGGAACACCTCGGGCGCACTCGAGTGGCTGTACTCCTCCAGGAAGTGGTGCTCGACCTCCCAGCACGCCTGGATGCCGAGCTTGTCGGCGAGCTCGCACTGCTCCAAGGCGTTCTGGAGCAGCGTGTACTCGGAGTCCTCGTCCCAGGGACGGGGCAGCTGGTGCTCGTAGAACAGCCCGAACTTCATTGGGATCCTCAGTAGGTGCTGACGGCGACGAACGCGCCGTCGTCGGTCGGTCGGATGCTGCCCTGCTCGTGGAACTCTTCCAAGAGAGTGTCGCGTCGGGGGTTGCCGTCGAGCGCGTGCTCGACCTCGCGCAGCGTAACGGTCAGGTTCTGCTCACGTCGCGGTCCGAGTGACTCGGCAAGGCCGCGCTCCCAAAGCGGTCCGATCACGTCGATGCCCGGGTACTTGCGGCCCGAGTCGCCAATGAAGGTGCGGTCGCGCATCTCGGTGAGCGCAGTCCTGAGGTACTCGACGTGCGGCGTCTCGTCCTGGCGGATGTACGACACGAGCGTGCTCGCCTCGCCGCCACCTGCAACGAGCTCGCTGTCGGAAAGCACGGTCTCTGCCCACGCGAACGTGTGGAACGCCGAGATCTCGATCAACAGAATGTTGATCATCCGCTGGATCATCATCTCGAAGTCGAGGTTCAGATCGGCGAAGAGGTGCGCCGCTTCCATCTGGCGGCGGATCTTCTGCGGGTCGGGCACGGTGCTTCCGCCGCCGGCCAGGCCCATGCGCTCGAGCATGCGCGCCGTCTCATCCTCGGTGACCGGGTGCTCGAAGGCGACGTCGCGCGCTGCAAACCACATCTGCTTGTGCCCGGCCTCGTCAGCGAATCCGGCCTCGTCGCGCGCGTGGGCCTCGAACAGGCCGCGGTCCAGGTGCGCGAGCGCGGTGCCGGCGATGCTCTCGTCGAAGCGGGACTGGAGGTCGCCGACGTTCGCGTAGCGGATCATTGCGCCGAAGCCCTCGACGGTGCCGATGCGCGTGAGCGTGGTGATCACCGGGTCGCGGACACCCTCACGTATCAGGAACTTGGCCTGATCGACGTTGGGGTACGTCTCGGGCCACGTCGAAAGCGGCACGTCGATGAGCTCGGTGCCGAACTGCTCGGTGCGGCTCGTTTGCCAGGACTCGATCGCGGGCGCCCGGAACCGAGTGCGCGGCGAGCGGTATGTGCCCTCGGCGTCGAATCCCCCGTGGCACCGCACACCGCCGACGACCAGAGGCTCGTCGATGGAATCGGTTGCGAGCAGCTCGTCCTCGGTCCAATCGGTCTGGAGGTTCACGTGCTCCCATCCATATCTAGGTCGCCCATGTCAATTGACCGGTACACCCTCAAGGGTATACTCGTCCGTATACCTATGGCAAGCGCCACGGATCCCAAGCTGGTCGATCGGGTTGCACCGACCGGTCCTCTACCCCGGGCGGCGCGCCAGGAAGCGATCCTGCGCGGCGCCGCTCGCGCCTTCGCCCG
>JBKOWY010000158.1:0-15032 GCA_046724655.1 Actinomycetota bacterium
GATGACCTCTTGCGATGCAAGCTCGGCCACGACGGGACGGCAGAAACCCTGTTCGTCATGGGCGAGCTGGACATCAGTAGCGCGCCAGCCCTTGAACATGCCGTGAACGAGGCTCTCGATGGCCAGGGCGAAGAGTTCCGATTGGACCTAAGGCAACTGACGTTCATGGACTCGACCGGAGCCAGCACCTTATTCCACCTGCACAAACGGGTCGACGGGCTGGGTCGGCGGCTGGTCATCGTCTCGCCGACCGACGCGGTGCGCATGGTTCTCGAGATCCTCGGGCTCGATCAGGTGATCGACATTCACGCATAGCCCGAACTCGCCCGCATGTGCCCCGCGCTCCCCTGGCCCGCACTCGCGGCCACTACTGGTCATATCGGTCGAATGATGCGCGCGAGCAACCCTTGGCGGTTAGTTCGGCCGGACCTTTGGGGTACAGCGAACAACCTAGGGAAGATTTCATTTTGGGGGAGGGACAGATGGCCCAGACGAAGACGAAGCGCGTTGGGAAGGGCGGTTCCCGTGGAAACGCGCAGAAAGCTGGCTCGACTACCGGCCGCTCGCGCAACACTTCAGCGCGCAGTGGTGGCGCGAAATCCTCGAGCGCGAGACGCGCAACTAAGAGCGCGAAATCCTCGAGCGCGAGACGCTCAACTAAGAGGAGGACTCCGAGGGAATCGCCGAGAAAGTCCGGGGGCCCGATCACCGACCTCACCCGTTATCTCGGGAGTGTCGGGAACAGATCGATGAATGGGGGCCTGCGTGCCGCCGCGAGCAAGACCAAGGCTGCTGTCGCGAGCGGTGGCAAGGGGCTTGGCGCCGTGGCGAGAAAGGGCAAGGGACTTGGTGCCGTGGCGAGGAAGGCCAAGCGCGTGTCCGTCGTCGGCGTTGCGGGCCTCGCTGCGTTGGCTGGCCTGGCCGGAGGCATTCAGTTGGACCGCTGGAACAATTCGTATTCGCGAACACAGGCGTTCGCGAAGCGGCGGCGCGGACGTCGATGAGAACAGCTGTGAGCATCTTGACGACCAAGGACTCTGTGTACCGCGAGGTGACGGAAAGCTAGGGACCAGAAAGCAAGACGCTAAGGAGGGGCGCGATGGCCAAGAACACCGCTGCCCAAGGCTCGAAGCAGAGCGAGAAGGAGATGCGCAACCCGAGTGAGGAGGAGGTGCGCAACATCCGGCCCCGGCCGGAACCCAAGCCTCGGCGCGCACAGCAGAGACGCTCACGCAAGGCGAAGCATTTCCCGGCGTACGCTGCCGCTGACCCGAAGCGGATTCCTGATGGCCCGGATGTGCTCGTCGACGTCCCGGTCGCGAAGGTCGATGAGGTCGACGTAGAGGTCGACGACTTGCGCGCGCAGGTCGCGGTGATGGCCGAGGTGCGCAAGATCCTGATGCTCAGCGTGGGAGCCGACGCAAAGCTCGGTCAGGTGGAGCTGAAGATTGAGGGCGTCGAAGCCCAGGCGCTGCTCAAGGCGCGACTGAAGAATGTGCACGCGATCGTGGAGCGGGTCGCGGTGACGCTCGATCGCAACCCCGAGTTGCTGGCGTCCATCGGGCGAGGAGTCCAGGAGATCGGTCATGGCACCGGGGAGATGCTCGCCGACACCGGAGAAGGCCTCGAAGAGGTGGGCGAGGGAGGTGAGGAGGCGCTCGGCGACGTCGGCAAAGGGGCCGGCGAGGCGGTCGGCCAGGTCGGGAAGGGCGCGCGCCGTGGCGTCGCGGGCGTGGGGAAGGGAGCCAGCGGAGCGGTTGGTTCGGTCGGCAAGGGCGCGGGGCAGGCGACTGCTGACGTCGGAAAGGGCGCGAAGCGCGGAGTGGCGGGAACCGGTCGCGGCGCGAAGCGCGGAGTGGCGGGAGCCGGTCGCGGCGCGAAGCAGGGTGCCAAGCGGCTCGCTGGCCGAAAGGGGCGATGACGATGGCCCGGCAAAGCACGCAACGGACGAAGGGCAACAGCTCTGGTGACGGTCGCAGCGCGTCGCAGAAGCCGACCAAGTACCGGTTCGCACACAACGTCGCCGGCAAGGGCACCGTTCCGGAGCGCGAGTACCTCGAGTACTCCAAGAACGGTGCGGGTTTCGATGAACCCGATCTGATCCTGAACGTTCCGGTCGTCAAGGTCGACTCGATTCATCTACAAGTCGAGGACGTCGAGGCGCATGTGGCCCTGAAGGCCCAGGTGCTGGACCTGCTGAAGCTGAACGTCGGGGTCGACGTGACGTTGGGAAAGGTGAGGGTCGACGTCAAGGGAGTCGAAGCCCAGGCTCTGCTCAAGGTTCGCCTGGATTACGTCGCGGCTGCGATCGATCGCGTTCTGAGCGCACTGGATCGGAACCCCGAGCTGCTCGAGAGCATCGGTTCGGCGTTGGAGGACGTCGGCTGGGGCACAGGCCACACGGTCGCCGAGACCGGCGAGACCTTCGAGCACTTCGAAGAGGGCGCAGGCCAGGCGCTCGGCGAAATCGGTCAGGGCGCCGGGCAGGGCGTCGGCGAGATCGGTCAGGGCGCCGGTCAGGCCGTCGGCGACGTCGGCCAGGGTGCCGGGGAAGCGGTCGGCGGGATCGGTGAAGGTGCAGGCCAGGCCGTCGGTGACGTCGGCCAGGGTGCCGGCGAGGCCGTCGGTGACGTGGGCGAGGGTGCCGGCGAGGCCGTCGGTGACGTGGGCGAGGGTGCCGGCGAGGCCGTCGGTCATCTCGACGAGACGGTCGGCGGGGTCGGTCGCGCCGTCGGCCAGGCCGTCGGGGCCGGGCAATCCGCCGCGAACTCCGGATCGGCACCTGCCGAGCCCGCGACGGTCGCCAAGACAGCCGCCGCGGTGACGGCGCGGCGCCTCGGTGCCACAGCCTCTGAGGGCGCCAAGATCACGGCCAAGGCGCTCGGCGCGGCGACCAAGCGCAAGGCCCAGGAGCTCAAGGAACGCCGCCGCCAGCGCCGGATCGAGACCCACGCCACCGAGGCTGCGAAGCGGATGGCAAAAGAGCTCGACATCGACCTCAACGAGATCGAAGGAACCGGTGCTGATGGCCGAATAACCGTGCACGATGTCCGCTCCGCTCGCGGGAACGGTTAGATGACGCGCAAGAAGCGTCCCGACCGCAAAGGGGTGCGCAGAAAGCACCCGGATCGCATCGACGCGCCCGCCATCGACATCCAAGCGGACGTGAAGGCGAAAGCGGTCCGCTTCAACCAGGCCCCCGAGGCTGAGGCCGAGTTCAGCGGAGAGGCCGTGGACAGGACGAGCGAGGACCAACCCGAGATCGAGGCGGGCTCAATCACGGAGCGCGAGAACATCCCGGAAGAGGTCGAGCCCGGTGTCACCTATCGCGACGTGCGGATCCGCTGGCGCGCCGCCGCGAAGATCAACGACCCGCGCAACCCACAAGATGACGGATAGGGGTCGGGGCGTGCTCACCGACCCGGGCTCGCCGGTGTCCACGCCGCCGTAGACCTTGCGCGTGGCTTCGACGTGAGCCACAAACGGTCGCTGCGGGGAGCGTTGTTCGCGGCGCTCTCGTGTGCTCTCGACCTCTTCGAAGACGTCACCAACCTCGTTCAGCGCCCGGTTCATCAGCTTGTTGAGGTTCTGGTCAGGCAAGTGCACCAAAATGTGTCGGTATCGGTCGACCGCGTTGGAACCCTCGCCGCCCTTGGTCCACGCGTCACCCGGGCTGTTCTCGGTGAAGTCTTGGAGCATCACACGCTTCCGCGGGTGATGTCAGGCACACGCACCTGGGTGGGTTCGTTCGTCATAGCGGAGCGACGTCAAGCCGTTGGAACTCTCCGCTCGCGCGTAATCGGCGGCAGCACAGCAACGACGGCGGCGCTGGTCACGACTGCCACACTGTCGCGTCCAGCCGCCGACGATTGACCGCCCGCCGTACACGTTCGACCCGAGCCCATCCCGCCGTGGATCTGCATCTACTCGCTACAGACCAACAACCGGGACGGCCGCTGGCGCTGGCGGCCTTGAGCGACGCAAGCATTGACCCCAGCGACACTCCTGAGCCGCCGAGGGCATCTGGTTCGAGGCCGCACACAACGACGGCCGAACTCAACGCGTGATGCACACAGAACCGGCGTTATGCGTGAGAGCCGACGATCCGGTCATCCACCAGGCTCGGCCGTCATCAAACGGCTGATGTCCTGGAGGTGGTGCTTTCCCTCATGGATGGTGTGGCGGCCGATCCACTCGACCGTGCGCACCTGCTTCGAAGGCCAGTTGTAGACGCCCGTCCGCTGCCAGCCGTCGTCGTCGAGGGACTCCAGCGTTTGGGACAGCGATGCCGCCGCGCCGACGATCTCAGGGGCTACCGCTACCGGCGACTGGTCGTTGTAGCGCTCCTCGACGACACGCTCCTCTCGTCGCATTGAGGCGAAGGCGGGCTGGTCGTCGGCCAACGCGAGGAGAACGCGTTCTCGTTGCACCCGGAATACGTCGCGCACGTGACAGCAATACTCGAGCGCCGACCACACGCCCGCCCGCGGATGCGCTCGGAGCATCCTCACATCGGTATCGGTCAGGACGGCCTGATAGCGCACGCCCAGCGCGCGAAGGGCATCCGGAATTGCGTCGCGGTCAACCTCGTCGTATTCGTAGCCGCACTCCTCGCACCGGTCCACACCACGAAATTAGGCGGTGGGGCAAGCTTGTCGGCCGTGGACGTCCGAGCGCGCGTGACCGAGCTTCTCGATCGCCACCCTGACGTCGTCCAGGTCGAGTTGACCGGATCGCGAGCCCGCGGTGAAGCGACCGCCCTGTCCGACTGGGACTTTCACATCCACGCGACGAACACCGCTGCAGTCGAACACGACCTTCCGCGCCTCATGGCGCCGCTGGAACCCCTCGCCGCACAGTGGGATCGCCTGACCGAGCGGGCCACGTACATGCTGATGCTGCCCGGAGCGGTCAAGGTCGATCTCTTCCCCGGGGATTCGCGGCGGGAGATCGAGCCGCCATGGCAACCCACGCCCGAGAAGCTCGCCGCGATCGATGCCCATTTCTGGGATTGGACGCTGTGGCTCGGCAGTAAGGCGCTCCATGGTCGAACCGATCTTGTCGACGAAGAGCTCCGCAAGCTTCACCGAAACCTGCTCGCGCCCCTGGGCGTCGCGACGCCTCCGACGACGATCGCAGCCGCCATCACGGAGTACCGCGACGCTCGTGACCGCTTGGAGCGCGAATGGGACCTCTCCGTCGGCCGACGTTTGGATGACGAAGTCGCGCAGGCGCTTCAGCGGCACGGCGTGATCAGCCAGTCATGACTGCCTTCGTCACCGCAGGGGCCGGATTTCTGCTCGCGGTCCTGTGGTTCGATCTCATGTTCGACGTCCAGGTGCTCCACCAGCGCGACGCTGACGTACCCGAAGACGCGCTGGCATCCATCGCCGCGTACTACCGCCGGGTGACGACGGCGGCCCGTCCGATGAACCGGCTCATAGCCGCCGTGATGCTGGCGACCATCGCGTCGATCGTCGTGCAGCTCGTGCGCGGGGATGCGCCGCGTTGGGCGGGAGCGCTGTCGCTCGTCCTCACTGCATCCGCGATCTTCCTTGCAGCCGTGCACACGGTCCCGAGCGCGGTGCGCCTCGGTGCTCGCCTGGACGGGGTCGAGCGCCAGTGGCGGCTCGCACGGTCGATCCTCCGGGATCACCTGGTTTGCGTCACGGCAGTCGCGGCAGCGCTCTTCATCCAGCTGGCCTTCGCCCGGTGATGGACTCCGGGAGCACAGTCGGCGCACACTTGAGAGGCCCAAGCTCGGGTCGGGGGGTCAGGAGGACCGATGAGCGACAAGTCGCCACACCGCTCGAACGACAAGAAGCGCGGCAAGACGCTGCAGGAGAAGCGAGCGGCTAAGCGCCAAAAGCGCGCGGAACGCCAGGCCGCCGAGCGCGCCCGCGACATCAGCGAAGGGATGTAAGCAGAGCCGGCAGCTCGAGCGGGCTTACGTCTGGCGGCGCTCGACACGCAGGACCGCGGTCGGTCCCGGCGGCGGTGGACGGAACGCCGCGCCGGACATCCGACACGGCACCGAGGCATCGAAGGTCTGGCGCCACCGGTTGGCCCCCGGTGCGCTGCCACTTGCCCAGCGGACGGCGACGTGCCTCGGCACGACAAGATCGGCGGTGACGAGCCGGCTGCCGCGGCTGAGGAGGCGGCGGATCAGCGCGGTGGTGACGCCGAACGGCGGGTTCGCCACCACCCGGAACGGCCGCCGTGGAAGTCGAAGATCGGCGGCGTCGACCTGCACCACTGTGACTCCGGCGCGCGCGAACCGGTCCCGAAGCTGACGGGCCCGGCGCGGGTGGAGCTCGACCGCGACGACCCGCGCGCCGGTGCGAACGAGTGGGCCGGTGAGCGCGCCGGTGCCGGCGCCAATATCGAGAACGAGATCGTCGGGAGTGATCCGAGCTGCGGTGACGAGGCGCTGAGCCCACTCGTCAGCGAGCTGATGCCATCCCCAGCGCGTCCGCGGGTCGGCGGACACGACGCACCATCACCATCATCGAGGCAAGAATGACCGCGGGTCGGCTTCCCCTACCAACGAATAACCGTGGGGCTCACGGAGCAGTGAGCGTCAGGTGCGTGTGGCGCGGTCGATCTGGCGCCAGATCAGGCCGGGTGCGAAGCGGCGCGTGCGCCAGACCGTCTTCGTGCCCTTTCCCGGCAGCACGAGCATTTCGCCGGTGTCGAGGGCGCGCTCGATGGCGTCGAGCACGACGCCGGGCTCGATGCCCCGCTGACCACCGAGAGCGGAGGCGTCGCGGGCGCGAATGTCCTCGGCCATCGGCGTCTCGACCACGGGCGGGCACACACACGCGAATCGCACGCCGCGCCCCCGGTTCTCGTACGCGAGGACCTCGGTGAACGCGACCACTGCGTGCTTCGACGCCGCGTACGCGCCGAGGTGTGGGCTCGGGAGCCAGCCGGCGAGCGAAGCGAACGCGACGACCTCGCCGCGGCGTCGATCGAGCATGCCCGGGAGCACCGCCTTCACGACACGGACCGTCCCCAGATAGTTGACGTCGATGGTGCGCTCGATTTCGTCGACCGGCTGTTCAGCGAGCGGTCCCGGGAGGCAGATCCCGGCCGCGTGCTCGACCCGGTCGAGGGGCCCGAACGCCCGAACCACCTCCTGCACGGTGCGCGCGACGGCGGCGTCGTCGGTCACGTCGCACGCCCACGCCTGCATGTTCGAGGCACGCGAGACGGTCTCGGCGAGGCCCTTCTCGTCGACGTCCACTGCGGCGACGGACGCGCCGGCGGCGGCCAGGCGGCGCGCGCTGAGCTGCCCCATGCCGCGGGCGGCGCCCGTGACGAGCGCGACCGCCGGTGTCACCGGGAGACCACGTCCGGGGCCTGGAACTTCATCGACACATGGTCGATCGTGGTGCTGAACGCGGCGCGCCGGGGCAGGCCGATGCTGCGCAGCTCCTTCGCGATTGGATGGTCGCCGAGCACGAGCGTGGCTCCGCCGGGGCGGCCGCGAACACCACTCGGTTTCATCGACCACGCGGTTCGGCGCAGCACGCCGTCGGCGCGGGAGTACGCGTCGACGCTCGACCCGCGTGCGGGCATCGTCACGCCGGGGCGTATCGATAGCGAGAGCACGAAGTCGCCGTCGTGGTGCAGGGTGCAACGGGCGACCCGTCTCGTGAGGTCGAGATCGATGTCGGCGAGGAACTTGGGGAAGCCCCAAATGGCCCGCCCGGCCTCTCGCGTGAAGTCCTGGTTGACGGGTAGCTGATGGATGAACGCGCCGAGGAACCCGCGCGCGACCTCGGCCGACTTCGTGAACGCCGACGCCGGCTCCATCCCTTTGTGCCGGACGAGGAACGCCACCGCGAGCTCGTGGTACGGGCCGAGGTCGCTGTCGAGGTAGCGCATGAATGCGAGCGTGCACACGGCCCGCCCCGGCAGCGGCTGCGCGACCTCGAGCCCCGAGTAGCCAATCAAGTCCTGGGCCGCGGGGGCGGGTACGAGGAACGATGCCGTCTGCGCGCTCGCGTCGCGCACCTCCACCGGGATCGTGACCTCCTCGCCTTGGATGGCGTAGCTGGCTGCCTCGCTCACCGACCACCTCCCGACTCGATCCACAACGCCGCCACGGCATCGGATGGCAGCGTCGCCAGCTCGAGCTGCCTCGCCTCGGCCAGCTGCTCCATCGCCTCGAAGCGTCGCCGGAACCGTACCGCCCAGCCCCGCAGGGCCGACTCGGCGTCGACGCCACCCGAGCGGGCGAGCACGATCGCCGCCGCCAGCAGATCACCGACCTGGGTCTCGAGGTCGCGGCCCTCACCCGACCGCAGCTCGGTGAGCACCGCGTCGAGGCGCCGCAGCGCGTCGTCGCGTCCGCCGGGGTCGAGTCCGATGGATGCCGCCTTGCGCAGGAGCTTGTGCGCGTAGAGCAGCGACGGCAGCCCGGGCGTGAGCCCCGAGACGATCGACGCGTGACCCTTCTCATCCTTCTTGATCTGCTCCCAGTTGCGCATCACATCGGACGCGCTTTCGGCATCGATGTCGCCGAACACGTGCGGGTGGCGGCGCACGAGCTTGTCGTGGATGCCGCGTGCGACGTCACCCATGTCGAACGCGCCGGCCTCGCCGGCGAGCACGGCGTGGAAGATCACCTGGTACAGCAGGTCGCCGAGCTCGTCCTCGAGCGCCCGGTACGCCTCCGGCGACACCTGCCCCGCGGGTGCGTCGGGCGGCAGCGCTTCCACGGCCTCGACGACTTCGTACGCCTCCTCGAGCAGGTAGCGGGTCAGCGAGTGGTGGGTCTGCTCGGCGTCCCACGGGCAACCGCCCGGGCCCCGCAAGCGCTCGGCCAGGCCGAGGAGGCGGGCGATCTCGCGCGCGGCGGCGCCGGCGCCACCGTCGACGAGCAGCGCCGTCAGGTGGTCGGGCTCGACGTGTCGGTCGAGGTCCGCGAGCGTGACCGTGCGGATCTGCTCGTCGGGCAGCCCCAAGTGGTGGAGAACGGTGACCGGCGCGCCGGCGCGCAGCACCTCGAGGAGGGCGACCTTCACGTCCGAGAGCACGAGACGCGTGTCGCACTGCGCGACGAGAAGCGGACCTTCGCCGGCCACCGTGTCCGCGGTGAGCCGGCGGGCGTCGGCGAGGCGCGCACCCGATATGGGGTCGACGCCAAGACGGGTCCACGCCAGCTCCGCGAACGACAACCCGGGCACGATCTCGAGTTGGATGTCGCCCCGCGCCGCGGCTTCGCGCAGCAGGGCGACGCTGCGTTCGGCAACGGCCGGGTTGCCGGGCACCGCGTACACGACCTCACCGTGCGTCGCTGCGATGTCGAGCAGCGTGGCGGCAATGCGGGGGTAGACATCCTCGACTTCGTCGGCGGCGTCGTACTGGTCGTCGAAGCTGTGCAGCTCGACGCCGACCGCAGCCAGCTCTCCGACGGCCGGATGCCGGCTAGTGCGCGCGTACCGGTTCGGGATGTGGTCGAGCGCGTTGCGGGCCGCCGGCAGCATGAGATCGACGCCGGCCGGCCCCAGCCCGACCACGACGACGCGGGCGGCCACGGTCAGGGCCTCGTCGTCGGCGGGACCGTGGGCGTCGGTCCGGTCGACGGCGACGTCGTCGGGGTCAGGCTGCGCGCGCCGCGCGGCGGCTCGACGGTCCCCCGACCGTTACGCACGACCCAGCGCCCGTAACGCGGATCAACGTCGACCTCGGCTTTGGCGACGAACTCGTTGAGGTTGCGCTGCGCTTCGGGGGACTGCTGCCCGAGCTGCTGGCGCAGCGGGCCTTCCAGCAGCTCGAACGGGATCGTGTCGCGCACCATGACCAGCTGCCACCCGGCTTGGGCCGGGACCGGTGACGACACCTGGTCCAGCGGCTGCGATCTCACGGCCTGCGAGACGAGCTGTTGCCCTTCGAGACACCCGAGCGCGCCGCCGTTGGACGCGGAGCCCTGATCGATCGACTGCTCGCGGGCCAGCTGCTCGAAGCTCGCGCCGCTGCGAATCTGGGCTGCGAGCGCATCTGCCTGCTGTCGATTCGGCACGACAATGTGTGACACAAATCGGCCGGACGGACACTGGGCGCGGAGCTGATTGATCGTCGTGACATATGCGGCGAACACGTCGGCGTCCGTCACCACCGGGGGTTCGATCGTTCGCGAAAGCGCTTCCCGGCGGGCGAATCCTGTGAGCACACGGAGTTGGAACGACTGCGGGAACGAAGCGAACGCCTGCGGGCCGAAGAAGTCCTGGGCCCGAGCCTCTGCCGCACGGCGGTCGTCCGTCGTCACCGCGATGTCGCGTCGGCGAACCTGCTGGTCGACGACCTGTTGTTCGACGAGATGAGTGAGCCAGATCGCGGCGCCGCCCGATCTGATCGTGCCCTCAGTCTCGGCGATGCGATCTCGCAAGCCCGGGTTGTCGGCGATCGTCGTGAGATCGTCGTCGATCGACGACCGCGAGAAGTCGTGACCGTTGACACTCATCGCGGACGGCCGCACCGCGGTGCATCCGGCCGCGACGGCGACCCCGGCGACGGCGACGAGCGCGAGCGAGGAACGCACGACCGATTTCACGGCGCGGCGGATGCTAGTGGTGCAGTCTCTTCGGCAGGAATCAGCTCCTCGAGCAGCTCGACGAGCGTCGCGGACACAGCCGAGCCGTCGCCCTGGACGGGAACCGCGATCTCACCGTCGGCCTTGGCCACTGCGCCCGGCACGAGCCTGCGCAGCCGGATCTTCTGCGACTCCCGAAGCTCGATGCCCAAGATGCGCGCCGTTCCGCGCTGCACCGACAGGCTGCGCACTCCGGTGCGTACACACTCGGCGCGCAGGCGGGCGACGTCGAGCAGCGCGGCCGCGGGCGGCGGGGGCGGCCCATAGCGGTCCTGCCATTCGGCTCGGATGTCGCCGACGTCGTCGGGCGCCGTGACGGCAGCGAGGCGCCGGTACGCCTCCATGCGCACGTCGTCGCGGGCGATGTAGTCGACCGGCAAGTAGGCGTCGACGGGCACGTCGATCGTCACCTCGACGGGCTCCGGCAGCGGCCTGCCCGTCAGCTCCCCCACCGCCTCAGTGACGAGCTGGCAGTAGAGGTCGAAACCGACGGCGGCGATGTGGCCGGACTGCTCGGCGCCGAGCAGGTTTCCTGCCCCTCGAATCTCGAGGTCCCGCATCGCGATCTTGAATCCGGAACCGAGGTCAGTGAACTCGCCGATCGTCTTGAGCCGCTCGTAGGCCTCCTCCGTCAGCGCTCGGTCGCGGGGATGGAACAGGTACGCGTAGGCGCGCTGGCCGCGCCGTCCCACTCGCCCGCGCAGCTGGTAGAGCTGCGCCAGGCCGAGCAGGTCGGACCGGTCGACGACGAGCGTGTTCACGGTCGGAATGTCGAGCCCGCTCTCGACGATCGTCGTGCACACGAGCACGTCGTACTCGAGCTCCCAGAAGCCGAGCACGACGCGCTCGAGCCGGCCCTCGTCCATCTGGCCGTGCGCGACGCCGATGCGCGCCTCGGGGACGAGCTGCCGGAGCTGCTCGGTCACGTAGTCGATGTCCTGCACACGATTGTGCACGAAGAACACCTGGCCCTCGCGCAGGAGCTCACGACGGATCGCCTCCGCCGCCGCCCGATCGTCGTACTCCCCGACATAGGTGAGGATCGGCTGGCGCTCCTCGGGCGGCGTGTTCACGATGGACATGTCGCGGATGCCCGTCAGCGACATCTCGAGTGTGCGCGGGATGGGCGTGGCGGTGAGGGTCAGCACGTCGACGTCGGCGCGGAGCCCCTTGATGAGCTCCTTGTGCTGCACGCCGAAGCGTTGCTCCTCGTCGACGACGAGCAGGCCGAGGTCCTTGAACTCCACGTCGCCGGACAGGATCCGGTGCGTGGCGATCACGACGTCGACCGATCCGTCGCGAAGCCCTTCGACGACCGCGGCCTGCTCGCGGGCGGTCAGGAACCGAGAGAGCACCTCGACGCGCACGGGATAGTTCGCGAACCGCTCTCGGAACGTCTGGCCGTGCTGGTTGGCGAGGAGCGTGGTCGGGACGAGCACGGCCACCTGCTTGCCGTCCTGCACCGCTTTGAACGCGGCGCGGATCGCGACCTCGGTCTTGCCGTAGCCGACGTCACCGCACACGAGGCGATCCATCGGGACCGGTCGCTCCATGTCCGCTTTCACGTCGGCGATGGCCTGCGCCTGGTCCGGGGTCTCCTCGTACGGGAACGCCTCCTCGATCTCGCGCTGCCACGGCGTGTCGGGGCTGAACGCGTGTCCGGGCGTTGCGAGGCGGCGGCGGTAGAGGACGACGAGCTCCTGGGCGATCTCCCGGACGGCGGAACGCACCCGGGCCCGGGTCTTCTCCCAGTCGGCGCCGCCCATCCGGCTCAGCGCGGGCGTGTCACCGCCGGTGTAGCGGCGGACCGCGCCGACCTGGTCCGTGGGTACGTACAGCCTGTCGGCGCCGCGGTACTGCAGCAGCAGGTAGTCGCGCTCGACGCCGCCGATCGCTCTCTTGGTCATCCCCGCGTAGCGGGCAACGCCGTGCTGGTAGTGCACGACGAAGTCGCCGGGCTCGAGGGCGTCGTAGAAGTCGGCACCTCGCTGCGCACCGCGCGGACGCCGGTGCACGCGGCGCCGGCCGGTGAGGTCGGCTTCGGCGATGACTGCAAGCTCCGCACCCGGCACCACGACGCCGCGCTCGAGCGGCGCGACAACGATGCCGATCTCGCCCGGCGCGACACCTGCGATCGTGTTGATGCCTTCGCCGGCCAGTACGTCATGCAGCCGCCCGGCCGTCCCTTGCCCGTCGGCGGCGAGCACGACGCGCGTCCCGTCGTCGCGGAGGTTGCGCAGCCGGCGGGTGAGACCTTCGGTGTCGCCGACGACGGGGTCGAAGCCGGCCGCGGCGAGGTGCGGCGTCGCGGGCGACTCGGGTGTGGCGAGCAACGCGGTCACACCGGCGCGGGTGTGCGCAAGCAGGCGGTCGAACGGCAGCGAGAGGCGGGGAAAGTCTCGGCCGTTCGACGCGCCCCAGGTCGCTGCGAGCGTCTGGCCGAGGTCGGCTTCCTCGTCGAGCAGCTCTTGGGCACGGTCGCGAGCGCGCGTGGGCTCGACGACGAGGACGAGCGCATCGTCGGGTAGCAGGTCGGGCAGCAGGTGCTCGCGGTCGCTCAGCCACGGCAACCACGACTCCATCCCGTCGAAGACCTGGCCTTCGGCGAGCCGGTCCCACTGCTCCCGACCCCACGGCTCGCGCGCCAGCAGTCCGGTCGCGCGTTCCCGCACCTCGGGCGTCGGGAGCAGTTCGCGCGCCGGGAAGATCCACGTGTCGTCGATCTCGTCGGTCGAGCGTTGATCGGCGACGGAGAACCGCGACAGGCGGTCGACTTCGTCGCCCCAGAGGTCGATACGCACCGGGTGGTCGTCGGTCGCCGGGTACACGTCGACGATCGACCCGCGCACCGCGACTTCGCCGCGGCCCTCGACCTGGTATTCGCGCCGGTAGCCGAAGGCGACGAGACGGGCCACGAGCTCGTCGCGACTTTCTGGTCGCCCTCGCAAGCTCTGGCTCGTGCGGCGACGGTCGGCAAAGCCGCCGTCGCCGCGATCGAGCTGGTCGCCGGTGCGGATCCAGATGGGCTCGACGTCCTCGACGTGCGGTCCGAGGCGCTGCACCAGTGCCCGCACCGGCGCCACGACGACGTCGGGAAGGTGGTCGCCGCCGGCACGCAGGCGCCACATCACCCGCAGGCGGCGCGCCATCGTCTCCAGCGAGGGGGACACCCGCTCGAACGGGAGGGTCTCCCAGGCCGGGAACAGCTCGACGGCGTCCTCTGCCTCCATGTACTGGGCGAGGTCGTGGGCGACGCGCTCGGCCTCGACCGCGGTGGGAACGGCGACCAGCAGGGGACGGCGCGTGGTGACGCGGGCCAGCGCGGCGAGGAACAGCGCCCGGGCCGGTTCGGGGACGGCCGCCGTGGCCACCCGGTCGACGACGGCGCGCACCGCCGGCTCCTCGGCGAGGAGCGTAGGGAGCTTCGACAGCGGGGACTTCGTGGTGGTGTGGGTCGTAGTCGTCATCGTCCTGGGTGTGCCGTCGTGGACGCGCGCAGATGGCCCCCGAGCCTGGCCGGCCGGGGGTCGCGTGGTTACCTCGAGACTAACGCCGCCTCCCGCTCTCGCCCTCCCGATCGCGGCTTAAGGCCCCTCGACGCCGGGGCCCACGTCGGCACGCCTCAGCAGGTAGATGTACGTGCGGTCGCCCTGCAGCCAGGACGAGTATGCGACGCTGCGCACGACCGCGTAGCCCTGCAGGGGCTCGGCGGAGACCACGTAGTGCTCTCGTATGCCGGGGGCGTAGAAGGTTATCCACCCTGGGTCGACGTCATGCTCGCTCAGAGGAACGAACGCTGCGTTGATATCCCTGGGCGACTCGAGCGTGGGCCGAGTCCTGTCCGGGTGCCCATAGAGGTGCTCACCGTCCCAGGCCGCCCCGGCATCGAGGCGGTCGTACCGGACGCCGGCGTCGTGGGCGTCCCTTGCCACCTGCCACGTGGTCGACTGGTAGGTGAGGAAGTCGCGCACCCCCATCACCGAGAAGATCGCCAGGCCGGCGGTGGCGAGCGCCGCGATCGGGAGATTCAGCTTCACTTCGCGCAGAGCCCACAAGGCGAGGCAGATGGCCAGCGGGAGCAAGGGCAAGAAGTAACGATCAAAGGAGAGGGCGGTGTCCCTCAGGATCATCGATGGCCCCACGACGCCGACCGCCTGCCAGACCAGCACACTCAGCACCACCCAGGCCGCTCTGTCGACGGAGCTCTTGGGGCGAAACAGGCGCGCGCATACCGCGAGCAGCACGACGAGCGCCGCGATCGCACAGGCGATGGTGACCAGCCCCATCGCGCGAGTACCCACGAGCGGCACACGGCCGCCCCGAAGGTCTCCTGATGGACCCAAGCCGACCTCGGTCAGCGACCCGGGGACGAAGGGAATTCGGAGCCGTTCGAACGTGGCGTCGAAGGTGATCGCGGCCGTCCCGACGGCCA
>JBKOWY010000143.1:0-8933 GCA_046724655.1 Actinomycetota bacterium
CTCATCTACGCGAACGTCCTGATCCGCAAGGATCGGAAGTGGTTCGTCGACGAGCAACCAGATGGGTGCCGACCCTGGCCCATTACGTACGACGATCTCGAACCCCACTACGACGAGGTCGAGACGATGCTGGGGGCGGAGCCTTATCCCGTCGATTTCTCGCCGTACAGCGACACGCCGAAGACCATCGCGATGCATCAGGCAGCGGAGGACCTCCATCTGGACTGGCACTTGCCCAACCTCGCAGTCAGCTTCCGCCCCAATCCCGACGAGGACCCAATTCCCGGCGTGCCGATCGACGAGCCCGTACCCGCTTTGCATGGTCTACCCCGCGACACGTGCCGCCTCTGCGGCGAATGTGACGTCGGGTGCAACTACGGATCCAAGAACACGCTCGACTTCAACTACCTGTCGCACGCCAAGGAATGCGGCGCGGCGATTCGTCCTCTCGCGGAAGTACGCCGTTTCGAACCGCTTGACGGTGGCGGCTACCGGATCCACTACATCGACCACCGTCGCGATGCCGAGGCCGAGCGCCCGACGAAGAACCGCAAAGAACAGAAGCACGTCACCGTTACGGCCGAGAAGCTGGTCCTCGGCGCGGGCACGTTCGGGTCCACCTACCTGCTGCTCCGCAACCGAAGCGCCTTCCCGAACATCAGCCCTGCGCTCGGCACCCGGTTCTCGGGGAACGGCGACCTCCTGAGCTTCCTTCACCATGCCCACATGCAGGTTGCCGGCAGAAGCGTCCCCCGGCGGCTGAACGCCGGGTTCGGGCCTGTCATCACGAGCGCGATCCGAGTCGGGGACCGCCTGGACGGCTGCGGGCAAGAGGGCCGAGGCTTCTACATCGAGGACGGCGGCGTTCCGCAGTTCTTCAACTGGCTCGTCGAGGCCAGCGGTGCGGTGCACGTCATCCCACGCGCAGCGATGTTCGGGTTGCGGCGTCTCCTCGCGCACGCACAGGGGGAGCCACGAAGCAATGTCAGCGGGGCTGTCGACCGCCTGTTCGCGGGCGGATGGAAGTCCTCGACATGGCTGCCGCTGCTCGCCATGGGTCGCGATGTCCCCGACGGCACGATGCGGCTCAAGGGCGGCGATCTCGATCTCGATTGGTCGACCGAGTCATCCAACGCATATTTCGCGAGGGTCGACCACACGCTGCATCAGATCGCGGAAGCGCTCCACGCGAAGCTCGCGCGCTGGCCGCTGTGGCTGTTCAAGCGGGTGATCACCGTGCACCCGTTGGGCGGCTGCCCGGTGGGATGTGCCCCGGAAGAGGGTGTGGTCGACGAGCGAGGTCAGGTGTTCGGGTATCCCGACCTGTACGTCGTCGACGGCTCCGTGATGCCTGGCCCGGTCGGACCGAACCCGTCACTGACAATCGCCGCCTTCGCCGACCTCGCCGCCGACGCCATGCTGTCGTGACCCGGCCGAGCTGCCATGTCGAATGGACCGAGAAGATGAGGGGCTGGTTCGCGTTCGGCGAGCGCGACTACAAGACCGGCTTCGAGCGAGGACGAGAAAAGCGCCGCCAAAGTCGCCTCATGTTCCGGCTCACGATCGGTACCGATGATGTCGACGAGTTCATCGAGGACCCGGCCCATGTAGCCGACGCGCGCGGCTGGGTCACGAGTGATGTCCTCGGCGGCCGCCGGTGCGTAGAGCAGGGGACCTTCAACCTCTTCGTGGACGCAGGGCTTGCACGCAAGCGCATGCTCTACCGGCTCTTCTTCTGCGACGCGGCCGGCCATCCATTGACCCTCTCGGGCTACAAGGACATACATACGCCTCGACTGACGGCCATGTGGCCGGAGACGACGACCCTGTACACGAAGATCCTGAGCGGTCACGTCCAGGCCACCGATGAGGATCGAGCACCTCTCGTCGGCGCCGGCATTCTCCATATTCTCCCCACCGACTTCGCGTGGCAGATGACGACCTTCCGCGCCCGGAGCTCGGACGACGGAGGAGGCCTGAGGGGGCTCGCGTCGTTCGGCGGGTTCTTCGTCCGCCAGCTCTGGAATGTGTACGGCCCCCGATGGTTGGGACCAGCCCGTGCCTGACGTTCGCTACGTCTGCCTGTCGGATCTCCACTTCGGAGCCGAGAACAGCATCCTCACCGGCTTGGGCAACGACGCTCGGGTCGATACGACCAAGCCCAGCCCTGCGCTCGAGGGGTTGCTGCATTGCCTCCGGCACGTGACCGATCGCAACGAAAACTCGGAGAAGCCGACATTGATCCTGGCGGGCGACATCTTCGAGCTCGCGCTCGCCAGGGAGAACGACGCTGCCATGGTGTTCGAGATGTTCCTGCAACAAGCACTGGGTCACGACGGCGTCTTCGACGGCGCCGTGTACTACATCCCAGGTAACCATGATCACCATCTCTGGGAGGGCGCCCGCGAGAGGCAGTATGCGCAGTACGTTCGAGAGCGGTCGGGTCCACTGGAACCGCCTTGGCATACGACCCGGATGCGAGCAACCGTTCCCGAGTGGAAGGTCTGCTCGGAGTTCGTGACGAGCCTCATCGACCGAACGCTTGGTCGCGACTCAGGCGTCACCTTCCGGGTCGTCTATCCGAACCTCGCGCTCGACGCACCCACATCGAACCGGCATGTGTTCATCCATCACGGCCAGTTCCTCGAGGCGATGTACACGATCATGTCGATTGCGCAGGACATGGTGTTTCCCAATCAGCTCCCACCGCCTTGGGCCGAGACGCCGGTGTGGGATTGGGAGGCCGAGAACTTCGCGTGGATCGACTTCTTCTGGTCGACCTTGGGTCGCTCGGGAGCCGTCGGCAGGGACGTCGGCGTCGTCTACGCGTCGCTGCAAAGCCTTGATGCCCTACGCCCGTTGACCAGAAATCTCGCACGGGGTCTGGCCGAGAAGGGTCGGCCGAAGGGCCTGCAGGGCGTGTACGCGTGGGCGCTCGCCCTCGGTCTCGATTTCGTCGCCAAGCATGGTCAGCGACTCGAGCGCGGCCAAAGGGACGTGCTCTCGTCGGCGGCGCGGGAGCGTCTGGCCGTCTATCTCAACTCGCCCCTGCGGCACCAGATCACTCGCGAATACGAGGAATACGAAGACCGCGAACGCGTACCCAGCGACGTCACCTTCGTGTTCGGGCACACGCACAAGCCGTTCGAGGCAGTCCAACGCTTCGACGGATACGAGCAACCTGTCTGCATGTACAACACCGGAGGGTGGGTCGTCGACTCCACCGAGCCACGCCCGTTGCATGGTGGCGCCGCCGTGCTCTTGGACGAGAACCTGAACTCGGCGTCCTTGCGCTTCTTCAACCAGTCAAGCGATGCGTCGTCGCATCGCGTTGCCGTCGCGCAGTGCGGGGCCCCGAATCCGTTCTCCACCAGGCTCGCCGCCATGGTCGACCCTGAAGCCGATCCGTGGAAGAGCTTCTCGCGCGACGCGGCCATGCTCGTTGAAGAGCGTCACCGAGCCATCGATAGGATCATCGAGCAAGTACAAGGCGTGGCACCCAGTCGCAGGGCAAGTTGGCATAGATGGAGGGAACGGCGTTGGGGGACGCGATAGGCCGCATGACGCGCGCTGTCGTCGGCGTCGTGGTTCTCGCGTCAGTGCTGGGCGTGACCGGGTGGGGCGTAGCGCAGGCCGTCCACAGCGGATCGCGCGTGCAGACCTGCACGCCGAGCCGCACTGCGCAGGCGGGCACGACGACCCGCACCGTGGAGCTCGACGGTCTCGAGCGGCGCTACGAGCTCACGATTCCCGACCGGTACAACGGGCGGCGGGCGGCGCCGCTGGTGCTCAACCTCCACGGCTTCGGCGGCACCGGCGAAGCGCAGGACGCCCTGACCGACATGCCGAAGCTGGCGGCGCCGCGCGGGTACGTGGTCGTTTCTCCGGACGGCGGGCCGCTCAAGGTGCCCCTCGGGATCGTGCCGGGCGCCGAGAGCGCCGGCTCCTTCGAGGGTCGGCCGTTCTGGAACATCTTCAGCCCCGGCACGGTCGACTTCGGCCCCCCGCACGGTCAGAACCTCAACATCGACTCTTCACTCGTCGGCGCCGACGACGTGCACTTCGTCACGCAGTTGCTCGACACGCTCCAGCAGGAGCTGTGCATCGACACGCACCGCGTCTACGCGACGGGCATGTCGAACGGCGCAGGCATGGCGACGACGCTCGGCTGCGAGCTCGGTAAGCGGATCGCCGCGATCGCGCCGGTCTCGGGCGTCAACCTTACCGGTAAGTGCCCGGGTGGAGTGGCCATCTCGGTGCTCGCTGTGCACGGGGACGCGGATGACACGGTCGCTTACAACGGCAACGGATTGCTCGGGTTCCAGTTCGGGAATCCGTCCGTGCGAGAGCGGATGGACCAGTGGGCGAAACGTGATGGTTGCAGTCCGCGGCCCGTGACGAGGAAGCCGGAGCCCGGGCTGACGGTTGCGAGGTGGCGCGGCTGTACGAAGGGCGTGGATGCACAGCTCTGGACGATTGCGGGCTGGGGACACGCATGGCCCCGCCCTACATCCGCCGGGCAGCGTGGCGTGATCGACGCGACGAAAGTGGTACTGGACTTCTTCGACGCCCACCGGCGCTAACTCAGATCTTTACGCCACCGTCTCGCGAATCGCTCGCTCCGGCATCTGGCGGTAGCGCACGCCACGCCGGCTCGCGCCGAGGCTCTGCTTCACCGCGAGGCGCCACTGCGCGATCTCGTCGTCCTTCATGGAGTAGGTGTCGTGCTCGCCGGTCTTGGGATCGAGGAACCCGACGTACCCCCCGGGGTTGACCCCGAAGGACTCGAGCGCGCCGCCGTTGTGGCGTCGCCCGAGGAAGTCGTTGCGCCCGCTCACCTGCTCTCCGGGCGTGAAGTACAAGGGCAGCACGAAGTTCGACACGACGACCTCGTCGATTTCGTACTTCTCTGCCTGCACGGCGTCGCACATCTCGTACCAGTGCAGCACCCACCGGTTCGGATCGGCTGGATGCGGTCCCGCTGCCAGCCGGTTGACGTTCGCGTCACCGATCAGCTCGAGCGCTTCGTGGGAGAGCGTGACGCTCCATGGCTCGCCGATCTGCTCGGCGATCGTCGTGAACACGAACCCGCACGGCAGACCGGCATGGTTCTCGTCGTGGTAGCCGAGTGCGTCGTCGACGTCGGCGTCGTCCCACAGATAGATGATGGCGTCGCCACGCAGCTCGGGCGGATGCTCGCGCTTCGGCCGGCGTGCTGCCCGCCCCTCCAATCGCATCGTCGCCGACATTCCCCAGTACGGGGCGAAGTCTTGAGCGATCTGGGTGTTGATCGCCCTCAGGACGGGCTGGACTTCTTCGTCTGCAATCTTCTTGGAGAGGTTGACCGCCGAGATCAGCATCGGCGTCTCCTTTCAATGCCCAACCCAGCGCGGCTTCAAGATGCACCCGGCGAACGGGCGCGTCAATGGGCGCGGCATCCGTCCCGGTTCGACCCGTCGTCGTGCCTGTCGAGCATCGATCGGCAACGCGAACTATGAGGTGTTCGTGTCGATGAACTGCGCGGGCCAAACGCGTCGGTCTTACGCTCCGTTCGCGAACCAAGCCGGATCGCGCCCGGTCAGGCCCAGAACGCGATCGAGGAAAGGCGCGTCGTCTGGCACCTCGACGACGGGCCCGAAGAGGCCTTCGCGTGCGGCCTCCTGCCCGGGCTCGGAGAACTGGGTGACGAAGTCGTGCACGGCCTCGAGCAACCGCGGGTCAGCGTCGTAGGGCTGTCCGCTCGCCCGGGCGATGTCCCAACCGTGGATCACGATCTCGTCAAGAGCAACCAAGCCGGCCACCTCGCCCGGCAGTTCCAGTCCTCCCGCCTGGGTCATTCCGGTCCAAGCCGCCGGATCGCGCCACGCCTCGGCGAGCGCAGCCAGGTCCCGGGGGATTCTCGTTCGCCAGTCATCACCCAGACGCGACGCGTTCCCCGACGGTCCCTGCGAGGTCGCATCGCCGAAGTCCTTCTTCGCGGCGGCGGTGAAGGCGAGCGTCAACCCGCCGACGTGGTCAATCAGATCACCGAGCCTGTAGCCCGGGCACGGCGTGGGCACGTCGAGCTGCGCGTCGGGAACACCACGGACGAGGTCAGCCATTTGCTTCGTAGCCGGTTCGAGATCGACGGCGGTCATCGGTGCTCCTCGTGGCTCTTGGCTCTCGCGGGTACATATTCTCTTGGTTGAGCAGCCAGCCGCCCAGTCGTACGTCGGCCGTGCCTGTCACCGTGAAGACGTGAGGGAGGCGGTACTTGACGACGCAAGGGGCTCCAACCGGCTGCTCAAGGTGTTGCCCGAGGCGGACTACGAGCGCCTGAACGAGCAGCTACGGCCTCGTGACGTGGCGCAGAAGCAGGATCTGGGTGAGGCAGGGCAGCGGATCGACGAGGTCCACTTCCGGTCGGCGCGGTCGTATCGATCCTGACCCGCATGGACGACGGTCCCAGCGTCGAGATCGCCACGATCGGCAACGAGGGCGTCGTGGGTTTGACCGTCGCGTGGGGCGGCGACTCCATGAACCCTCGGGAGCTGGCGACGGTGCAGGCCCCCGGTGAGGTCGTGAGCATGGATGCCTGCGCCTTCCGAGCCGAGCTCCAGCGGCAGGGTGCGCTGGCCTCGTTGGTCGAGCGCTACACGCTGGCCTTCTTCAGTCAGGTGTCTCAGCAGGTGGCCTGCAACGGTCTCCCATTCGGTCGAGCAGCGGTGCGCCCGCTGGATCCTGTTGACTCACGATCGAGTCGGGGTCGACGAATTCCCATGACGCACGAGTTCCTGGCCCAAATGCTCGGGGTGCGGCGGGCGTCGGTGACGGTGACGGTGGGGATTCTCCAGCGGGCCGGGTTCGTGGAGTTCCGACGGGGGCGGGTGACAGTCGTCGATCGCGGAGGTCTCGAGGGAGCGGCATGTGAGTGCTACCGGGTGACCCGGGAGGTCTACGACCGCCTCCTGCCCTGAGATTCGCTCGCTCGACCCCCATCCCCTGTTCCCGGAAAATGCTCGCTTCGTACGGATCGGGTGTACGGTCACGTACCGAGGTTTCGGGCGGTTGGTTGAGTACGCAGCTGCGCCGCTCCGATTCCCCGCCGTTCCGCTGTAACACAACTCGGACTCCCTGGGTTCCCAGCGGTTCTGCGCCCCGTGGAAGGAGGCGCGATGGACGACCCCCGGGAACCCCTCGAGCAAGAGCTGTCCGAACTCGCGGGACTGCTGCTGACGAACGAGACCCTCGAGATGATGTTGGGTCATGTCGCAGACATCGCGGTCCGGGCGATACCGGCCTGCGACGCGGCGGGCGTCACGATCTTCGAGCACGACCAGCTGACCACCGCGGCGGTGTCGGGACCGCTGGTGCGACGGATCGACGAGTATCAGTACGCCGGCAATGAGGGTCCGTGCTTGGAGAGCCTGCGTTCAGGAGAGGTGCGTCGGAGCGCAGCGCTGGAAGCCGACAGTCGGTGGCCGAAGTTTCGTGGTCCGGCGGTCGACGATGGTGTCGTGAGCTGTCTGTCGCTGCCGCTGGTGATCGGAAATCATGGGACGGGAGGGGTGCTGAATCTGTACTCCCAGAACCAGCCCTTCGAGGAGACCGATGAGCAGGTCGGTCGCCGGTTCATGGGCCCGGCGTCCGTCGCGGTCGCAAATGCGCGCGCATTCGCGAAGGCACAAGCTGTCATCGACCAGCTGCAGGAAGCGATTCAGTCTCGTGACGTGATCGGACAAGCGAAGGGCATCATCCAAGCACGCGAGGGCTGCGGGCCCGACGAAGCCTTCGAACGGCTTCGCGACATTTCCCAACACCGGAACATCAAACTGCGCGACCTCGCCAAGGCTGTGGTGGAGGCGCCCGACGAATTCCTCCGCGAGTGACATGACGGGTTCGGAGGGCGTCGTTCAGCTCTCCGAGATCCAGGTTTTCGACAAGTCGTTCCATGGCACGGCGCAAGATGTCGTTGATCTCGCTCGGAGCTCGCTCGGTCAGTGCGACGGGGTTGGCATGCAGCTCGTCGATCGCGATGGGCTCGGTGCCCGAGTGTCCACTGACCTACGCAGCTCGAAGCTCGACGCGCTTCAGGACGAGCTCGACGACGGTCCATGCGTCGAGTGCCTACGCACGGGCGTGGTGCATGACCTCGAGCCGGTCACATCGGATGAAAGATGGCCGACGTTCGCTCCCTCAGCGCGCGGCGAAGGACTGATCGCCTGCTTGGCCCTGCCCCTCGTTGCGCGGGGCGAGCTGATCGGTGCGTTGAACCTCTACGCATGGCGAATCGGGGGATTCGCAGGCTGGGACAGAGACGACTGCAGCACCTTCGCTGAGCACGCGTCGGTATCGCTCGCGAGTGCGCAGGTCTACGCCCGGACGCAGGTCCTCATCGCGGAATTGCAAGCACGACTCGCCACGGGCGACGACGTCATCTACCGAGCGCATGGTGTCGTCATGGAACTGGAGCAAATGAGCCTGGACGGCGCCACCACGCGGCTTTCTGAAATAGCGGACGCCCGCGGGTGCACACTCGAGGTCGCGGCGCAGTACGTCATTGAATCCATCACCGGCGAGGTCTAGTCGCCGGGTCGCTTTGCCCTCCTGTCTCGCCCGTGCTTTCCTGGTGGAGTCTCGTCAAGCAGGCGGCGGACGCATCCACGGCAGCGCCGAGTGTTTTCGAGTGGTGGGTGCGGGGGCCGCTACGAGGTCATCGTCACACTGCTCATGGCGGTGGGTGCTGCACGAGCACGGAGATCCGGCACCATGCGAGACGAGATACACGTCACACGGGAGCGGAATGGCGCGGGCGAAAAGCTGTCTATCAGCGGCGAGTTGGACATCAAGGGCGCGGCGGACCTCGAGCAAGCCGTTGCCAGCGCGGTAGACGGACGAGGGGGTCAGTTCCGCGTCGACATCAGCCACTTGGCTTTTATCGATCTGACGGGCGG
>JBKOWY010000089.1:0-9851 GCA_046724655.1 Actinomycetota bacterium
TACGGGCACCGCCGAGTACCACGACCCGTCCGTTCGTGGCGATGACGTTGTGGCGGACGGATCCTCGGACCGTCACGTCGCCGTTGAGTGCAAACACGGAGCCGTCGACGCTGCCGTTGATGCGGGCATCACCGTTGAGGAGGACGACGTCGCCGACCATCTCGTCTTGCGCGACGACCACTCGTCCCGTGATGACCACCTGCGTGTCGTCCCGGTCCCGGGGCTGGGTCCCGACCGGTGCGGCAACGCCAGGAGCGGCAAAGAGGAACGGCGTGGCGAGGAGCACGCCCAGGGCGAACGCGACACCCACGCGTCGGCGGGTCACGCTGTGCGGGTACCCCGTCGCGGTGAACGTGAAACGGCGCCTCCGTCACCCGATGGCTGGGGGCGTGTCGGCGAGGCCCCGCCGGAAGCCATCGCGCCAGCTCGGGTAGATCAGCTGCCAGCCGAGCTCCCGCTTCGCGTTCGTGTTGGAGGCACCGCGAATCTGGGTGAACAGCGAGACGCCGGGTTCGCCGGCCACCAGTCGCCCGAGCCAGACCGGCACGCGCCATGGGCGGTTCGCTCCCAGCATTTCGGCGAGCTCGGGGAGCCAAACCGACACGGGGGCGGGGTCGTCGTCGGCGACGTTGTAGACACCCGGTGCTCCGTGATCCATTGCCAGCATCGTGGCCGCGGCAGCGTCGTCGTAGTGGATGAAAGACCAGACGCCGGCGCCGTCGCCGATGATCGGGAGCCTGCGCTTACGCACCTGGTTGACGATGCTGCCTTGTTCGGCGAACTGCGCGCTTCCCGGCCCGTAGAAGTTGCCGTACCGCAGCGCGATTCCCTCGATGTCGTCGGACTGGGTAACCGCAGACTCCAGGTAACGGATCGCGGCAAGCGTGCGCGACATGCGCGAGGGCGGGCTCGGGTCTAACGGATCGTCCTCCGTTTTCACCGAGCCTCCGGTCCGCTCATAGTTCCAGTTGCCGAAGCTCTGGGCGATGAAGCGCCGTGCGCCGGCGGTACGTGCGGCGTCGAGCAGAGAGTCGAGACCTTCAGTGCGCAGGCGGTTGGTGAGCGCGAACTCGTCGTCGAACTTCCTGAAGCTCTTGACACCCGTCAGCCCGGTCATCTCATGGATCACGACTTCCGGTTCCGCGCCCAACACTGCTCGCATGACGGCGGTCCGGTCGAGCCCGTCCGCCACGACGGGCTCCGCGCCGAGCTCTCGCACCTTTCGTGTCGCCTCGGGATTGCGTGTCATGCCCACGACCTCGTGTCCGTTGGCGGCGAGGATCGGCACCAAGCGCCGGCCGAGGGCTCCGCTCGCACCCGCGACGAACACCTTCATCTCCGCCTCCCCGGGTCCTCGACAACGATGCCCCGGCACCCCGTCCCGTCCACGAAACCCTCGGCGCCGTCAGGGCTAGGGTCCACGGAAATGGATTCGTTTGCGAATCGCTTGGCCGTGCTAACGGGAGGCGGTACCGGGATGGGCCGTGAGCTGGTGATCCAGCTGGCGGCGGAGGGCTGCTCGGTGGCGACCTGCGACGTCATCGTCGAGCACATGGAAGAGACGGCGGTCCGGGCCGGCAAGGACGCACCGGCGGGCGTCCGGATCACGACGCATCTGGCCGACGTATCTGACGAGGCGCAGATGATGCACTTCCGCGACGAGGTCGTGGCGCAGCACGAGACCGACCACGTCGATCTGTTGTTCAACAACGCCGGCGTCGGTGGAGGGAACAGCTTCCTCACCGGTCAACGCGACGCGTGGGACAAGACCTTCGCCGTCTGCTGGGGCGGCGTCTACAACAGCATGCGCGCCTTCGCCGACCTGGTGGTAGCGAGCGACGACGGGTACGTCGTCAACACGAGCAGCGTGAACGGGTTCTGGGCGTCGCTCGGGCCGGGCATCCCGCACACGGCCTACAGCGCGGCGAAGTTCGCGGTGAAGGGGTTCACCGAGGCGCTGATGGAGGACTTCCGGGTCAACGCGCCCCACGTGAAGGTCGCCCTGGTGATGCCCGGCCACATTGGCACCGACATCGTCCTCAACAGCCGCGAGCTCCTCGGGATCGACTTCGACCAAGCACGCACGCAGATGGAGCGTCGCGGTATCGCCACCGACGGGCTCTCGGACGACGACATCCAGAACCTAATGAAGATGTTCGGCGAGATGTTCCGCGACAGCGCCCCCGTCTCGGCCGCGCAGGCTGCGACGATCATCCTCGACGGGGTCCGCGCCGGGAAGTGGCGGATCCTCGTCGGTGACGACGCCCACGCGCTCGACCAAGCGGTACGAGCAGACCCCGAAAACGCCTACGGCGAGCACGGGCTCAGTCTCGACACCATCACCGGACAGTGACCGGCTGCGAGCTCGCCGAGCTGCCGAGCTCGCATGATCGTCTCGTTGCCGCACGGAGTCGAAGGTGCCGCGGTCACGGCGTCATTTCGCTTCGTCGGGTCAGCGGCGTTCCCGGGGTCCGCTCATGGTGAGCACGGCGAGGACGACAAGGACGTGGCGCTTCCTTGCGCGTTCTCCTCTCCCAAGGGCAACATTCGATGACGCCTATGAGCAAGGACTCGTCGAGCAGGGAGTGGGTCGTAGGACTCATCACTGCAACCGCGATCGTGATAGCGGCACTCATCACGGGTTTCTTCACATTGATCGATCGTGATGGCGGCGATGACGGGCCGTCCACCACGACAACGGCGACAACGCCGGCGCAGAACCTTCCACGGGGCACAACGTCGCCCTCGACCGCGGCCACCACGACAACGACGACGCGATCGACGACGGTCGGCTGAGCGAAAACGGAGTCCCAGTTCGTCGACACCCTTCCTCGACGGTGTCTGTAATCGGCGGTTCAACCTGCCGAATCTCGTGGAACATTTCGGGTGGCTCAAAAGCCTGGCAATCGACCTTTGCCGGGTCATAACGGTCAGTTGTGCGTCGTGCTGCATCGGACAGAGCTGCCTGTCGCTGGTTAAGATTCGGTCGAACGGGTCGAGGGCAGCCGACGATCAGCTAGGCGAGGAACGCTCACGATGGCGACAGCCCAGCCGATCGCCGGCAGAGGCCTCGACACCCCAGGTCCGTCGTGAGGGTGCTGTCGCGCGTGCGACGCGCCAGCAACGGAGAGCCGCTGGAAGGCGCCGAGCAGCTCCGGCGGATTCAGGCCGTTTCCGACGCCGCGCTCGCTCACCTGAACCTCGACGACCTCCTCCCCGCGCTTCTGGAGCGCGTGTGCGAAACCCTCGAGGTCGACACGGCGGCCATTCTCTTGCTTGATCGCGATTCGCAGGAGCTCGTCGCGACGGCGGCCAAAGGCATCGAGGAAGAGGTCCGTAACGGAGTTCGAATCCCGCTCGGCAAGGGCTTCGCCGGGCGGATCGCCGAAGAGGGACGCGCCGTGATCCTCGAGCAGGTGGACCACACGAAGGTGCTCAACCCCATACTCCTGGACAAGGGCATTCGTTCGCTGCTTGGCGTCCCGCTGATCGCGGACGGCGCCACCGTCGGAGTCCTCCACGTCGGCACCTTGGATTCCCGCTCGTTCACGAACCACGATGCCGCGCTCTTGCAGCTCGTCGCCGACCGGATTGCGCTGGCGATCAGCACCGCGCTCGTCAAACGAGAGAATGTCGCTGCGAAGACGCTCCAACGCAGCCTGCTTCCGCTGCGACCGCCCGTAATTCCCGGGATGGAGGTCGCGTCCCGCTACATACCTGGTCACGCCGGCGTCGTCGGGGGCGATTGGTTCGACATCTTCCCGCTTCCCACAGGCCACGTCGCCGCCGCGATTGGTGACGTCGTCGGGCACGGACTGCGTTCCGCGGTTGTGATGGGCCGTATTCGAAACGCCCTGCGCGCCTATGCGCTTGACTCGAACGACCCCGCCGCTGTGCTGGCTCGTCTCGACGACATGGTGTGCCACTTCGAGCCTGACGAGATGGCCACCGTGTTGTATGCCGTCTTTGACCCCAACCTGGACCACATGATCCTGTCGAGCGCCGGACACCCCGGCCCCGTGATCGCATCGCCCGGGCAAAGGCAAGCATGTTCCATCCCCGTATGCGCCGACCCGCCGATCGGCAGTGGTTTGAGCACATCACGCCGTGCGAACCGCATCGACGTACCGCCCGGGTCGACCGTCTATCTGTTCACCGATGGAGTAGTTGAGCGTCGCGGCGCACCGGTGGACGAGGGAGTCGACCGCTTCTGCAGTGCGGCGACAACAGGGTCACCGGATCGGAGTTGCTCGAAGATCGTGGCCGAGCTCCTGGACGACGGCGCTCCCGCTGACGATTTCGCTCTCCTAGCGCTCCGGCGTCCAGACCCGGGGAACGATCAGCCGGCATAAACCTCAGTCGGGTACGAGGATCCGCACGGGGACGCTGCGGGGGCCGCGGACCTGTCCGGCCGACCACGTGACCTCGCCAGGGTCGGCGAGCTCGAAATCCGGGTAGCGCTGCATCCACTCTTCGAGGGCGACGCGCAGCTCCATGCGGGCAAGATGCGAACCGAGGCAACGATGGATGCCAAGCCCGAACGCGGCGTGGCGGTTCTCGGTCCGGTCAAGGAGCACCTCGTCGGCGTCGGGGAAGACCTCCGGGTCTCGGTTCGCCGCCGGGAAGGGCAGCAACACCCAGTCGCCTTCCTTCATGGGACAGCCCTGGAACTCGAAGTCCTTCGCTACCAGGCGCGCCATCGTCACGGGCGCGAGCGCGCGCAGGAACTCCTCGACTGCGGTGTCCATGAGACCCGGCTCGCGCGCGAGACGCTGGCGGTCCTCCGGGCGCTGCGCGAGGTGCCAGAGCGAAGCCCCGATCGCCGACCACGTCGTGTCGATGCCGGCGATCATCAGCAGGACCATCGTGCCGCGCACGTGGTCAGGATCGAGCTTGTTGCCGTCGAGCTCTGCGTCGAGCAAGAACGACGTCAGATCGTCCTGCGGCTCGGCGAGGTGCTCGGCGATGCGGGCGTCCATATAGGCGTCGAGTTCGCCCTCCTCCTGCTGCGCCTGTCGCTCCTCGGCGGTGGCGTCGACGTCCTCGAGCACCATGCGAATGAAACGGCGGAAGATCTCGGCGTCTTCCTGCGGGAAGCCCAGCATCCTCACGATCACCCGGAGCGGGATGTGTTGGGCGTAGTCGACCGCGGCGTCGAGCTCGGTCTTGCCCGCTACCGCGTCGAGAAGCTCCTCGCACAGCGCCCGTGTGAACGGTTCGAGCTGGGCGATGCGCTTGGCCGAGAATGCCGGCAGCAACAACCGCCGCGCCATCGAGTGGAAGGGCGGGTCGGACGTGATGGGCGGCGCGAGACCGATCGGTGCCGGAGGGTCATCCGGCCCCGGGCGTACCTCGCTGACCACGACCGACCGTGAGGTGAAGTGCTCGGTGTCGTAGGCGATCGCGGCGACATCGTCGTGGCGGACGGGGAGCCAGGTGCCGCCATAGCGATCGCTGCGGGCAACCGGGCACCGGGCGCGCAGCTCGTCCCAGATCGGGAATGGATTCGCTACCCACTGCGGATCGGTGTGGTCGAAGTCGGTCGCCCAGTCACTGACGGGAGGATGCTGCACCACCGTCGCCTCCCTCCGCGATCGAGATGGCGTACTCGGGACAGTTCGCCACGGCCAGCCGAGCCTTGTCCTCGAGGTCTTCGGGCACGACGCCGTCGTTCACTTCGGACGAAAAGCCGTAGTCGTCGATCTCGAACAGCTCGGGTGCCAGCGCATAGCAGCGGTTATGGCCCTGACACTTTTCGGGGTCGACATGCACACGCATGGGCTTCCCCCAATCAGTACGACCAAACTAGTCCTGCCTTCGACCGCTGGGGTCTTCTGCGCATCAGGCACGAGTGTCCGGGCTGCGCCCCTGACCCTCTCAGCTCCCCGGGCACGCGCCGCCTGACACGTCGATGTCATCGCCGGACTCCGGCAGTGTGACGCAGGCGTTCTCATCGCCCACGTTCACCTGGACATACCCGTCGTCGTCGCGGCCGTCGCCGTCGTCATCGGCGATCCCACTGATTTCCGGATCGCCCGGCAAATCCTCGGCCGCCGCCCGGAGCGCCTCGACGTTCCGTAGACCCCCGGCGGCATCCTCGGTGTCCTGGGTCTTGAGCGAAGCACGGAAAGCCTCCGCGGTCGCGCGGGCACCCGCTTCCCCGGCCTTCTCCTTCACGTCTTCGACTGCCTTTTCGGCTTTGTCCCGCGAATCGTCGTCACACGCGCCACCGGATATCAGTCCGACGGCCGCGAGCGCCAAGAGGCCAATGCGCGCGTACCGCATACAACTCCTCTCCCTTGCGCCGAGTCTCGCCGTCTTGGTGCCCCTGATGAGCGACTCGAAAACCGAATCGAGCAAACGGGGTCATAGTGGCGCGGGCGACGTCGCCCGGCTCACTCACGGCGCGCGGCACGACGCAGGGAGATCCGCCCACCCAACATCGGCTCGAGCGCATGTGTGCAAACCCGCACCCCCTCATGAACGGTTCCTGAGCCGCCGGGTGGCCGGCAGGACGAACCAGCACAGCGCGAACACCACGGCGCCGGTCACGGAAACCACCACGGCCCAGGCGGTGTCGTAGAGCACGTCGGTCACGACGAAGATCGTCGACGCCATCGCCACCGTGAGCAACCCGAGCCCGAGCAGCGTAAAGGTGGTCGAAGTGCGAAGCATCCGCTCCTTGTCGTGCTGACGCCATTGGATGCGGTGGTAAGCGCTCGGCGCGATCAGCAGGGCCGTAGCAGCGCCGGTCGCGAGGAAGGCGATGAAGTAGGCCGTTTTCTGCGCGCCGGTGATGACCGTGAACCGCTGGGCGAACGGGATCGTCAGCAAGAACGCGAAGAGCACCTGCACGCCGGGAAGCGCGACACGCAACTCCTGGAGGAGCTCGTTCAGCTCACGGTCCAGCTTCCGACCCTCTTCGCCGTCCGCCATGGCGACCTCCACGAGCCAGGGCTGCCTCTTACCCGTGAGCTACGCCCGATACTCGCGTCGTCGATGCCGCGTCAAACGCACAAGGTCGATCCCGTCCAGCCCGCGAACCCACCGACACCAGTCGCCCTGCCGGACAGTTCGCCCGCGGCTCAAACAGTGGCGGCTGCGCTCGACGGCGGTGCGAAACGCCGTTTCCGGCGTGATCGTGCGCCGCTCGGACGTCAAAGCAACGACCACGTGACAGAGCCGAGCATTAAAACGAGTGCGATCCCGGCGGTGCCGGCGGCGATCCCGAGCGCGACGACCAGAACGTCGTCGAGGATGATGCCGAGGCACACGATCACGACGCCGAGAGCGGGCAACGTGTCGAGCCCGGAGAACGGCGGAGCAACGAGCGCGCCCACGACGAAGAGAAGCACGAACACGCCGAGCACAGATCGTGCGATGCGCGTGTCGAGCGGCCGTGCCAGACGCGGGCGTGACCAGCGCTCGAGCCAGCGCACGCGACGAACGAGCACCGGTACTGCTTTGCCGGTCATGGCCTCGCCGAGCTCGTGTTCCCTCACGCGGCGTGGGAGCCAGAGCTCCCTCCGCCCCAGGACCACCTGAACCGCCACGAGAAGGGCGAAGATCTCGAGGACATGTGTGACCCCACCCGTCGGGATCGGGATCGCAGCGGGGAAGAGCAGGAGCATGAGGATGAGCGCAAAGCTCTTCTCGCCCATAAGGGTCGTAAGCGCGCCGATCGTCTTCGGCTCGTCTCGCTCCAGCCATGACTCCAGCTGATCACTGAACCGCCCGTCACGCTGCTGTTGCGCTTGCTTCGGCGTCGACCGGCCCATCGGGCGCCTCAGTCTGCGACCTTCAGTTCGAGCTCGCTGCGTGCTTGCGGTTCACCACGGCGCGCGCGATCGAGTACGCGCCGAAGGCGGCGAGGCCGATCGCGACGATGACGATGAGACCGTCGCCGTAGGGCTCGTCGAGCAAACGCTTCAGCGAGCCGTCGAGCCCCGCCGTTTCGCCCGGGTCGTGCTCCAGCGCGGCGAAGATGATGAAGATCCCGATCAGGCCGAGGACCGCGCCACGCGCAAGGTTGCCAACGGCGCCGAGCACGTGCACCGCACGGGTTTCCCGTGGCGCCGCCTCGATGACCGCTTGGGAGTCTTGACGTTCGCCGGAAAGAGCACGCAACGCGAGGTAGAGGCCAAGCCCGAGCGCCACGAGCCCGACCGCGCCCACGAGCAGCCGCCCGCCGGGCCATTCGAGCATCTTGGCCGTCCAGTTCTGCTGCTTGCGATCGGTGTCGCCGCCGCGGTTGGCGCTCACCACGAAACTGAACGCGAACAGACCCAGCAGGCCATACACGACCGCCCGCGCGCCGTCGGCAATGCGGTCCAACCCCTCATGGCGGGTCTGGTGGCCGGTGAGCGCTTCGTATGCGTACCACGACGCAAAGCCCGCGAAGCCGACTGCGAGGATCACGAGCAGCACGGAGCCGAGATCGTGACGCGCCAGCTCTTCCATCGCTCCGGGCGCGTCAACGTCTTTGCCTCGGGCCTTCCCGAAGACGAGTCCCAGCGCGAGGACCGCGAGAAGGAGATACAGGACTCCGCGAGCGGCCAAGCCGAAAAGGCCGGCGACATGGGCGCCGCGCCTCGCCTCCGGCGCCGCTTCACGGACCGGCCGTGTCTGCGTGATTCCCACCACGCAGTTGTTCCCGGACGGCCGGGTTCCCATGCGCCGCCGTCCTCGGCGAAGCGCGACCTCGCGGGTTCAGACCGGATCAACCGCTCACTCGCGGCTCTGACCTCCCGAGTTCGAAGCGCTTGGTCAGCCGTACTATGCCGGCAGGCGGTAGAAGTCGACCCGCGAACGGTTGCCTGGCACGGTCGCGAACTCGACGAACACCGACTCATGCAACAGGCGTCCTTCATCGGCGAGCCGTTGCAGCGTCTCGTCGACCGCGTCCTCCTCGTCGGGTTCTCCAAGCTCGACGGCAACGCGTAACGCGTCGACGGGTCGGGCAGCCTGCTGCACGCGGTCCACGGCCGCGAGCACAGCATCATCGTCCATGGCCAGTCGCTTCACAGGCTTTCCTCCATCCTCGGGCACGCCGACACCGCAGCGCGATTGTCGGGCATTACATCTCTCGTTTCGTAACGCTGACGGCTGGGGAAAAGAGCGTCGGGCTGCATATACATCGGGATTGGAACTGTGGTTCTCATTCTGCTCATTTCCTCGCTGTCTATTCGATAACGCTGAAGTCCACGAATCGGACCAGAGATGGGAGGCCGATGCGTCATGGGTGAGGTTCGCGACAACGCGCACAACGCTGCTCAGCAGGGCAAGACCAAGAAGACGGTCGAACGCGTGAAGGACCGTCTTCGGTAACCAAGCGCCTGTTCGCATGAAGCGCATCGTCACTGCGATCGGTGTCGTGGGTGCCGCTCTCGTGCCGCTGCCCGCCACCACCGCCGACGCGAGACAGCCTCTGCCCCCGGAACAGGTCCAGGTATGGGCAACGACGCTGCCGAGGCAACCGAACTCCCAGCTCGACCGCGTGTATAGCCCTCTCGGTGCCCTCCACGTCCTCGACCAGATCTACGCGGTGATGGTCCGAGACCTCAGCGAGGACAGGCCGGGGGACGCCTGGACAAAGGGCGGCGAAGGTTCCAAGGCCGTCGACCGGTACCGACGACTTTTGGTTCACTCCCCCGACAAGGACCTCAACAAACTCATGAACAGAGCGCTGAATCGGCTCGGGGACGTGTTCGATGAAGTCAATATCACCGCCACGGATGAGGCCGCGGAGACCGCTCGGCGGAGCAATCGCTTGTGGACACAAGTCGAGGCGCGGCTAAAGGCCGACGGCGTCGACACGGGCGAGCCGTGGTCGTTGAGCACCGTGAACTGAC
>JBKOWY010000127.1:0-8202 GCA_046724655.1 Actinomycetota bacterium
GCGGCCGACGTCGGCTGGGTGACCGGCCACTCGTACATCGTCTACGGGCCGCTCGCCAACCGTACGACGAGCGTGATGTACGAAGGCACGCCGGACTTTCCCGACAAGGATCGGCTGTGGTCCATCGTCGAGCGGTACGGCGTGACGATCCTCTACACCGCGCCGACCGCCATCCGCAGCTTCATGAAGTGGGGGACCGAGTACCCCGAGAAGCACGACATGTCGTCGCTGCGGCTTCTCGGCACGGTCGGTGAGCCCATCAACCCGGAAGCGTGGGTTTGGTACTGGCAGCACATCGGCGGCGGCCGGTGCCCGGTCGTCGACACGTGGTGGCAGACCGAGACCGGCTCGATCCTCATCAGCCCGCTGCCCGGCGCCACAACCCTCAAGCCCGGGAGCGCGACGTTCCCGCTTCCCGGCATCGGCGCCGACGTGGTCGACGACCGCGGCGAATCGGTGCCGATTCCCGGTGGTGGTTATCTCGTGCTCACTCGGCCGTGGCCGTCGATGCTGCGCGGCATCTGGGGTGACCCGGAGCGGTACGGGGAGACGTACTGGAGCGGGTTCCCGGGGAAGTACTTCGCCGGCGACGGCGCCAAGCGCGACGAGGAGGGCTACTACTGGCTGCTCGGCCGGGTCGACGACGTGATGCTCGTCTCCGGGCACAACATCTCGACAGCGGAAGTCGAGCACGCCCTTGTCGGGAACACGATGGTCGCCGAAGCCGCGGTGATCGGCCGGACCGACCCGACTACGGGGCAGTCGATCAGCGCGTTCGTGATCCTGCGCGCGGGCAACGATCCCAGCGACGAGCTCGCCGCCGAGTTGCGTGACCACGTGGCCACGACGATCGGTCCGATCGCGCGGCCGAAGACGGTGCTGTTCACCGAAGAGCTGCCAAAGACGCGCTCCGGGAAGATCATGCGGCGGCTTCTCCGCAACGTGGCCGAGGACGAACAGCTCGGCGACACGACCACCCTCGCCGATCCCTCGGTGGTCGAGGGGATCAAGGACCGCTACCTCTCGACCCAAGGCGGCGACGAGGAGGAGTGACCGGCTCCTACCCCGAGCACTGGACGTGGCGCGACGAGCGGGTCCCGCCCGGCCCCGCCGTCGTCATCGACCTCGACGGCGTGCTCTCCGATGCTGCCAGCCGCCAGCACTACCTCGAGGCGCCGCGCCGGGACTGGCGCGCGTTCTTCGACGCCTGCGGTGACGATCCCGTCATCGAGGAGGTCAAGGTGCTGCTCGATCTCCTCGACCCGTCACTGGCGATCGTGTTGCTCACGGCGCGGCCCGAGCGCGTGCACCACCTGACCGAGGCGTGGCTCGAGCGGTACCGGATCCGCTGGGACGTGCTCGTGATGCGCCCATGGGGTGACTACGACGTGTCCCGCGACTTCAAGCAGCTGGCCGTCGACGACCTCCGCCGGTTCGGCTTCGACCTCGAGCTCGCGGTCGAGGACGACCGGCGCAACGTCGAGATGTTCCGGGCCGAGGGGATCCCCTGCATCTATTTCCACTCCGGCTACTACGACTGAAGCGACATGGTCGCGGCAACGTTCTTGGCCCTGGGCTCAGCGGCGCTGCACGCCGCATGGAACCTGCTCGTCAAGACCAGCGGCGACCGGCTGCTCGCGGCGTGGGGACAGTTCCTCGTGGGAGGGCTCCTCTTTGTCCCGCTGCTGCCGCTCGTCGGCGTGCCCGGTGTCTCGGCGCTCCCGTTCCTCGTGTGTTCGAGCCTCGTCCACGTGCTCTACGTGGTCGCGCTCACCCGCGCCTACAAGCACGGCGACTTCTCGTTCGCGTACCCCCTCGCCCGCGGCGCCGGCGCCCTCATCGCCGCCATCGGCGGGGTCCTGTTCCTCTCCGACTCCCTGCCCCCGCTCGCGTGGCTCGCCATCGCCATCGTGGTGGGCGGCCTGGCATCCCTGGTCCGTCCCCAGGTCGGCCGGATCGCACTGCTGTGGGCCGGTCTCACGGCCGCCACGATCGGCGTGTACACGACGCTCGACGCCGCCGGCGCCCGTCGCTCCAGCGGCTTCGGCTACGGGATCGCCGTCACACTCGGCGCGGGCCTCGCGCTCACTGTCGCCATGCTGGCGACGCGATCAGCGGGCCGGATCGGCCCCGCCGCCCGCCGGGAGTGGCGCCGCTACCTCGCCGGGGGCGTCTGTTCGACGCTCGCCTACTCCATGGTCCTGGCCGGGACGCGGCTGGCGCCGGTCGGCTACGTCGCCGCCCTGCGCGAATCCTCGGTGGTGCTCGGGGCCGGTGCCGGCTGGCTGTTCCTCCACGAGCGGCTGGGCCGGGCCCGCCTGGCGTCAGCCGTGGTCGTGACGGCCGGACTCGTGTTGCTGATCGTGTGGCGGTAGCCGCGCCCGGGGATGTTTACGGAAGCCGTACGATGCAAGGGAACGCCGGGCCCAGTCGGAGCGTTGGGAACGGTAAGAGGTGATGTGAGAATGCGAAGCGCATTCACGAATACGTTCAAGACCACCCTGCTCCTGGCCTTCCTCGGCGCCCTGTTCATCGGGATCGGCGCCCTTTTCGGCCAGGGCGGCCTGATCATCGGTGTGGTGCTCGGCCTCGTCTTCGTCGGCGGGTCCTTCTGGTTCAGCGACAAGATCGCAGTCGCCGCGGCGCGGGCCAAGCCCGTGAGCCGCGAGGACGCCCCCCGGCTCTACGAGATCGTCGAGGAGCTGGCCGCCAGGCACGACATGCCGATGCCCCGGCTCTACCTCTCGCCCCAGCCGCAGCCGAATGCGTTCGCCACCGGTCGCGGTCCCAAGCACGCAGTGGTGGCCGTCACACAGGGCATCCTCGAGGTGCTCGACGACGACGAGCTGCGCGCCGTGCTCGCCCACGAGATGTCGCACGTGCGGAACCGCGACATCCTGATCGGCTCGGTGGCGGCCGCGATCGCGTTGGCGATCACGTTCATCGCCCGCATCGCGATGTTCGGCGCCATCTTCGGCGGCGGTGGTGACGACGAGGGCGGCGGCAACATCTTCGGCCTGATTGCTCTGGCGATCCTCGCGCCGCTCGCCGCCGGTCTGATCCAGATGGCGCTGTCCCGCTCCCGCGAGTTCCAGGCCGACGCGTCCGGGGCCCATCTCATCGGAGAGGGCGAACCGCTCGCCCGCGCTCTCGAGAAGATCGAGGCGTCCGCCAAGCGCGTCCCCATGGACGTGAACCCGGCCGAGGCGACTCTCTACATCATCAACCCCCTGACGGGGCGCCAGGTGAACTTCGCCAAGCTGTTCTCGACCCACCCGCCCACCGAGGAGCGCATCGCAAGGCTCCGGGAGTTCGATCGCACGCACGCCGTCTGATCTGCCCTCCCGCCCAACGCACACGGCCGGCTCTGCCCACCCCAGAGCCGGCCGTTGTGCATGTCGGGACGGAACCCGGCGCCGCCCGCTCGCGTGATCGCAGCGGGCGACACGTCGGGTAGGTGCGCCGAACCGGCACCGCTGATCCGGCCGAGCCCCCTGCTCGCCTCCCTCGCTACGCTCGCTTGGCTCGGGTCTCCGACCGGGTCTCGGCCGGGCGAGCCGGATTGTTCGGCGACCACCCGCCGGCCGCCCGCCGCTTTGATGCGAGCGGGCGGCAGCGACTCCCAGGTCCCGGAAGAGAGCTAGTCCCGGAAGTTGGTGAATTGCAGCGGGATGCCGAAGTCTGATTCACGCAGCTTCTGAATCGCCGTCTGCAGATCGTCTTTCTTCTTGCCACTCACGCGCAATTGCTGCCCCTGCACCTGGTGGGAGACGCCTTTGAGCCCGAGGCCCTTGATGAACTTGCCGATCTCGCGTGCCTTCTCGTCGGAGATGCCGACGTTGAGCGTCGCGGTCTGGCGCACCGTGCCCTTGGCGGCGTCCTCGACACGGCCGTACGACAGCGCCTTCAACGAAACCTTGCGGCGCACGAGCTTCTCCTCGAGCACCTGCGTGAGCGCGCGCAACCGGTCCTCGCTGGCGGTGTGCAGCTCGATCGACTTGTCACCCAGCTCGATGCTGCTGTTCGTGTCCTTGAAGTCGAACCGGGTCGCGACCTCACGGCGCGCCTGGTCGACGGCATTACGTACCTCCTGGCGGTCGACCTCCGAGACGACGTCGAATGTCGGCATGGTGAGCTCCGGGAGAAATCTGAGGCGACTGATATCGTAAGCGGCCCGGGTCGGTACCCGAGTGGCCAAAGGGGGCAGTCTGTAAAACTGCTGCGAAAGCTACGCTGGTTCGAATCCAGCCCGGCCCACCACTCGTGCGACCGGTGCATGCGGCCCGCCTCCGGAAGGCGGGCCAATTCGCGTCCGCCTCCGCCATCCGCTGCGGCACGGCACGCCGTATACCCAGGCGGCGGGCGGAACTCGGGAACCCAGGTACCGTCCGGCGGGGATCCGAACGATACTTGGGGGCGATATGGCCGTTCCCCGGAGGGCTCGACGAACGGCGCGCTGGGCCGCTTCCGCATCCGTTGCCGTCGCGGTGGCGCTGCTCCTCGGGGCCTGCACCGACTCCGGCTACCGCTACCTGAAGAACAGCGCGGACAGTACCGGCACGTACTTCAAGGTCCCGGATGGCTGGAAGGTCTACGACGAAGGCGAGTTCATCAAGACTCGCAACCTCTCGCCCGCACGGTCGCACGTATTACGCGACACGAGTTGGACAGTCGCCTTCGACGCGAGCTCGAAGCCGAGCTTGAAGCATTACGACGAGCTGGTCACCAGTAAGCCCTTCGGCCTCGCACGAGTGCGCGAGCTCGACCCCGACGAGCGCAACCAGTTCTCGCTCGAGGCCATGCGCAACCTCGTGGTGCCGGTCGACACGATCGCCCAACAAGGCGGAGAGGTCGAGGTCCTGCGTGTGGACGAGTTCACGCGGTCGGGCGGGTTCCGCGGGCTGCGGTTCACGTTCAGCGTCCAGCCACCCGAGAGCCAGGACTTCGTGACCTTCGATCAGGTGAGCATCGTGGACGCTGACACGAAGGAGCTGCATCTGCTGTTCATGAGCTGTAGCGCCAAGTGCTATGAACGGGAGAAGGACACGATCGACACGGTCATGGATTCCTGGACCGTGAAGGAACGATGACATGACGCCGACCGTCACCCCCTCTCAGGGGCCGCAGTTCACCAGCCGCCCCCGCGACGACGATCGACCGACGCGCAAGCCGCTCGCGTTCTGGGATCGGATCAAGTACCTCCTGCTCCTGGCGGCGCTGTACTGGTTCTTCGTCTGGGGCACCATGGCGGACAACCCCTTGCTGCCGTTCAGCGATGCCGTCATCGACGAGGCCCGGGCGAAATGGTGGCTCTTCCTGCTCGGCGGGATCGAGCTCGTGCGCCAGGTGCACTACCTGATCAGCGAGCACTGGGCGCGTTACCACCGCTTCTGGACGAACCGGGTGTTCGGTGGCTTCAACCGTCGCTCGGCCCGCATGAGCGACTGGACCCGATACCGCTTGGCGAGGCTGCTGAAGATCGGAGTCTTCCTCGTCATCCTTTCGATCGTCCTCGGCGCCATCTTCGACACCTCGCCCGCACTTGCGCTGATCGAGCTCCCTCGACGGATCGTCGACGCGCTGCCCTTTGTCTTCCAGCTGATGTTCGGCGCGCTGTTCATCATCATCGAGTTCGGTGCGCTGTTCTGGCTCCTCACCCGGGGCGGGGTCGACGTCTACTACCCCGACGACATCAAGACGCGGTTCTCGGACGTCTGGGGCCAGGACAACGTCCTCGACCGGGTCAGGGAGAACATGGTCTTCCTCGAGGACCCTGAGGCCATCGAGCAGAAGGGTGGCTACGTGCCGGGCGGCATCCTGTTGTGGGGCCCGCCCGGAACCGGCAAGACGCTCATGGCCGAGGCGGTCGCGGGCGAGACCGGCAAGCCCTACGTCTTCGTCGATCCCGGCGCGTTCATCAACATGTTCATGGGTGTCGGGGTGCTCAAGGTCAAAGGCCTGTTCCGCAAGCTGCGCCGGCTCGCGCTGCGGTACGGCGGCGTCATCGTCTTCTTCGACGAGGCCGACTCGCTCGGCAACCGCGGCCAGCTCATGCCCGGCCCGTGGGGCGGCCCGGCGCGGGCGCAGGAGGCGCCCGGCCCGTGGTCGGCCACCCCCTCGTGCAACTGCATGTCGTACCTCTCGGAGCCGTCCACATCGCTGCTCATGCGCTCCGCCCTCGACAGCGCGCTCGACGACCTGCCACGCCGCCGGCGCGACCGGCAGATCATGGGCATGGGCATGGGTGGCGGTGGTGGCGGTATGGGCACCCTGCAGGCGCTGCTCACGGAGCTGTCCGGGCTGAAGAAGCCGCGCGGTCTCTTCAACCGCATCCTCCGGCGCGCGCTGGGCATGCGCCCGAAGCCGCCGCCGAAGTACCGGATCCTGGTCATGATGGCCACGAACATGCCCCAGGCCCTCGACGAGGCGTTGCTCCGGCCGGGTCGCATCGACCGCATCTACAAGGTCGGCTACCCGTCGAAGGCGGGACGCGTTCGCACCTACGAGGGCTACTTCGAGAAAGTGCAGCACCAGCTCAGCGCCGAGGACATCGACAAGCTCGCCACGATCACGCCGTACGCGACCGGCGCGACGATCAAGGACCTCGTCAATGAGGCGCTCATCGTCGCCCTGCGGAACGGCCGCGACCAGATCACCTGGCGGGATGTCGTGGAGGCGAAGCAGCTCAAGGACCTCGGGCCCCCCGAGGACGTCGAGTACATCGAGCGGGAGCGGCACGCGACCGCGCTCCACGAGGCGTGCCACGCCGTCGTCGCGTATCGGGCGCGCCATCACCTCGTCATCGACATCGCGACGATCGAGAAGGGCGGCACGTACCTCGGCATGGTCAGCTCGATCAAACCGGACGACCTCTTCACCCAGTGGCGGTCCGAATACGAGGCCGACGTGATGGTGAGCCTGGCGTCGCTCGCGGGCGAGAAGATGTTCTTCGCCGGCGACAGCTCGTCGGGCGTCTCGGCCGACCTCGAGAGCGCGACCCAGATCGCGACGTTCATGGAGGGCTTCTGGGGGATGGGCTCGACGGTGACGTCACACGGCGTGACCCACCGCGTGGGCATCGCCGGCGGCGGCCGGCCCGGCGTCGGCGGGGAAAAGGAGAAGGATCTGCTCAAGAGCGACCTCGGCCAGCGCATCGAAGAGAGCCTCGAGTCGATACTGCAGCGGACCGAGGCGTTGCTGGCCGAGAACAAGCTCGAGGTGCTCGCGGTCACGCACGCACTCGAAACCAACAAGACCCTGACCGGCGACGACATCAAGGCGGTCGTCGACGGCACTCCCGGTCCGCTCGTCGACGGGACCGAATATCACACGCCCGAGTTCGCCGAGCAGGCGCAGGAGTACCACGACCGGGTGGTCGTCGCCCACCAGCAACACTCGTCGGTCGACATTCCGCTGCCGACATTGAACGGTCAGCGCGGGCCCGACTTCATCGTCGCCGAGTTGCCCGACCGGCCGCCCGGCGACGGTCAGTCCAAGGCCGACGAGTCCTAGAGCATCTTCTGCATTTCCACGACGTCGAGCCACCGGCCGAACTTGCGCCCGACTTCGCGTTCGGTACCGACGAGGGCGAAGCCGCAGGCATCGTGCAGCGCGATCGAGGCTTCGTGGCCGCCGACAATCCGGGCGACGACCGAGTGGAAGCCGTGGTCCGACGCGAGCCGCAGGAGCTCGTCGAGGAGGAGCCGGCCGACGCCATGGCCTCGACGGTCGCGGCGGACGTAGACGGAGTTCTCCACCGTGGGCCGGTAGGCGGGACGGGGGTGGAACGGCGACAACGATCCGAACCCGACCACCTCGCCCGCCGCCTCGTCGACCGCGACGACGGCCGGATGTGCGCCCGAGTGCTCGTCGATCCACTCCACCTGCTCGTCCAGCGTCCGGGGCACGAGATCGAACGTCACGGTCGACTCGGCCACCTCGACGTTGTAGATGGCTCGTATCGCCTCGGCGTCGCGCCGCTCCGCAAGGCGCACCGTCAAGCCCACGGCGCCGGACCGTACTCCAAGGCTTCGCGATGCCAACCCGTTGTATCCTTTGAACCTCCGCCCCCTTAGCTCAGTCGGCAGAGCACTTCCATGGTAAGGAAGGGGTCTACGGTTCGAGTCCGTAAGGGGGCTCGGCGGTGTAGCTCAGTTGGCAGAGCACGCGGCTCATAATCGCGGCGTCGCGGGTTCGAGTCCC
>JBKOWY010000071.1:0-27876 GCA_046724655.1 Actinomycetota bacterium
GCTCACACCGCTGGCAGGGATGAAGGCGTCGGCCTCCCGGTTCCCGAACGTGATTGTCCCTGTCTTGTCGAGCAGCAGTGTGGCGCAGTCACCGGCCGCCTCCACGGCGCGACCGCTCATGGCGAGCACGTTGCGGCGCACCAGGCGGTCCATCCCCGCGATGCCGATCGCAGAGAGCAACGCGCCGATCGTCGTCGGAATGAGGCAGACCAGCAGAGCGACGAGGATGATGACGTTCTGCTCGGCGTCGGCGAAGATCGCGAACGGCTGCAGCGTCACCGTCGCCAGCAGGAAGATGATCGTGAGCCCGGCGAGAAGGATGTTCAGCGCGATCTCGTTCGGCGTCTTCTTGCGCTCCGATCCCTCGACGAGCGCGATCATCCGGTCGAGGAAGGTCTCGCCCGGCTGAACCGTGATTCGCACGACGATCTGGTCGGACAGCACACGCGTGCCGCCGGTCACGGCTGACCGGTCGCCGCCGGATTCCCGGATCACGGGAGCCGACTCGCCGGTGATCGCCGATTCATCCACGCTCGCGATGCCCTCGATGACGTCGCCGTCGCTCGGGATCACCTCGCCCGCGTTGACGACCACCTCGTCTCCGACGTTGAGCGCCGTGCTCGGGGCCTTCTCGAGCGTCCCGTCGGGCCGCCGGCGATGCGCAACCGTCTCGGAGCGCGTCCTGCGCAGCGTGTCGGCCTGCGCCTTTCCTCGCCCTTCGGCGACAGCCTCGGCGAAGTTGGCGAACAGCACGGTGAACCACAGGAACAGGGCCACCAACCCCGCGAACACGTTCTCGTTCGCGGACGAGCTCCGCAGGTCGCGGAAGAAGATGACGGTCGTGAACACGGCACCGATGGCGACGACGAACATGACCGGGTTGCGCATGAGGGTGCGCGGGTTCAGCTTCACGACGCTGTCGATGACCGCTCGCCGGATGAGCTCGGGTTCCAGGAGCTTGGAGTCACGGGCCATGGACGCTGCTCCTCATCAGATGCTGAGCTCCTCGACGAGCGGGCCGAGCGCAATGACGGGTAGGAAGGTCAGGGCGGCGACGATCAGCACCACGCCGAGCACGAGCACCACGAAGAGCGGGGTGTGGGTTGGGAACGTCCCCGCTGACGGCGGAACCGGGCGCTTGCGGACGAGCGCGCCGGCGAGCGCGAGGGTGGGGATGATGAGGAAGAAGCGGCCGACCAGCATGCAGACGGCGAGCGCGGTGTTCATCCAGGCCGTGTTGGCGGTGATGCCAGCAAAGGCCGACCCGTTGTTGTTGCTCGCCGACGTGAAGGCGTAGAGGAGTTCCGTGAAGCCGTGCGCACCCTGATTGAGCAGCGACACGTCGCTGACGGATCTTACGAACGTCGAGATGGCGGTGAAGATCAACAGCACCGCCGGCATGGCGAGGATGTAGATCGCGAGCAGTTTCACTTCTGAGGCCTGGATCTTCTTGCCCAAGTATTCGGGCGTTCGCCCCACCATGAGCCCGGCGATGAACACCGAGAGGATGACGAGGATCAGCAAGCCGTTGAGGCCCACGCCTACGCCACCCGGGCTCACCTCCCCGAGCTTCATGTGCACGAGCGGGACCATGCCGCCCGCCGCCGTATAGCTGTCGTGCATCGAGTTCACGGACCCGTTCGAGGTGCCGGTGGTCGAGGCTGCCCAGAGTCCTGACGCGCTCGGCCCGTTGCGGACTTCCTTGCCTTCGGCGTTTCCTCCGGGTGAGCTGGCGCTGACGGACTGCGTCACGCCGGCGGCGTCCAGCTTCTGGTTGCCACCGACCTCGAGGAAGATCGTGCTGAGGCTCGCGACCAGCCAGATCACGAACATGATCGTGAACACCGCGTAGCCCTGCCGGTTGTCCTTCACCATCCGTCCGAACGTGAACGCGAGCGCAAAGGGGATGATGAGGATGGCGTAGATCTCGAGGAAGTCGCTGAACTGGGTCGGGTTCGAGAACGGGTGCGCCGAGTTGACGTTGAAGAAGTCGCCGCCGTTGGTGCCGAGCTGCTTGATCGACTCCATTCCCGCATTGGGTCCGCCGGGGATCCGCTGCCTGGCGCCCGCGACCGTCCGCACCTCCGTGAAGCCGTGGGTGTTCTGGATCACCCCGGTGGCAACGAGCACGATTGCAAACACGAAGGCGATCGGAAGAAGGATCCGGATCGTCGTGCGCACGAGGTCGACCCAGAAGTTGCCGATCGTCCGCTCACCCGAGCGGGAGAGTCCACGGATCAGCGCCGCCATGACCGCCATGCCCGCGGCCGCCGACACGAACTGCTGGACGGTGAGACCCGTCATCTGGGTCAGGTGGCTGAGCGTGGTCTCGCCCGCGTAGCTCTGCCAGTTCGTATTGGTCACGAAGCTCACGGCCGTGTTCAGTGACAGGGCCGGCGCGACGTTGGCCACGTCGGTCGGGTTGAACGGCAGGCCGCTCTGGACGCGCTGGATCAGGTACAGCAGGAGGAACCCGACGGTGCTGAACGCGAGGAGCGACAGCGCGTAGATGTTCCAGCGTTGCTCGCGCTGCGGGTCGATCCGGCACGCGCGGTAGATGAGACGTTCCACGGGGCCGAAGACCCGGTCGAGTCGCGAAGGTCTGCCCTCGTATACGTTCGCGATGTAGCGACCGAGCAGCGGTGCGGTCACTCCGATCAGCACGATCAGGACGGTGAGCTGCTCCCAACCGGCCGCCGTCATCAGAACCTTTCGGGGAAGAGCAGCGCCGCGACCAGGTAGAGCGCAACGAAGACCGACAGAACGAGGCCGGCGATGTTGTCCCCGCTCACCGCCCGGCTCCGGCCGGTTCGGTGTCTCGCGCTCCGGTCTCGAATCGTTCGGGCATGTCCCGCTCGACAGGTCCGTCCCCGCCGATGATCCGGTCGCAGCCGCGCACCAGGCCGACGCACGCCGCGAAGAACGCCAGGATCAGGAGCAGTACCCACACGTCAGCCATGGCTCTCCTCCGTCTTCGGGCACGTCCCGTATATACGTCGCCCGAGACGGCGAGAGAAGAGCCCTAACGCGTCATTGAGATCCCGCCCGCCAGAATTGACGAGCCACATATGTCGGCTCGTCCGGCCTCAACAGGTCGTCAGGATCTCTGATCGAGCTCCAGCAAACACGCCTACGCGCGCGTCCTTCTGAACGGCGACACGCGACGCTCCCGCGCGTGAGCTCGTCCTTGCAGGCGTTACTTCCGCAGGGCCGGCTGTCAGCGCGTCGGAGTTGCTTGCGGCTCAGGCTCGGGCTCCGGCTCGGTGCCCTCGACGACGTCGGCTTCCTCGGCGAAACCGCCCACCCTTCGCTTCGAGAACGCGATCGCGCCGAGCAGCACCACGAGCGCGGCGGCGGCGATCGTGTACCGGGCACCGTTGTTGTCGCGCAGGGTGATCACCGCCGGCAGGATCAGCAGCGACACGAGGTTCATCACCTTGATGAGCGGGTTCAGCGCCGGTCCCGCCGTGTCCTTGAACGGGTCGCCGACCGTGTCTCCGATCACGGCGGCCTTGTGAGCTTCTGAGCCCTTGCCGCCGTAATGCCCGTCCTCGATGAACTTCTTGGCGTTGTCCCACGCGCCGCCCGCCACGCTGAGGAACACCGCCATGAGCTGGCCGGTGAGGATCACGGCAGCAAGGAACGCGCCCAGCGCGAGGAAGTTGATGCCGAACCCGATGATCACCGGCGTGAGCACGGCGAGCAGCGCCGGTGTTGCGAGCTCGCGCAACGACGCGGCCGTGCAGATGTCGACGATCCTTCCGCTGTCGGGCTTCTTGGTCCCCGCCATGATCTGGCCGTCGGCGAACTGGTTGCGGACCTCCTGCACGACGGTTCCCGCAGTCCGGCCCACGGCGCGGATCGCCAGCGCGCTGAACAGGAAGGCGATCGAGCCACCGATGAGCAGGCCGATGAAGGTCTTCGGGTCGGCGACGTTGATCGGCACCTTCGCGAAGAGCGCTGATCCAGTTTCTCGCAGATCCAGCTCGCTGCCGGCGGTCTCGACGAACGAGGCGAACAGCGCGACCGAGGCGATGACGGCCGAGCCGATCGCGAACCCCTTGGTGACGGCCTTGGTCGTGTTCCCCACTGCGTCGAGGCTCACCATGATCCGCTCCGGCTCGCCCCCGAACTCGCCCGACATCTCCGCGATCCCGGCCGCGTTGTCGGCAACCGGGCCGAAGGTGTCCTCGGACACGACGACACCGGTGGTCGCCAGCATGCCCATGCCCGTGAGAGCGACGAGGTAGAACGAGAATTGGATGTTGCCGTTACCGAGCGCTACGGCGGTGCCGATCGCGACCGCGATGGCGACGATCGCCCACACCGTCGACTCGAGCCCGGTGCTCATCCCCGACAGCACGGTCGTGGCCGGTCCGGTGCGCGACGCGTCTGCGATCTCTTGGACGGGCTCCCGCTCCGTCGAGGTGAAGTACTCGGTGAGGCGGCTGACAAGCTGGGCGAGGACGAGGCCGGCCACGACAGCGCCGAACATCTTCCAGCCCTCGTTGCCGTGATCGTTGCCGATGTAGAAGAGCGCCACCGCGAGCGTGCCGAGTACGGTCAGGACGCTGGCGGTGAAGAAGCCGCGGTTGATCGGCGCCATCGCGGTGCGGTCGCGCGGAGTGGCCCGCACTGCGAACACACCGACGATCGAAGCCAGCACCCCGATGGCGCGCGCTGCGAGCGGGAAGATGAGACCGAGCGCGGGGTTGGCGCCGATCGAGTTGAACGCGGCGACGCCGAGGATGAGCGACGCGACCAGCGTCACCTCGTAGCTCTCGAACAGGTCGGCGGCCATCCCCGCGCAGTCGCCGACGTTGTCGCCCACGTTGTCGGCGATCGTGGCGGGGTTGCGGGGGTCGTCCTCGGGGATGCCCTGCTCGACCTTGCCGACGAGGTCGGCGCCGACATCGGCAGCCTTCGTGAAGATGCCACCGCCGACTCGCATGAACAGCGCGAGCAGCGACCCACCGAACCCGAACCCGATGAGGATCGCGGTTGCGGTGTTCTGGAAGATCATGATGATCGCGGTAGCCCCGAGCAGGCCGAGGCCAACCGTGAACATGCCGGCGACGCCGCCGCTGCGGAACGCGACTTTGAGCGCGGCCGGCAGTGACCCCGCCTTGGCCGCGGCCGCGGTGCGGACGTTGCCGCGCACCGCGAGGCTCATGCCGATGAAGCCGGTGAGGCCGGACATCAAGCACCCGGCGATGAACGCGAGCGTCCGGAACAGTCCCGACTGGGCGAACGAGAGCGCCTCGGTGCCGCCCGGCTTCGCCACCTTGGTCGACGTCAGGAAGACGATGAGCGCGACTGGGACGACGATGACCGCGATCGTCTTGAACTGCCGTCGCAGGTAGGCCATCGCGCCTTCCTGTATCGACTTGGCGATCTCGATCATCGTGGGCGTGCCCTGATCGGCCGCGAGCACTCCTTGCCGGAGGACGAAGCCGACCACGATGGCCAGGATGGCGGTGCCCGCCGCCAGCACCAGCCAGAACCACTCGCCGCCGCGGAGCTGGAAGACCTGGTAGCTGCCCTCGGCCGCGAGCGTGACGATCTGTGACATCCGGGGTTACAGCTCCTTGAACTCTGGTCGTCGCGCGCTCGGCGGGCAGGTTACTTCGCGCTGCCGTCCCCGCTCGCCTCCTGCAGGTGGTACGGGATGGACGTGACGACCGTGCCCTTCCGGAACAGCAGCCGGCCCTTGAGCAGGAGCGCGGTCTGGTTGTGGAGCAGGTGCCCCCACCAGTGCTCGACGACGAATTCCGGTATCAACACGGTGATGATGTCGTTGTCCCAACGCGCATCGATCTCGTCGATGTAGCGGAGAATGGGCCTGGTGACTTCCCGATACGGGTCGTAGACAATCTCGAGCGGTACGTCGATGTTACGTTCCGCCCAGATCTTCTCGATCCGCTCCTGTTGCTCCTCGTCGGACACGACGGTGACGGCGGCGATGTGCGTGGGGTTGAGCGACTTGGCGTACGCGAGCGCGTCGAGCACGCCGCGATGAAGCCCGCCGACGAGCACGACCATCGTGTGGTTCATGGGTGGCGGCCGGTACTCGGGTGGAATGCTCAGCTTGGCACCGACGCGTTGGTAGTGCCGGTGGATGCCTCTGAAGAGGAGGACGATGGCGGGGATCACGATGATCGGCACCCAGGCGCCGCTCGTGAACTTCGTGATCGCGATGATGAGCAGGACGACCAAGGTCGCGCTCGCGCCGACGACGTTGATCACGAGGTTGCGTTTCCAGCCTGGCTCTCGAAGCCGAAGATGGTGCACCACCATCCCCGCTTGGGACAACGTGAAGGAGGCGAAGACGCCCACTGCGTAGAGCGGAATGAGCGCGTTGGTGATGCCGCCGAACGCGACGATCAGGAGGCCCGCGAGCCCGGACAGCACGAGAATGCCGTTCGAGAACACGAGCCGGTCACCGCGGTTCGCGAGCTGCCGGGGGAGGTACCCGTCCCGGGCGATGATCGACGACAGCCGGGGGAAGTCCGCGTACGCGGTGTTGGCGGCCAGCGTCAGGATGGCTGCGGTGGCGAACTGGAGGAGCACATAGACAGGGCCGTCGCCGAACACCGCTCGACCCAGCTGGGAGATGACCGTTTCGTCGTGGCTCGGGTAAGGGTGGAGCCGGTGAGCGAGAAGCGATACACCGAAGAACAGGGAGCCGAGGATCGTGGCCATCCAGGTGAGCGTCGTGGCGGCGTTCTTCGACTCCGGCCGGCGAAAGGCGGGGACGCCGTTGCTGATGGCTTCGACACCCGTCAGCGCGACAGCACCTGAGGAGAAGCCCTTGAGGATCAGGAACAGCCCGAGGGTCCCGCCCGCCTCGCGTGAGCCCTCGAAGGCTTGCGGATCGAACGGGACGCGATGGATGTCGCCGAAATAGCTACGGAACAGGCCGTACACGACCAGCGCGCCCAAGATGAAGATGTAGATGTAGGTCGGCGCTGCGAAGAGCCGGCCTGACTCCTTGATTCCCCGCAGGTTCGCGATCGCGATGAACGCGATGAGCCCGAGACCGAGCTCGACGCGGTGAGTCGCGAGGCCTTGGAACGCCGGAATCGAGACGATGGCCGCCACGCCCGCCGAGATCGAGACCGCGACGGTCAGGATGTAGTCCACGAGGAGCGACGCGCCGGCGACGAGTGACGGCCCCTCGCCCAGGTTCTCCCGGCTGACGATGTAGCTCCCGCCCCCGCTCGGGTAGGCGTGGATCGTCTGGCGGTAGGAGGCGGTGACGATCGCGAGGAGGATCGCAACCCCGATCGCGATCGGAAGAAGCGCGTCGAGCCCCAGCATGAGGCTCGAGCCGCCGACCGCGGTGACGAACAGGATCTCCTCTGTCGCATACGCCGTCGAGGAGATGGCGTCGGAGGAGAACACCGCGAGCGCGATGGTCTTCGGGATGCGCTGATGCTCTTGCTCGACGGTCGGTATGGGCCGCCCGACGAGCAGTCGCTTGAGGATCGCCACCCGTCCCCCGAGATGGAGCCGCCGCCGAACCTGACGAGGGCCGACCTCGAGGTCAGCCCGTCCTCGCCAGCATGCCATGCCGGGGCGCCCTCTTCGCTTCTCGGGAGTGCCGGCCCGTCCTACGATCGACGCTTCCGAACAAGGCAGGAGGCAGCGTGCACGTCGTGGTCGTCGGCTGCGGGCGAGTGGGAAGCGAGCTCGCCGGCACCCTCGAGAAGTCAGGCCACACGGTCGCCGTGATCGACAAGAACCCCAACGCGTTCCGGCGCCTCCCCGCCGGCTACGCCGGACAGCGCGTCGTCGGGTTCGGCTTCGACCGTGACCATCTCGAGGAAGCCGGCATCGAACGCGCCGGCGCCGTGGCCGCCGTGACCAGCGGCGACAACTCCAACATCCTGGTCGCCCGCATCGCCCGCGAGACCTTCGGGATCGAGCACGTCGTGGCGCGCATCTACGACCCGCGCCGCGCGGTGATCTACCAGCGGCTCGGCATCCCGACTGTCGCCACAGTCTCGTGGACAACCGATCAGGTGCTGCGGCGGCTGCTCCCGGGCGAGCAGCCCCACGACTGGATCGATCCCAGCGCCAAGGTGGGCCTCGTCGCGCGGGAGCTTCCGCAAGTTTGGGCCGGCAAGAAGCTCGACGCGCTCAACGAGCCCGGTCGCTTCTGGCTCACGGCGGTGACGAGGTTGGGGTCGGCGCACATCGTGGGCCCGAAGATCGTCGGCCAGGAGGGCGACGTGCTGCACTTCATGGTCGACGTCAACGCCATCGACGCCCTGCGAGACCGGCTCGAGCACGGGCCGGAGCACTAGCAATGCGGGTCGGGATCGCAGGCGCCGGCAACGTTGGGCTGTTCATCGCCAACGACCTGCACGCGGCCGGGCACGAGGTGCAGCTCATCGAGCAGAACCCGACTGTGGTCGAGCGCGCCGTGGCAGACGAGGGCGTCGAGTGGTTCATCGCCGACGCGTGCGAGGTGTCGTCGCTCAAAGAGGCAGGCCTCGAGCGCTGCGATGTCGTGGTCGCCGCGACCGGGGACGACGAGGACAATCTCGTGATCTCCCTGCTCGCCAAGCAGGAGTTCGCCGTCCCCCGAGTCATTGCGCGCGTGAACCATCCGAAGAACGAGTGGATGTTCAACGAGAACTGGGGCGTTGATCTGTCGGTGTCGACACCTCACCTCATCACCGCGCTTGTCGAAGAAGCCGTGAGCGTCGGCCGGCTCGTCCGGATCCTGCAGTTCGAGCGGGGTCAGGCTCGACTCGTCGAGGTCACCCTGGCCGAGGACTCACCGGTCATCGACCGCGCGCTGAAGGACATCGAAGTCCCGCGCAACGCCACCGTCGTCGCTGTGGTTCGAAGGGACCACGTCGTCGTACCCCGCGGCGACACCATGTTCGAGGTCGGTGACGAGGTGCTGGCGATGGTGACGCCGGAGTCCGAAGAGGATGTGCGGGGGATCCTGACCGGCGAGTGACCCGAGCGAGAGCAGCGAGCGACGTGGCGACGGCGGCTTTGCCGACCGTCGCCGCAAGCCGGAGCTTGCGACGGCGACGAGTGCGAGGGGAGTAGGGGCTCGGCTGGATCAACGGGCCGGTTCGGCGCCTGTTGGCCGTCGTGCCCCCCGCCCCGGTCGAGTGACGCGGTTAGTCGAGCAGCGTGTACTCGGGGTTGTACACGAGGAAGCGGTTGCCGTCGCGGCCGGCGACGCCCGCCAGCAGCACGTGGCGACCTGATGACATCCCGGCGATCTTGCGCCGCCCGAGAAATACCGCGTCGACCGAGCCCCGGCCGTCCGACACCGTGATCTCGGTGGCGGGTGCGCCGGCCCTGGGCACGATGCGAACGGCCCGCACCTCACCCGCGACCCGGATGGGGGTTCGCGGGGTGATCTTGTTCATCGGGGTGGCCCCGAGGTTGTCGCAGTAACTGCCGAGCGCCTCGCGGTCGAGCTCCTCGACCGGCTTCGTCAGCCGGTCCACCATCTTCCGAAGCGCCACCGGCGTCTCCTGGATGTCCGGCGACCCACGTCATTGTCCACAGGTGCCTCCTTGCACCCTACAGCTTCGGTCGTGGCATCCTGTCGGCCCATGTCCACCCCGAGGACTGCGCCGCGGGCTCCCGCGCGCACGCCGTCAGGTCGGCCGTCGCCTCCGCGGCGGTCGCGGCGGATACAAATCGCCGTCATTGCGGCGTCGGTCGCGCTGCTGGTCGTGGCCGGGCTCATTTTCTTTCTCACACGCGGAGGCGGCGATGACAAGTCGGCGCCGGCGACGAAATCCGTTTTGGGTAACGTGCAGCTCGTCCTCGGCGGGGTGCAGAACGCGAACGCGGGCGCACCGGCCACGCTTCCCGACGACGCCGCGAACCAGATCATGCAGGTGGCCGGCACGTACGTCGAACGGGGGCTGGTTGCACCCGTGAAGACCGGACAACCGCCGCAGAACCTCGGGGAACTCTTCGACGCGGGCTCGCAGGCGGCAATCAACGGGGCCGACAAGGACGTCCTGTTCGAGAGCGGCCAGCCGAAGCGCATCGGCGACTTCAAGCCGACCGCGTCGCCGGTGATCATCACCGCGCTGTCCGACGGCGGGGGACAGTTCGTACTGGCGACCGCCGCGTTCGATTACAGCGCCGAGATCGGCGTCACGGGCGGGCCGCTGCAGATTGCCCGCAGCATCGCGTTGACGCTCAGCTCCGAGGGCGGGCAGTGGAAGATCACCGGCTACGACGTGTCCGTCACCCGACAGGGCGCCGAGGTCGAGGTGCCGGCCGCGGCCGCGCAGAGGTGAGGTAGGAGTGGCGAGAAAGTCACGCACCGTTCTGTTCACCCTCATTGGCCCGCCGCTGTGTGGGGTGTTGCTCGGCTGCCTGGTCATCGCGGCGTGGATGGCCACGGGCCTGCCGAGCTTCGCGAAGGGCGAGACCTGGTTCACGCTCCTCAAGGTCCCGCCCACCGGGCAGGCCAGCTTCACCGGCGGCCAGCCCGACCAGGTGCAGTTCTTTCTCGTGGTGGGGAACGACTCGCGCGACCCCGGCGGCGTGGGGCTCGGCGACGCCATTCACATCATCGGCGTCAACCCCCAGGCGCACGCGGCGTCGATGATCGGCATACCCCGTGACACCTCGATCGGTGCGGGCGGCAAGGTCAACAGCATCCTCGCGCAACAGGGGCTGAGCGCGTTCACCGGGGCCATCAGCAACTTCGTCGGCGTCCCGATCAAGTTCTCGATCACGACGAACTTCGACGGGTTCGTCAGCATGGTCGACGAGGTCGGCGGGCTCGATGTGAACATCCAGGAGCCCATGCACGACCCACTGGCGGCCACCGACTTCGATCCCGGCCCGCTGCACATGAACGGCCCCGCGGCCCTTGCCTTCTCGCGTGACCGTCACAGTTTCTCGGCGGGCGACGTCAAGCGCAGCGAGAACCAGGGCTACCTGATCATCTCCGCGCTCCAGAACTTCCAGCAGCGCTACACCGGGGCGAGCGGCGCCCTCAACATGCTCGGCATCCTGGGCCGCCACGTGCAGATGGAGAACGCCAGCTACCAGGACCTCTACCGGCTGGGGCGGCTGGTGCTCACCATCGACCCCGCCAGCATAAGGAACGTGGTGATCCCGACCGGCGGCGGCGCCGGGACGAACCTCTCCCCCGGCCCCGGCATCAACGAGCTGTTCGCCGACTTCCGGGACGACGCCATCCTCCAGACGCACTAGGGAGGACGGTCGGCGCAGCCCAGCGCGCATTCGGGTCGCACCTCGGCGCGCGCCGTGCCACGTGCGGGACCGCCGAGACGACCGAGCCCCGGGACCGCCACCTCGACCACGACGGTCGCGATCCGACCCGCGCAGGTGCAGCGGACGAGGCGGGCATCGTTGGCGGTGGCCGTCTCGGTTGCGGCGGCGCCGGCGGCGGCCTCGCCGTGTCCGAGGGCGAGCATGTCGGCGGCGGCCAGTGCAGAAGCATCCGCGGCGGCGTCGGCGCGAGCGCGTGCCACTAACACCCCACCGAGCCGGGCGGCGCCCAGCGCCAGCATCGCGGCAAGCGCCACGACCGCAATCAACAGCACCGCCATGGACCCACGCTCGGCACTCGAGCCGTCGACGCGGTCCCGTTCGCTCACCGCTCGACTCGCATCGACACGCGTCCGTGCAGCGCGGGATCGGGGAACAGCGCGCCGACCAGCGGCAGATTGGTCACCGATCGGTACGTCACCTCGACCGTGATCGGCTCGCCCACCGCCGGTCGGTCACCCACGTCCACCTCTGCCCCCCGAACAGTGCGGCGAGCAGCGCGCGCCGCGCGGGCGGGATCAGGATCGACGCTGGCGGCGCGGGCCGCTTCACGCGCCGCGTGCACGACGGCGACCTGATCGCGTACGACCAACGCGACCTGCAAGACGCCGAGCACCGCGAACACTACGAGCGGCATCAGCACCGCGAACTCGACCGTCGACTGGCCGGACTGCTCCTTCAGGGAAGCACCTTCTCGATGACCTCGTCGAAGAGCTTGCCGACGGCGTGACTCTTCGTGGCCCAGGCGATCAACAGCGCTCCGATCGCCGCCGCACCGAGGATCACGAGCGCGTACTCGGCCGTCGTCTGACCGACTTCGGCCCGCAGCGCGCGCACAATTCGACGGAACATGCATTGCCTCCTCACGGTCGGGTCGATTGGGGGAAGCGCTACATGCGGGCGAAGCCGGCGAGCAGCGTCGGGATCACGGTGAGTAGCCCGAACGCGGGCAGCACAACGAAAACGAGCGGGAACAACAGCTGCACCGGTACGCGGCGCGCGTGAGCCTCGGCTCGGCGGCGTAGCTCGGCGCGCTGTTCCTCGGCCAAGCGGGAGAGCGCGGGACCGACGGGCGCGCCGAGTCGGTCAGAGGCGAGCAACGCATCGGCCAGCGCCCGCAGCCGCGGTACGCGCGACCCGAGGTCCTCGAGCGCGTCGCCGAAGGAGGCGCCGAGCCCGCACGCCTCACGCACCTCGGTCAGTCGGGCGGCCATTGTCGGCGGCGCCCATCGCTGCGACAGATCGGCGGCGAGGTACGGCGTGCATCCGGCTTCGACGGCGACGCCGAGCAGGTCGACGGTGACGGGCAGCTCGGCGGCGATCGCGGCGTCGTCGCGACGGGCGTGCCGGCGCGCATGCCAACCAGTGAGCACCCGGCCCAGCGCGCCGGTAGGCACGTGTGCCCGAACGCGCCGGAGCAAAACGGCGATCGCCGGCGCGCGCTTCCGGCTGCGGGGGACGGGGCGTAGCGGCTCGAGGCGGGTGCGGATCCCACACCGGCGCGCCCGCACCGCCAGCGGCGCGGCGCCCAAGGCGCCCCAAGCCGCGCCGACGAGCCACGGCGCGACGGTTGACCGCAGCGCATTCACGGCGCGTCCGCGGACGCCAGGATCCGCCGCATCCAGAGCGCGGCTGCCGCCTCGAGGGCCAGGCCCAACACCAGGCAGACACGGCCGGCGCCGGTCCCCAGGAGCTGCCCGATCGACGCCGGGTCGATCAGCGCCGAGAAGACGAGGTACGCGAGCGGCGACGCCCCGACGACGACCGCCGACAGGCGCGCCTGCGCAGAGAGCGAGCGCGCCTCGGAGGCGGCCCCCAGCCGGTCGCGCAACGACTTCGCCAGCCCGTCGAGCGCGTGCGCGCTGCGACCCCCGAGTGTCTCGGCCACCGCCAGAGCGCCGGCAACCGCGCGCACGTCAGCGAGATCGCGTTCCGCTGGCCACGCCGTGAGGGCGTCGGCAAGGCCGATGCCGAGATCGGCGCGCGTGCGCACGCGTCGCAGGTCGGACGCCAGCGGGTCATCGCCGTCGGCCAGGGCGGCCACGCCTTGCGCAACGGTGCCTCCCCCCCGCAGGTGCGCCGCGATCTGCTCCAGCGCGAGCGGCAGCGCGGCTGCGTACCTTCGGCGCGCTCTCGCGCCGAGCACCCAGAGGGACCCGGGTCCGGCGACGAGCACGAGGAGCAGCGCGGCTGGCACCAACCCGGGCGAGAGCGCGGCCGCGACAACCCCGGCTGCTGCCGCCGCTCCGACCCACAGCTCGACCGCCGCTTCCGACTCGAGACTGACGTCGGCGTTGGCAAGGGCGCGGTCGAGGCGCGGACGCAGCCGGGCCGGCACGCGCCATCGCCGGGTCCGGCCCAGCGCGCGGGCGCGCTCTGCAACGCGGGCGCGCCGGGCCGCAGTCACGAGCACGGCGACGACGAGTGCGCCGGTGACGGCGACAACCAGGCTCAGCACCGAAGCCACTCGCGATCGAGTGGTGGCGCGTCGGCTCGGCGCGGTGGTCGCGCCGGGACGCCCTCCGGTTCGAGCATTCCGCCGTGCCGCTCGAACAGAGGGCGGACCTCGAGCAGCTCTCCTCCAGTCACGACCTCGGCGATGGCCTCGACGCGCCGCGCCCCGCCCGTGTGCCGCGCGACGTGAACGACGGCGTCGATGGCGGCGCCGATCTGGCCTCGAACTGCGCGCAACGGCAGGCCGACGCCCGCCATGAGCACGAGCGTCTCGAGCCGCGGCAGCACGTCGACCGGCCCGTTGGCGTGCACTGTCGACAAGGAGCCGTCATGGCCGGTGTTGAGCGCCTGCAGCATGTCCAGGGCCTCGCCCCCGCGCACCTCGCCCACGACGATGCGATCCGGTCGCATCCGCAGCGCGGCGCGCACGAGATCACGCACGGAGACGGCGCCCGCACCTTCGGCGTTCGGCGGACGCGCCTCGAGGCGCACGACGTGCGGTTGGACGAGCCGCACCTCGGCCGTCTCCTCGATCGTGACGATGCGCTCACCGTCCGGGATCGCAGCCGACAGCGAGTTGAGCAGCGTGGTCTTGCCCGCGCTCGTGCCGCCGGCGATCAGCAGGTTCCAACCGGCGGCGACGGCCCAACGCAGGAACGCAGCGGCGACTCCAGTCACGCCGAACGCGTCGAGCTCGACAGGGCGCGTTCGGAACCGGCGGATCGTGACGCACGGCCCGTCGAGCGCGAGCGGCGGGATCAACGCGTGCAGGCGCGACCCGTCGGCGAGGCGAGCGTCGACCATCGGCGACGCGCGGTCCAGCCGCAGACCGAGCGGCCCGACGACGCGCTCGACGAGACGCACGATGGCGGCGGCATCGAGGTCGAGCGCGACCTGTTCGAGCCGGCCGGCGCGCTCGATGTACGCGCGTCCGGGACCGTTGAGCATGACCTCGGTGACTTCCGGATCGGCGAGCAGCGGCTCGAGCGGTCCCAGGCCCGCGACCTCGTCGGTGAGCTCGCGCAGCAGGCGCTCGAACCGGGCGGGCGAGAGCAGTGGCGCCTCGTCGCGCAGCAGCTCGGCGAGGCGGGTGCGGACGGCGAGCAGGCGCCCCGGCCCTTGCGGCTCGTCGCGGCGGTCGAGATCGACGAGCGGGTCGAGGCCACCGGCGGCGACGAGGCGACGGTGCACGCGCTCCTTGAGGGCACGGTCGCCGGGGGCTGGGGACCCGGGCACAGCCGCGGCGGTCATGCGGCCTGTCCTCGCCGGGCTCGCAGCAGGCCGAGGCGCCCCAGCGCCTCACTCACCGGGCGGGCCAGCACCTCGGGCAGACGTACGGGCAGCAGCCCCGCGTCCACGGCCCGCGCCACCGCGGCGCGCACCGGCACCTCGGCGAGCACGGGCCGGTCGAGGCAGTCCTCGACCTCTCTGCGCCCGAGCGAGCGGCCGGACTCGGTCACGAGCAGGACGCCAGCGGCGCGCGCGAGCGGCGGAGCGTGCACGGCGCGCCGCAGTGTGAGATAACAGCCGCGCACGACGACGACGGACGCGTCGGCGACCTCGACCATGGCGCGGGCAGCCGGGCTCCGGGCCCGGCCGAGGTCGACGACCGTGGGCAGCGGCCCGTCGCGCAACGCAACGGCCAGGGCGGCGCCGGCCTCGGCCGCCGGGACGGGGGCCAGCAGCCGGGCCGCGGCGCCGCGGGGGACGAGAGCGACGCCCGTCGCCGCCTCGAGCGTGAGGCGTTCGAGGGCGTCGGTGGGTGCCTCGGGACCGGCGGCGAGCCAGTCACCGAGGCCCGTGGGCGGGTCGGCGCCGAGCCCGAACAACGCGGGCTGGTCGCCGTCGAGATCTGCGAGCCGTGAGCCGCCGCGGCGGGCGAGCACCAGCGCGCACGCGGCGGCGAGTACGGACGTGCCGGAGCCGCCTTTCGGCGACCACAGGGCCAGGAGCACCGCTCTCTCCTCTTCTCCTCGTCTTTTCTCTGCTTCTCTGTGTTCTTCGGCGCGCGGCGCGCGCACGCATGAGCCGAGGAAGAGCGGGGAACGAAAAGGCTCCCCGAGCGGGGAGCTGACGTGAAGTTAGGGATGCACGGGCCGGCTGTCAAGGGCCGCGTAGGCTCACCTTCGTGGTCGGCGTCCGAACCAACTCCGCCGCGTTCTTCGACCTCGACAAGACGATCATCGCCAAGAGCTCCGTGCTCGCCTTCGGGCGGCCGTTCTACCGCGAGGGATTGCTGTCCCGGCGATCGATAGTCAAGAGCCTGTACGCGCAGGTCGTGTTCATGCTCGTCGGCGCGGACGAAGAGAAGATGGAGAAGCTGCGTGTCGCGATGTCGGCAATGACCCGAGGATGGAACCGTGATCACGTCGCCTCGATCGTGCGCGACACCCTCACCGACGTCATCGAACCGATCATCTACGCGGAGGCACTCGAGCTCTTCGACGAGCACCACGCCGCCGGTCGGGAGGTCGTGATCGTCTCGTCGGCGCCGATGGAGGTCGTCAAGCCACTGTCCGAGTTCCTTGGTGCCGACGACGCGATCGGCACGCGTGCCGCACTGGACGCCGACGGCAACTACACCGGCGAGCTTGAGTTCTACGCGTACGGCGCGCGCAAGGCGGAGGCTGTCCGCCTGCTCGCTGCCCGCGAGCACATCAATCTTGCGATGTCGTACGCGTACAGCGACTCGATCACCGACCTGCCCATGCTCGAGGTCGTCGGCCATCCCGTCGCAGTGAACCCCGACAAGGAGCTCGCTCGGATCGCGCGCGAGCGCGATTGGGAGGTTCGAGAGTTCGAGCGCCCCGTCCGGTTGCGAGACCGGATGCCCGTCCCGCCCGCCGGTCCCACGATCGCAGTGAGCAGCGTGCTCGCAGCCGCCGGCGCCGGCGTGGCGGTGTGGTGGTGGCTGCGGCGCCGCAGCGATGCCGCGTAGCGGCGACACCGCCACGATGCAGCTGCCGCGCGTCGCGCTCGCCCAACTCCCCACACCGCTCGAGCCGATGGATCGTTTCTCCGAGTGGCTCGGCGGTCCTCGTGTGCTCGTCAAGCGGGACGACCTCACGGGCCTCGCCCTCGGCGGCAACAAGGCGCGGAAACTCGAGTATCTCTGCGGCGAGGCCTGGTCGCGAGGATGCGACGTACTCGTCACCGGCGGCGGCGCGCAGAGCAACCACGCGCGCATGACGGCGGCGGCGGCCAACCGCCTTGGCTTCGATTGCCACCTCGCTGTCGGCGGCGGCGAACCCCGGCTCTACAGCGGCAACCTCCTCCTCGACCGCGTCCTCGGCGCCACGCTGCACTTCACTGGCGCCGACTCGTATTACGAGGTCGAAGCGGCCATCGAGACGCTGGCGGCGCAGCTCACAGCGGACGGCAGGCGACCGTTCGCGGTGCCGATCGGCGGCGCGTCCGTCACCGGCGCCGCCGCATACATCGCGGCCGGCGACGAGCTGCTCGCGCAGCTAGAAGTGGACGGCACCGCCATCGACTGGATCGTGGTCGCGGACGGCTCCGGCGGTACGCACGCCGGGTTGCTCGCCGGTGTCGGCGGACGGGCGCGGGTCCTCGGTGTGGACGTCGGGACTCGACCGGATCTCGACGACGTCATCCCGGAGCTCGCCGCCGAGACCGCCGCTCACGCCGGCCGCGAGGCGCCGCGCGGTGACCTCGCGCTCGACCACGACCGTTTCGGCGACGGCTACGGCGCGATCACCGACGCCGCGCTGGAGGCCATCGAACGCGTCGCCCGTCTCGAAGGCATCGTGCTCGACCCCGTGTACACCGGCAAGGCGATGGCCGGGCTCATCGCCGCCACACGCGCAGGCCGCTTCGGCGCCGGCGACACCGTCGTGTTCTGGCACACCGGCGGAGCCGTCGCCCTGTTCGCACACCGCTACGCCGACGTGTTCTCCGGTTCTGACACGCGATGAAGGGGGCACCTCCGACAGGGGCCGGGGTTCCCCCGGCCCCGGATCGTGACGATGGTTGGCTGGAGCACTTGCGCAAGCAAGTGCGACCAGAGGAGCTGAACGCGAACGTGCCCGGGCGGGGCCCGGGCACGATACGGAGGCCCTGGCCGCCGGCTCGCCGGCCGGCGGTGGGCCCGAGGTCAGACTTGTTCGCGAACCTTGCGGGCGACGGCGACGCCGATCGCCACGAGGATCAGCAGGACGAGCAGCTTCTTCACGACATTCTCCCTGTCCGGCGGGCGCTCCTCGCATGCTAGCGAGCCTGGTAGACCGGCGCGTGGAGGTGAACGGGGTCTGGTGGCCCCCCTCGTCTTCAAAACGAGTGGGACGGGCGAACCCCGTCCGGTGGGTTCGATTCCTGCCACCTCCGCTCGGGATTACGCCTGGCCAGGCGGTGGGCGAGCGTCACCTCGACGAGCGCGACGATCGATCCCACGGCCGCGCCCGCGAGCGCGTTGACGGCGAACACGAGGAGCGGACCCAGACTGTCGGCTGCTTCCACGATCCCGTGCACCACGTCCTCCTCGACGCCGACGGGCAGCGTGACGAGCACGACGACCAGCCAGAACCTCGTGCGCACCAGCCGGGCGGAACGGCGGAAGGCATCGCGCACCTTGCGGTCCTCCCTGACGATGACGGGGCCGACGAGGCAGAAGAACGTGTAGAAGGCGGCGCCGGGAACGATCAGCAAGATAAGGAGTACACCGGTGCCCAGCGTGAGGAGGAGGTCGGCCACGAGGAGCCGCCGGTACGGGAGCGTCCGCAAGACCTCCCGGAGCTTCGGAGCGGGCGCGCCGTGCTCCGCGGCGGCCACGACGTGGTCGAGCAGACCGGCGAAGAACGTGGTGCCGAACAGCGCCGCACCCGCTGCCATCAGCACGACGGCCGTCAGCAGCCCGGTGTCGCCGGTTCGGTCGGCGACCTCGTCGACGAGGACGTCGATGGCTGCGCTGGCGCCGAACACGACAATGGCCGGCCCCGCTACCAACCCGAAGTGGCGCCGCAAGACTCGGAACGCGGCGGCGAGGACTGGACGCGCCCCGACGGCTGGCTGCTCGTTCGTCCCTGCCTCCGGCACCGGCGCAGCGTAGCGATCCCGCCTTGTCGGGCTCTGGGCCTAGATTCGCGTGCTCGCACACCGAGGAGGCCGACGTGGAGTACCGCCGACTTGGCAGCACAGGCATACGGGTCTCAGAGCTCTGCCTCGGCACGATGACGTTCGGCAAAGAGGCCGACGAGCCGACAAGTCATGAGCTCGTCGACCGGTTCCTCGCCGCCGGCGGCAACTTCGTCGACACCGCCGACGTGTACAACGAGGGCGCGTCGGAGGAGATCGTCCGTCGCGCCCTGAAGAGCCGGCGCGACGACGTGGTGCTCGCCACGAAGGTCCGCTTCCCTACGGGACCGGGCCCGAACGACCGTGGCGCGTCACGCCGGCACATCCGGATCGGCATCGAGGCGTCGCTGCGCCGGCTGGGCACGGAGTGGATCGACCTCTACCAGATCCACTGCTGGGACGCGTCGACACCGATCGAGGAGACAGCCTCGACGCTCGACGACCTCGTGCACGAAGGCAAGATCCGTTACGCGGGCGCGAGCAACTACACGGCGTGGCAGCTCGCCAAGTCGTTGGGCCTTGCTGCGCTTCGTGGGTGGCATCCGTTCGTGTCCCTCCAGCCCGAGTACTCGTTGATCACGCGCGACATCGAGCGCGAGCTACTGCCGCTGTGCCGCGAGGAGGGCCTGGCCGTGCTGCCGTGGAGCCCGCTGGCGGGTGGCGTGCTCACGGGCAAGTACCGCGAGGGCGAGGAGTTGCCGCCGGGCACTCGCGGGGGCGACACCGAGGAGCCGATCACGTTCACGTACCGGCTCCATGATCGGGCGTGGAGCATCGTCGAGGCGGTGCGCAAGGTTGCCGAAGAGGCCGGCAAGACTCCGTCGCAGGTGGCGCTGAACTGGGTGCTGCACCGGCCCGGCGTCACCGCCCCGATCATCGGCGCCCGCAACATGACGCAGCTCGAGGACAACCTCGGGGCCGCGGGGTGGCAGCTCGAGGAGGAGCACTGGCGTGCGCTCTCATGGGCGAGCGCTTTCCCACGCGGCTACCCCTACGACTTCATCGACTACGCCGACGCCGAGCACTGAGCCGTGACGCAGCTGTACGCGACGAGGCCCGGCTCGCTGAGCCGGGCCTTCGGCCTTCCCGGGACCTGTGCGGATCTACACCGCGAGCAGGTCGCGGGCACCGGTGTCGGCGGACGGGTGGCGCAGCTTCGACATCGCCCGGGCCTCGATCTGGCGGATGCGCTCCCGGGTGAGGTTGAAGTACTCGCCGACTTCTTCGAGCGTGCGCGGCTCGCCCCGGTCGAGGCCGAACCGCAACGCGAGGATCTGCCGCTCGCGCTCGTCGAGCGGCGCCAGCAGCTTCTCGATCTCCTCGGGCAGCAACGCGGTCGCCGCGACCTCGAAGGGCGATTCGGCCGAGCGGTCCTCGACGATGTCACCGAGCTCGGCGTCGCCGTCCTCGCGCAGCGGCTCCGACAGCGAGAGCGGCTCCGCCGCGAAACGCAGCGCCTCGGTGACCTTGTCCTCGGGCATCTCGACCTCGATCGAGAGCTCGGCCAGCGTCGCCGGCCGCCCGAGCTTCAGCTCCAGCCGTGATCGAGCCTTCTGGAGGCGCGCGAGCGTGTCGCCGGCGTGCACGGGCAGTCGAATCGTGCGACCGGTGTTGGCGATACCGCGCGTGATCGCCTGGCGGATCCACCACGTCGCGTACGTCGAGAACTTGAAGCCCTTGCGCCAATCGAACTTCTCGACCGCGTGCATGAGGCCGAGGTTGCCCTCCTGGATGAGGTCCAGCAGCGGCAGACCAGAGGCCTGATACTTCTTCGCGATCGAGACGACGAGCCGCAGGTTCGATTGCACGAACGTGCGCTGGGCGTCGTCGCCCTCACGGGCGGTGCGGCGCAGCTCGCGCTTCTTGCCTGCAGTGAGGTCCTTGGTCGCCGTCAGTAGATCGCCGCGGGCGGCGTTCCCCGCTTCGATCTGCTGCGCCAGCCTCACCTCGTCGTCCTTGGTGAGCAGCGGATACTGCCCGATATCGGTCAGGTAGAGCCGGACGAGATCTTCCTCGTCCCGCTCGACTCGCTCCTTCGCCAAGGGGATCAGGGCCTTTCTGAAGCCGCGCGGGGCGGCGGATGGCTTGTGGGTAACGGCTCGTCGGCTACCAGCGTTCCCAGTATGAACGCAGGGTACGCCGTTCGGGTGCCGGTTCCCCACGTACGATACCGACTCCGTCAAGGCAAGTTTTCCACAGGCAGGGGCGGATCCTCGCACCTGGCCGGCAAGGGGATGTGTGGCCGATATCGACCTTGCCGTTGTGATCGGGAGCTTCCTGGCCCGCACCGGCCGGCAAGGCGACCTCGCCGCCGTTCTCGCAAAATACGTGGTGCTCACACGCCGCCGTCCCGCCTGTCGCAACGTCGACCTGGTGGCGTCCGGTTCTCGTCCGGACCGGCTCGTCGTCATCGAGAAGTGGGAGAGCGCCGACGACGCCCGCACCCACCTCGACGCGCCCGAGACCGTCGAGATGGCGCAGGCAGCTCGCGACGTGCTCGCCGGCCCACCCGACCTCGACCTCTACGAGTCGATCAGCGCTCAGGACCTCGAATGATGGACAAGCAGACGGCGAAGCTCGATTTGTCGTGGAGCATCATTATGTTGCTCCAGGAACGCATCAAGACTGCGCTTTGAGCGAGTCGCGGCGGATCGCCGACTTCGCCTTCGGCTCGGGGCGAGGGTCGACGGCTTTGCATTCGGCGCAGATCGACTCGAGGTCGGACCACGTCAGTGCGTCAACGTTCCACAGCCGCTCGAACGCGTCGTCGGCGAAATCCGTGAAGCCGTTGTAGAGGCGGAACACGTACTGCCGGCGCACCTTGCGGTTGAACTCGCCCAGCCGCGCCGCACGGCCCTCGGCCCACGCCTCCCACGCGGCGCGTTGCCCGTCGGTGAGGTCCTCGTCCGCCGGCGCGTCGACGAACCCGGGCTGCAACCGATCGCCGGCGCGGAACAACTGCATCGCCAACTCGGTGCGCGCCAACTCGTCCTTGAACGTGGCGCGGTGACGGCCGTCCTCGAAGCTCGCGCCCGAGAACCAGAGCTGCGCGGTCCCGCCGACGACGTCGGCGGTGCTGCCCGTCAACGGCAGCGGCAGCTCTTCGTCGATCTCGATGCGAATCGGCACGTCGTCCGGGATGCCGACCTTCGCCGCGAGCTCCTCGGCGAGCCCGGCGATAACGCCCGCGTCGTACTCGACCAGTGTGAACTGCTCGGGCGTGACCTCGACGCGCGCCACCGCTACGAGTAGGCGCGCGGCTCGAGGCCGGCGGCGGCCTCCGCCTCGGCCTGCGCCTCCGCTGCCACCTCGGAGAGCTCGTCGATCTCCTCGTTGCTGAAGCCGGCCATCTCGCGGAACCGGCGCGCAAGCTGGATCGGGTTCTCGTCAGTCTCACCGCGGAAGCCACCAAGGCTGAAGAGCTTGTCGACGGTGCGCTGGAACTCGAGGGCACGCTCGCGCCGCTCGGGGTCGTTCTCGGTGAGGCGGCGTAGCCAGTCGGAGCCCATCTTCACGTGCGTGACCTCGTCGGCGAGCATCCAGTCCTCGCACGCGGCCAGCACCGGGTCGCCCGAGTTGTCACCGAAGAGCTTCATCGTGTTGAACACGTCGATGGCGAGGCCCTCCAGCGCACGGTTGACGCCGGTGAGCCGCAACAGCGCGTCCTCGGCGCACGCGGCCTCGTACAGGAACGTCGCCTCGCTGAACTCGCCGATCTCGGTGCCCATGTGCTCGGCGAGCTTGACCGAGATCTCACAGTGGCGCGACTCGTCCCACGATTGACGGGCCATGTCGAGCTTGAGCTGGAACGGCACGTCCTCGTCGTCGAAGTCGAACGTCGTCCGGCCCGCGCCCTCGAGCGCTTGCAGCTCGCCCATGAAGATGCCGTGCATCAGCTGACGCGCACGGTCGGGCGCCGCCGGGCGTTCGGGCTCGAGCTTCGCCGAGCCGGAGTTGCGCTCGGCAACTTTGGCTTGACGCGGATCCATGATCGCGTCCTGGATCTGCACCCGCACGAAGCGGGAGTCGCGCGCCAGCTCCTCGACCGGGAGGATCTTCTTCATCCGACTGCTACCCCCTCCGACGCATCAGCGTCGGCTTCGGTCCTTGTCCCGATACTACCGGGGCCCGCGATCCCTCCTGCCGCGAGCATCAGTTGCTCGAGCTCACGCTGCCGGTTTGCAGCCCGTTCGACTTCTTCGGGCGTCTGGATCAGCGACTGCAACAGCATCTCGCCTTCGCGCCAGTCCTCGAACTCGTCCTGGAGGATGAACTTCAGCGATCGCATCGTCGGCGCGTCGGTGATCCGGCTCGTCGCGTTGAGGTGGAACGTGTACGCGGCGATCTTGCGCGGGATCAGCACGCGGTACACGCCGACGAGCTTCTCGATCGTGAGCTCGGGTGCTTCGGGCTCACGCATCGCGTCGACGAACGCGATCATCGCGTCGTTCGGTGGCTCCGTGAGACGCTCGGTGTTCATCTCCCGCAGCTCGGGCAGGCGCTTGTTCCACAACTCGGCGTGCCAAGCGTGGTGGTAGCAGTGCCGGCCGAGGACGAGCTTCACATCGAGCTCGGGGACCGTGGCCACCCAGCCGCCGAGCGCCTCGAACAGGCGCATCTCGATCCACTTGTAGTTGCCGACCCGCCGGGCCGACTCGACCACGCCGAACAGGCCGGGCAGCTCACGGCGGTCCCAGGGCGCAAACGGGGGACGGGGCTTCCCCGGCTCGGTCACGCGCAGCACCCCCGATCATTCGCGGCTGGGCGCTCATTCTCCTGTCGCTTGACCAGACGGTCAAGTGACGGGGGGCACACTCGGCGGCTCGATGCGCGCAGCTTCCCGCGCCTGCGTCCGGCGGGCGCCAAGCTCGGCGACGAGGATGCCGACCAGGATGATCGCGGCGCCGAGGTAACCGCCCCAGCCGAGCCGCTCCCCGACCGCGTACCCGACGAAGCCGGCGACGACGGGCTCGAGCAGGTTGATGATGCTGGCACGCGCGGGCTCGATCCTCCGCTGCGCCCAGACCTGGATGCTGAACGCGAAGGCCGAGCATCCGAGCCCGGTGAACACGACCGCAAAGGCAGCCTGTGCGGTCAGCTCACCCAACCCGTCGACGACGACGAACGGCACGGCGAACAGCGCGAGTGCGAGCAGCTCGACGCAGGTCAGCGTGACCACGTCGAACCGGTTCGCGAACGCCCCCGTCTGCACGAACCAGATGCCGAAGAAGACTGCGGTCACGAGCGTGATGGCGTCGCCGAACCCCAGGGTGAGGTCGGCGCCGGTGAGGAGGAACAGACCGAAGACAGCGATCGCCACGGAGATCACGATCGATCGGCTGGGCAGGCGCCGGTAGAAGACGGATCCGATCAGCGGTGTGAACACCGCGAACAGCCCCGTAATGAACGCGGAGTTGGACGTGGTCGTGTGCTGGAGACCCACGTTCTGGCAGACGTAGCCGACGAACGCGCTGAATCCCAGCGCGACGCCGCAGGCAGCCAGGACGCGTGGCGAGTCGCTCGGCCGCGCCGCCGGCCCTCTCCAGCCGCGGTACAGCGCAAGCGGCGCGAGCGCGGCGCCGCCGATCGCGAAGCGCACGAGCACGAAGCCGGTCGCAGTGAGGTCTTCGAGCGCGTCCTGGACGATCGTGAACGTCGCGCCGTAGAGGAAACTGGCGACGACGAGCGCCAGCTCCGGGTAGAACGCGCGGACGCGCGCGTTCAACCAGGCCAGCGGTTCGTGATCGGCAGGCGCCGGTCCTTGCCGAAGGCCTTAGGCGACACCCGCACCCCGGGCGGCGCCTGACGTCGCTTGTACTCGTTGCGGTCGATCAGGCGAGCGACCCGGCGCACGGTGTCGGGGTCGAACCCGGCGGCTTCGAGCTCGGCCACGGACAAGTCGCCCTCGACGTACCCCTCGATGATCGGGTCGAGGACCGAGTACTCGGGCAGTGCATCCGTGTCGCGCTGACCGGGCTTGAGCTCGGCGCTGGGCGGCTTGTCGAGCACGGTCTCGGGGATGAGGTCACGCCCGGCACGCTCGTTCCGGTCGCGAGCCAACGCGTACACGAGCGTCTTGGGGACGTCCTTGAGCACTGCGAATCCACCTGCCATGTCGCCGTACAACGTCGCGTAACCGGTCGCGAGCTCGCTCTTGTTGCCGGTGGTGAGCACGAGTGCACCGAACTTGTTCGACAGCGCCATGAGGATTGTGCCGCGGATGCGGGACTGCAGGTTCTCCTCTGCCAGCCCGGGCTCGGTGCCGGCGAAAGGCTCGGCGAGCATTTCGAGGAACGCGGCGTGGGCGGGCTCGATCGGGATGGTCTGCGTACGGATGCCGAGGTTGGCCCCGAGGGCCTTGGCGTCGGCGATGCTGCCCTCGCTCGAGTAGCGGGACGGCATGAGCACGCCGAGCACGCGTTCGGGACCGAGCGCGTCGACGGCGATCGTGGCGACGAGCGATGAGTCGATCCCGCCCGACAGCCCGATGACGACGTCCGCGAACTCGTTCTTGACGACGTAGTCGCGTGTGCCGAGCACGAGCGCCTCGTAGACCTCGCGAACCGGCGGAAGCGTCGGCTCGACCCGGGGCGCCTCACGCCGCTCGGCGAGGTGCGCGTCGCTGACCTTCACCTCGGGCAGCGGCGGCGCTGCCCGCCAGCCGCGGGGGTCCAGCAGCCGCTTCCGAAACGTCGGCCGGACGTCCAGGTCGACGACGAGGAGATCCTCGACGAACTGGCGCTCTCGGGCCACGAGGCGACCCTGCTCGTCGAACACGAGCGAAGCGCCGTCGAAGACGAGCTCGTCCTGGCCGCCGACCAGGTTCACGTAGGCGACCGGTGTGGACGCGTCGGCGGCTCGAGTCGCCAGCATCGTCTCGCGGTCGCGCAGCCGGCCCGCGTAGTACGGCGACCCGTTGATGTTCACGACGAGCTCGGCACCGCCGGCGGCCTGCGTGGCGATCGGGCCCGTCGGGCTCCACGCGTCCTCGCAGATCGTCACCGCCACGCGCACGCCGGCCACGTTGAACAAGGGGCCGTCGCTGTTGGAAGCGGCGAAGTACCGCTGCTCGTCGAAGACTGACGCGTTCGGGAGAATGTGCTTGCGATAGACGCCGTGGACCTTGCCGTTCGCGCACACGGCAGCGGCGTTGTACAGATCGCGCTCGAGGAGCGGGAACCCGATGACGGCTGCCGTCCGACCAGTGCGGGCCGCGACCTTGTCGAGCGATTCCGCCGTTTGGGCAACGAACGCAGGGCGCAGCAGAAGGTCCTCGGGCGGGTAGCCGGTGATCGCCAGCTCGGGGAATGCCACCAGGTCACAGCCTTCGGCTTCCGCGCGTTCGTACGCCTCGACGATGCGCGCCGCATTGCCCTCGAGGTCACCGACGACGAGGTTCAGCTGCGCGAGCGCAACCCGAAGCCGCGGCATGACTCAAGGATACGTGTCGTACGCGACCGACACCGTGGGCGACACTGGACGGGTGGCGCAGACGCGGCTTGACACACCAGCGCTGACGGAGGCCGTCGAGCGTTCGGCTGACCCGGCGGCGGCCCGGGCCCTCCTGACGCGGCTGCTCGACGAGCACCCGGCGCTGGCCGACGAGCTCGCCACGAATCCCCTCCTGCGGGACGCCGTGGTCGCACTGAGTGCGTCGTCGCGCTCCCTGTCCAACGCCCTCGTCCACGACCCGTCGCTCCTCGACCCGCTGCGCGACGGCGATGGCTTCGAGCACGAACGCGACCTCGCCGAGTACCGCGCGTCGGCCGCCGACTTCCTGGCGGCGGCCGGCGACGGCGCCCGCGGGCTGCGACGGTGGAAGCGCCGTGAGCTGCTGCGCATCGCCACCCGCGACCTACTCGGCGCCGCCGACCTTCCCGCCGTGGGGCGAGAGCTCGCCGCCCTGGCCGAAGTCTGCCTCGGGTGCGCGCTGGACCTCGTCGAGCCCGGCGTCCCGCTGGCCGTCATCGGGATGGGCAAGCTCGGCGGCCGGGAGCTCAATTACGCCAGTGACGTCGACGTGCTGTTCGTGCACGAAGGCGACAGCGGTGTGGCCGAGCACGTCGCTCGCGCGCTGCTCACGACGATGAGCGAGCCGACACCCGACGGGATCGTGTTCCGAACGGATGCCGACCTTCGTCCCGAGGGCCGCTCCGGACCGCTGTCGCGCACGCTCGACGCGTACGGGGCGTACTACGAGCGCTGGGCGCAGCCGTGGGAGTTCCAGGCGCTTCTCAAGGCGCGGCCCGTCGCGGGCGACCCGGACCTCGGGCGTCGCTTCCTGGAGCTGGTGCAGCCGTTCGTCTGGCCCGAGGTCCTCGACCCCGACGCCGTTCGCGCCGTCCGGGCCATGAAGGCGCGCGCCGAAAGCGAGATGAACCGTCGCGGACTGGCTGACCGTGAAGTGAAACGCGGCCGAGGCGGGATCCGCGACATCGAATTCGCAGTGCAGCTCCTCCAGCTCGTGCACGGTCGTCACGACCCGTCCGTGCGCTCCGCAGCAACGCTGGACGCGCTCGCGCAGCTGGCGGCGGGCGGCTACATCGAGCAGAACGACGCCCGACAACTCGACGACGCATACCGCTTCCTGCGCACAGTCGAGCACCGGCTGCAGCTCCAGGACGAGCAGCAGACGCACACGCTGCCGACCGACGTCGCCGCACGCACCCGGCTCGCGCGCGTCCTCGGCTACCGCGATCGGGGCGACGAGACCGCGCTCGCGCTCTTCGAAGCCGATTACCGCGGCTGCCAGAACCGCGTGCGATCGATCTACGAGAGGCTGTTCTTCGCTCCGATCCTGGACGCGCTCGCCGGCGCCGGCGCGCTGACTGCGACCGCGGTCGAGGAACGACTGTCTGCGTTCGGCTTCGTGGACGTGGGGCGAACTCGTGCCGCGCTGCAGGAGCTCACGCAGGGCCTGACGCGTCGCTCGCGCGTCATGCAGCAGCTACTGCCGGTGATCCTCGGGTGGCTGTCGGCCACCCCCGACCCCGACCTCGGGCTTCTCCAGCTGCGACGCCTGGCCGAAGGCGAGGC
>JBKOWY010000173.1:0-6541 GCA_046724655.1 Actinomycetota bacterium
ATCCCGGTCGAGGTGTCGGCGGTGGTCGGCCTGGCCGAGAGCGAGCCCAGGATCCGCCGGGTGCTCCAGGATCGGCTCGGGAAGGTCCCGGCCGATATCGGCGTGACGATTGCGAGCGCCGGGGTCCAGGCCCTGGCGTTCGGTCCGCTCGGAATCATCGGCGGCATCGCGCACCACGGCGCCCAGCTCGCCGACCTCACGGCGCGCCGGAGTGCCTGGTTGCGCCGAGCCGGAGACTGGGAGCAACCGCGCGAGCCCGACTCGCGGCATGACGACGCCGGTCCCCGCCCCAGTGCGCTTCGACCAGGTCCGATCGAGCGGTACGCCTCGGTCGCCGAAACGGCTGCCCTCGGTCTCGGTGGGATTGCGCTCTTCACACCCGCGAGCCGCCGCGCCAGTGCGCTTGCGGTCGCGGCCCTTCCGCGCGCCGCCCAGGTCGGGCGCGATGCCTTCTGTGCCCGCCTCGGCCGCGGGCTCGCCGAGCGCGACATCGTGGTGCTCGATCGCGGGGCGCTCTGGCGACTCGACCGGGTCGACACGATCCTGGTCGACGCCCGCGTCCTCGAGTCCGAAGGCGCCCCGGCGCGGGGCGCGGTCGATCTGCTCCGCGCCGCCGATGAATCCGGCGCACTGGTCGTGTTGGCGGGCGATGCGCCTGACGGTGTGCACGTCCCCGAAGGTCGGCGGGTTGACGGAACGAACCTGGCAAGGGCGGTACGAGAACTCCAGGGTGACGGTGGCTGCGTCCTCGTCGTAGCAGCGCAGGACGACGGCGCGCTCGCAGCCGGCGACGTGTCAGTCGGCATCGTCGGTACCCCCGGCGTGCCGTGGGCGGGCGACATTCTCGCCGGCCCTGATCTGGACGACGCCGCCCTCGTGATCGAAGCGTCCGGCGCGGCGCGGGCGGTGAGCCACCGAAGCGTCCAGATCGCGGCCGCAGCTTCTGGGGTCGCCGGTCTTCTCGCGACCACGCGACGGGGAGCCGGAGCTCCTCAGATCGCGCGCACCACCGTAAGTCTGGCGACGCTCGGCGCGTTCGGCTGGGCGAGCACTCGCGGCAATGACGTCGCCCGCCGGCCGCGCCCCCTGCGCGCCGACAACACGCCGTGGCACGAGCTCGAGGCCGAGCAGGCGCTCGACCGGCTCCAGGCCCGATCGGACGGGCTCGCCGAGGCCGAAGTCGCGAACCGTCAGAATGGCGACGGGCAGGTCGAGGAACCTTCGGGTCTCGGATTCGAGCGCGCGCTCGCCGAGGAGGTCTCGAACCCGCTCACGCCGGTGATGGCGGCCGGGGCAGGCATCTCGGCGGCAGTCGGGTCGGTCGTCGACGCGGTCATGGTCGGGACCGTCCTGGCGGCGAACGCACTCGTCGGCGCCGCGCAGCGCATGCACACGGACCGGGCGCTCAGCCGACTCGAGGAACGTGAGGCGGAGGACGTGTCCGTCTTGAGGGGCGGCGACGTGGTTCGGGTGCAGGTCGAAGAGCTCGTGCCCGGGGACGTCCTCGTCCTCGAGCCCGGAAACGTGATCCCCGCCGACGGCCGTCTCATCGAGGCGGACGCGCTCGAGGTCGACGAATCGAGCCTGACCGGCGAGTCGTTCCCCGTCGACAAGTCGGTCGACCCGACGGACGCGCCGGAGGTCGCCGAGCGGAGGTCGATGGTCTACGCGGGCACCAGCGTCGCAGCCGGATCAGGGCGTGCGGTCGTCGTCGCCGTTGGACCAATGACCGAAGCCAACCGGAGCGTGCACGAGATCGGCGGGAAGCGCGCCAGCGAGGTCGACAGCCGCCTGGACCGGCTCACCGGGTTGATCACACCGATCGCGCTCGCGTCGGCGGGGCTCGTGGTCGGGACGGGGTTCCTTCGGGGCCGGCCACTCCGGCAGACGCTGGGGTCGGCGGTCGGCATCGCGGTGGCAGCCGTCCCGGAAGGGCTTCCCTTCGTCTCGACGGTTGCCGAGCTTGCTGCGGCGCGCCGGTTGTCGGAGCGGAATGCGCTCGTTCGCGACCCGAAGACGATCGAGGCGTTGGGACGCGTGGACGTGTTGTGCTTCGACAAGACCGGCACGCTGACCGAGGGTGAGATCGAGCTCCAACGCGTCAGTGACGGGGACGTCGACGAATCCGTCGACCACTTGTCCGATCAGGGCCGTGCCCTCCTCGCCGCGGCGCTGCGCGCCAGCCCGCTCAGCAACGGCGACGAGCCCCTCGCACATGCCACCGACAACGCCGTGGTGAAGGCGGGTGAGCGTGCACACGTCGACCCCGGGTTCGGGCTACCGGAGTGGAAGCCCGTCGCCGAGCTTCCGTTCGAGCCCGAACGAGGCTTCCACGCCGTTCGAGGTGTCGCCGACGACCGGGCGCTCGTATGCGTGAAGGGAGCACCCGAGGTCGTGCTCGAGCGGTGCGCGTCGTGGCGCCGCGGCGACGACGTCGTGAGCCTCGAGGACGGCGAGCGACAGGAAGCCGAGGCCGTGATGGAACGGGTAGCGTCGGATGGCTACCGGGTCCTCGCCGTCGCTGAACGCGATGGGTCGAATCGCGACGAGCTCGTCGAAGACGACATCAAGGACCTCGAACTTCTTGGGTTCGTCGCCCTCGCCGACAGGATCCGGGAGACCGCCGCCGAAGCCGTCGAGACGGCGCGCCGCGCGGGCATCGGTGTGATCATGATCACGGGCGACCACCCGGCGACGGCAGAAGCCGTCGCGCGCGAGCTCGGCGCAGACAACGGGCGTGTCATCGTCGGGAGCGACATCGAGAACATGCGCGACGACGAGCTGCAAGAAGCGGCTGAAGGCGCGGTGTTCGCTCGGGTCACGCCGGCGCACAAGGTGCAGATCGTGGAGGCGCTGCAACGCGGCAATCGGGTTGTCGCGATGACCGGTGACGGCGCGAACGACGCCCCCGCGATTCGGCTTGCCGACGTCGGCATGGCCCTCGGACGCCGCGGAACGCCCGCAGCGCGCGACGCGGCCGACGTCGTGATCACCGACGACGCCCTCGAGACGATCATCGACGCGATCGTCGAGGGCCGCGCGGTGTGGGCGTCGGTCCGCGACGCGCTCGGCGTGCTCGTGGGCGGCAACCTGGGCGAGATCGGCTTCACCGTGGCAACGGGGGCCGTCACCGGCGTGTCGGCGCTGGAACCGCGCCAGATCCTGCTCGTGAACATGATGACCGACCTCTTGCCGGCGATGGCGATCGCGGTACGGCCGCCCGTCGAGCGGTCACCGGAGCGCCTGCTCAGAGAAGGGCCGGAGTCGTCCCTCAAGGAGGCGTTGACCGCAGACATCGTGCTGCGTGGTGTGACCACAGCCGCCGGCGCCACGTCCGCCTGGATCGCGGCGCGCGTGACCGGCCGTGCACATCGCGCCAGCACCGTGGGGCTGCTCGCGCTCGTGGGCACGCAGCTCGGACAGACCCTGATCACGGGAGGAGCGAACCCGTCGATCATCGGCACCGTCGCGGGCTCGAGCGCGTTGCTGGCGGCGACGGTGCAGACCCCGGGGGTCAGTCAGTTCTTCGGCTGCACACCCGTCGGCCCCGTCGGATGGGGCATCGCCGTCGGCGCGAGCGCCGCCGCCACGGGCGCGTCCGTCGTCCTGCGCCCGCTCGCCGAGCGTCTGCTGCCGGGCCAAGACCCGAAATCCGATGACGGCCGCGGAGATCGCGGCGAGTCAGGCGCGTGAGATAGACGGCGCGGGCGCCCCTGCCCTCGCGAGCGTCAGGGTGAAGCCCCGGTAGCCGTTGGCGGCGACCTCGTCGCAGGTCTTGGTGTACCGGGGAAGACCGCCGATGTACGGCATGAACACACGCGGCTTCCCGGGCACGTTGGCGCCCATATACCACGAGTTGGCGTGCGGGAACAGCGTCAGGTTCGCAACCTCGTTGACGTGGTCGACCCAGGCGTCCTCGGCCTCCGCGGTGGCGTCGATCGCGGCCAAGCCCCGCTCGCGCAGGTAGCCGATGCAGTCGGCGATCCAGTCGACGTGCTGCTCGATCGCGACGAGCATGTTGACCAACACTGACGGGCTCCCCGGGCCGGTGATCGTGAAGAAGTTCGGAAAGCCCGCGGTCGCGATCCCGAGGTACGTGCGCGGTCCCGCGGCCCACTTGTCCCGCAGCGCCAACCCGCCGACGCCGGTGATGTCGGGCGCGAGCAGCGGGCCGGTCATGGCGTCGAACCCGGTCGCGAACACGATGGCGTCGAGGTCGTACTCGTCGGAGCTGGTGCGAACCCCGTTCGGGGTGATCTCCACGATCCGATTCTCGCGGACGTCGACGAGCGTCACGTTGTCGCGGTTGTACGTCCCGTAGTAGTCGCTGTCGAGACAGGGCCGCTTGGTGCCGAACGGGTGGTTGCGCGGGGAAAGGCGTTCGGCGACCCCCGGGTCCTCGACGATGTCGCGGATGCGCGCCCGCACGTACTCGGCCGCCGTCTCGTTGGCGTCGCGGTCGACGAGGAGGTCGTTGTAGGCCGAGACCATGCCGTACAACGTGCCGGTCGCCCACGCCGCGTCGAACCTCGCCTCCCGGGCCTCGGCGTCGACGTCGAGCGCCGAGTGCTCGGGCATCGGCACGATGACGCCGGCGCGCGACTCGCGCATGGCTTGACGGATCTCCCGGGCGCGAGCCTTGCGCGCCCTGATCGCCTCCGGATCGAGCGGCGCGTTCTTGGCCGGCATCGAGAAGTTCGGCGTCCGCTGGAACACGATGAGGTGCGCGGCTTGCCGGGCGATGAAGGGGATCGACTGGATACCCGACGACCCGGTGCCGATGACCCCGACCCGCAGACCGGTGAAGTCGACACCCTCGTGCGGCCAGCGGCCCGTGTGGAAGATCTGTCCCCGGAAGGTATCGATCCCGTCGACCTCGGGTTGCTTCGCCGCCGACAGGCAGCCCGTGGCCATGATGCAGAACTGGGCCGACACCTCATCGCCGCGATCGGTGAGGATGTGCCACCGCTGCTCCACCTCGTCCCACGTCGCCGCCGCGACGCGCGTCTCGAACTTGATGTCGCGCCGCAGGTCGAACCGCTCGGCGACGTGGTCGATGTAGCGCAGGATCTCGGGCTGGCTGGCGTAACGCTCCGTCCACGTCCACTCCTGCTCGACCTCGGGCGAGAAGGAGTAGCAGTAGTCCATCGACTCGACGTCGCAGCGCGCCCCCGGATAGCGGTTCCACCACCACGTTCCGCCGACGTCGGCGGCCGCTTCGTAGCCCTGGAGGGTCAGCCCGAGTTGGCGCAGTCGGTGGTGCGCGTAGAGCCCGGCGAAGCCGGCGCCGACCACGACCGCGTCAACGCTGCGAGGATCGGTCACGGTGTGATTGTCTCACGCCCGCCGCGGTTTGAGCTGCGGCTCGCACGCGAGCCGGTCGTCGCCGACGACCGGATCACGTCGGCTCCGAGACCGTCCGCTTCGCGGCGCACGGTGCGGGCAGCGTCTGCGTCGGCCATCCGTACCGCGGCCCTCGATGCAGAGGTGTCTGACGACGTATCAGCGTGAGCCCGTCCACCCCCGTCCACATGATCCGCAGACCCGTTGTCTTGTAAGGGATTCGCGGCCTCGAGCGACCACGCTGTCCGGGCCGATCCGGCCCCATCCCGAAGATTCCGTGACCACTTCGTGACCACCTCCGCGCCGCGCCGGCGCTCGCGGGCGACTCTGGGTCCACGTGAACCTGAGCGGCTCGTGGCGGCAGGTGGCTGAGAGCCTTCGCCGACGCTCGACGATCCATTGATGGCCGCAGACGCACAGATCGCCGGTTCGGAACGGTCTGAAGGGCATTCGCTAGCTGTCGTTATGTGTGCCGACCCAGTGCGAAGGGTGATCAGTGTTGGCCGGGACTTGGAACTGAGTTGGACGCCGGAAGGCATCGCATGGTGAGGCGAGCGACCGTCGACGTATTGGTGACGATGCTCGTGTTTGCTTCTCGTCGACCTGAGGGAGGCCTCCAAAGCGTTCGGTACGAACGTCGCTGCCTCCCCGCGATCGGGATCGTGGACATATGGGCCCTGCAAGCGGCAGGATCTGTAGATCGCTGTTTGTGGATGGCGAGGTGCTTCGAAATTGGGTCGCAGCGAATCGCCGCCCGTTCCGACCCGGTTCGGGGTAGTCGCGATGAGTAGACCCCAGTCGTGGCGATTCGCACGTCGTCTCGGGGCGGTAGTGGCGACCCTCACCGCGGCGTTATCACTCGCGCCGCCAGCGCAAGTCGCTCCTGCCGCGCTCGCCGAACCAGCACCAGCGGGCCGGTCGTCGGGCTGTGGATCCCCGGCCGTGCCTGGCACCTCGACCCAGACCATCGATGTCCAGGGTGTTCCACGCCAATATCGCGTGGCAGTGCCGGCAGACCCGACCGGGAAGCAGCGAAGGCCGCTCATCCTCAATTTCCACGGCGCGAACTCGCCCGACGTCGGCCAGGCCGTCTACAGCCAGCTCGAGGAGAAGGGGCCGGCGCGCGGGTTCGTCGTCATCACACCCAACGCCGGTGCCCCGCCTATCTGGGACGACCCCGCGACCAGGCCCCAGCGCA
>JBKOWY010000189.1:0-6589 GCA_046724655.1 Actinomycetota bacterium
CTCAACACGGGCCGGCCGGAGCGCCTGCGTCGCGAGACGCTGCGCTCGCTGAACGCACTCGGCCGGGAATACCGCGTCGAGTTCCGCCCTGATCTGCTGGCCATGAACGCCGCCGGGGGCGAGGACGATGTCGTCGAGAGCAAGGTCGCCGGTCTGCGTCGCTTCGCCGACGCCGGCTACCGCACGTTCGCCGTCGTCGACAATGAGCCGGCCGTGATCGCCGCGCTCGCCGAGGCCGACGCGACGGGCGAGATCCTCTTCTTGCACGCGCAGACGCTGTCCGAGTCACGCCGGGTGCCTACGCCGCGGACGGTGCGAGGCCGGTCGTACGAGCTCACCGCGCTCGTGACCGAGGATGATCTGCCGCACCACGTCCACCTCGTGTGGCACGGCGTGAACGACGAAGCGAACCTCCGCCAGTTCCTTGGCTCTGCGGTCCATTGGGCCGAGTGTGACGTGCGTCGCGATCCTCTCGGCCGTCTCGTGCTGCGTCACGACTCCTTCGAGCGCACGCCGTGGTCACGCACGGAGACCGTGCTCGAGCTCGGGGACCTGCTGGCGCGGCTGCACGAGCGAGGGCGGGGCGTCAAGCTCGACCTGAAGGACGGCGACGCCATCCTCGACGACACTCTCGCAATTGTCGACAAACACGGCTTCGACGACCGCGACTTATGGTTCAACGCGCGCATCGAGGCGCTGGGCGAGGACGGCGTGCGTCAGCTCGTGGCCGCGCGTCCGGGCGCGATCGTGCAATGCCCGGTCGACTTCCTGGCGCCGCTGGCGCTGGCGGCGCCCCATCGCGCCTGGGACATCGTGAGCATGCTCACGGGCTGGGGCGTGAACCGGTTTTCCGTGAGCTGGGCCGGTGAGCACGCACGCGACCTGCTCGCGTGTCTCGAGGACTTCGGCTGCGAGGTCAACCTCTACGCGGTTCCCGACCTCGAAGCGTTCCTACGCGCCGCGCTCCTGCTCCCGACGTCGATCACCACCGACTTCAACTTCCCGGCGTGGCACTACTTCGGTCGCGGCGCCGGCGAGCAACGCCGCTACCACCGCTACCGGGTCGACGCCCTCGTCCCACCAACGACCGACGTCGCGTGACCGACGATGCGTTCCTGAAGCATCACGATGTTGCTTCAGGAACGCATCAGCCCCAGCCCGAGCCGGCGCCCTTGACCATGCCGAAGGGGCCGGTCGGCCAGCGGAAGCAGTCCATCATCAGCTGGTCGACCTCGTCGGCGGTGGCGATGCCCTCGTTCACGACCTTCTGTGCCTCGGCGACCATCGCGAAGTAGACGCGATTCGTCACGAATCCCCACGCCATGGGCGTGTCCTTGATCACAATGGGGTTCTTCCCGCACGCAGCAGCGACGTCCCGGACGGCCGCGACCGTGGCGTCGCTCGTCTCCCGCGTCGAGACGATCTCGGCGAGACGCATAACTGGCGCCGGCGACGCCCAGTGCCAGCCGATCACGCGATCGGCGCGGTCGGTCGCGGCACCCAGCGCTGCGATCGGGAAGCCGGACGTGTTCGAGGCCAGGATCGTCTCGTCGGGCGCGGCCCGGTCGAGATCGCGGAACACTCGAACTTTCAGCTCGAGTCGTTCGGGCACCGCTTCGATCACGAGGTCGGTCGCCGCCGCGTCGTCGAACGAGCCGGTGAACGTGATCCGCGCCAGCGCGGCGTCAGCCTGCTCGCGCGTCAGCTTGCCTCGCTCGACGCCCCGCTCGAGCCCGTAGCGCCCGCTGGTCACGTGCTCCCGTCCCGCCTCTAGCGCGCGCTCGTCGACGTCGAAGCAAACGGTGTCGTATCCGCTCGTAGCCGTCACTTGGGCGATCCCGCTGCCCATCACGCCTGCGCCCAGCACGCCGATCTTCTTGACCTCGCTCACGCGTCCGCCACCTTGACGATGAGCTTGCCGGTGTTCTCGCCGGTGAACAGCTTGCGGAACGCGGCGGGGGCGTTCTCGAGCCCGTCGACGATGTCCTCCGCGTAACGGATGCGACCCTCTTCGACCCACTGCGCCAACTGCAGGATCGCGTCGAGGAACCGGTCGCGGTAGTCGAGAATGATGAACCCCTCCATCCGACCCCGCTGTGGGATGAGATTCACGACGTTGCGAGGTCCGGGTGCGAAATCCGCCTTGTCGTACTGCGAGATGGCCCCGCACAACACGACGCGCGCATGGAGATTGATCTGCGCCAGCACGGCGTCGAGGACGTCTCCGCCCACGTTGTCGAAGAACACGTCGATCCCGTCCGGGCACGTCTCGCGCAGGCGGGCGCTGACGTCCTCGGCCTTGTAGTCGATCCACGCGTCGAAGCCGAGCTCGTCGGTCAGCCACGCGCATTTTTCGGGCCCACCGGCGATGCCGACGACCCGGCAGCCGATGATCTTGCCGATCTGCCCCGCGACCGAACCGACCGCACCCGCCGCACCCGACACGACGAGAGTCTCGCCTTCCTTCGGCCGACCGATGTCGAGCAGCCCGAAGTACGCCGTGAGGCCCGTGACCCCCAGCACGCTGAGGTATGCGGTGAGGGGCTCGTGCCGGGGGACCGTGGTCATCCCGGCCGGACCGCGGCCGGCAATGCAGTAGTCGGACCACTGCATCATCCCGGTGACGACATCACCGACTTGGTAGACGGAACTGCGCGACTGCACCACCTCGCCGAGCCCACCGGCACGCATGACGTCGCCCACGTGGATCCCGGGCACGTACGTGTCGACGCCGTTCATCCACACCCGGATGGCGGGGTCGAGCGACAGGTACAGCGTCCGCACGAGCGCCTCACCGTCTGCAGGCTCGGGTACCGGAGCGTCGACCAACTCGAAGTCGCCGTCCTTGAGGGCACCAGCCGGGTGCGCCGCCATCTTGATCACACGCTGGATCGTCGCGGGCGCATCCGTCGTCACGAAGACTGCTCCTCCGGGAGCTCGATGCGCGCCAGCCACAAGCCAGGGGCCTCGAGCTCGGCCGGCGTCGGCAGCATTCGCTCGGCTTCCCACAGCCGGTTCAACCCTTCGGCGCCGGCCCGTTCGATGACCCCGTGACAGAACGCCTCTCCCTGCTCGTAGTGGTGACGTTCGAGCTTCAAGCCGAGCAGGTCCTCGATGAAGCCCTCCGCCTCACCCCGCTCCACGCGGTGGCGCTTCATCGCCTCATGGATCTGCCCGAACGACGGGATCAGCCGAGCACCCACGCGTTCCAGCACGGAGTCGGCGTAACCCTCGAGCACCGAGGTGAGCAGCTGCAGCTGCCGGCGCGGCTCGTCTTGACGTGGCGATCGCATGGCACCGAGCAGCGCGTCCGGTTCCTCGGCGATCTTGCCGAACGACGACGGGTCGCTGGGATCGATCTCACCGAAGCGCGACTCGAGAGCACCCGGATCGACCTCGTAGGCGGACACGTACTCGGTGGCCAGGCGCACCAGCCGTTCACGGACCCAGGGTGTGGATCGCTCGGCCGCGTGCACGACCTCGTGCAGGGCGAGATAGAAGCGGAGATCGGCGCGTTCGAGCGACCACGCCTCCTCGAAGGCGTCGATGTTCTGCACGACGAAACAGAGGCTCGGCTCGTCACTCGTGGGAAGGGGAAGGTCGTAGCGCCCGAGCGCGTGCTGTGCGAGGTATCCGATCATCGATCCCGCCTGCATTCCCAGCAGCGCGGGCGCCAGCATCTGCATGATGCCGCCGAGCATCTCGGGGCCGAACGGACTCGCATCGGCCGGGCCCCCGGGCGCGTCGCCGGAGGAGGGATCGGCCTCGCCTGACTCGATCTCCCCGAGCTCGCCGCCCGCGCCGGCGTCGCGCATCGCCCGCCCGAGCGTGGTTGCGAGCGCCTCGAGCACGGGGCGCAAGGCGTCGAGGTGGAGCGCGGCCCAACCCTGTGGGCCGACCGTGCGCAGCGGCGCGGCGAACGTGGCGGTCAGACCCGTCTCGGCGACCACGTGGGTCTGGGCGGCGCGCGCGAGCTCGTCGAACTGCGCGTGCGCAGCCGGATCGACCGGACGCTCGCTGCCACCATCCACCGCGACCCAGGCGGCGATCTGCCGGGCGACCTCCCAGTTCACGGGGCCTTGCGACTGGAGCATCCCCATGAATTGGGCGAGGTCAAAGGAGCCGCCTCCGAATGGCATTCCCGGGAGCCCGGACCCGGACGGCCCTGGCTTGTCGGGTTCGTCGGGATCGCCAGGTTGAGGACGGTCGTCCACGCGGCCAGTCTATGGACGTGGTTGCCATTGCGGTTACCGGTGCGTCGGGTCTGGTTGGCCAGCGGCTGCTCTCGCGACTCGCCGATGACGAGCGGGTGACGCGTCTCATCGGTCTTGACGTCCGCGATCCGCGTCGCCGGGTCCGGGGGCTGGAGTTCCAACGGGTCGACATCGCCGGCGCCGAGCTCAAACCGCTGCTCGAAGGGGTCGAGGTGGTCGTGCATCTCGCGACGGTCGTCGACCCGATCCCCGACGAGGCGCACATGGCGCGCGTCAACGTCGAGGGAACACGGCGGGTGCTCGACGCCGTCGCAGCCGTCGGCGCGCGCAAGGTCATCCGGGTATCGAGTGCAACCGTCTATGGCGCGTGGCCGAACAACCCCGTGCCACTCACGGAAGAGGCCACGCTGGGGCCGAACCCGGGCTTCGCGCCTGCCGTGCACGCAGCCGAGGCCGAACGCCTCCTCGCCGAATGGCGTGAGGAGCACCCGGCGGTCACCGTCACGACCCTGCGGTCGGCGCCCGTGCTGGGCCCGGGCGCGGAGCGGCTCCCGTCGCGCCTGCTGCTCGGCCGGCCGCCGCTCCGCGTGCGGGGCGCGACGCCGCCGGTGCAGGCGGTGCACGTCGACGATCTCGTGTCGGCGCTGCAGCTGGCGGTGACGATTGACATGCCCGGCACATATAACGCGGCCGCCGACTCCTGGCTCAGCGCCGATGACACCCGCGCCCTTCTCCCTCGGTCGTTCTTGCCGCCGTTACCCGCCGAGCTGCTCGAACGGATCCTGCGCCGCCTCTGGGCGAGCGGGCTGGGCGACATCCCGCCCTCGGTCGTGCCCTACCTCGTGCACCCGTGGGTGGTCGCCAACGACCGCCTCAAGGCCGCCGGCTGGCGTCCCCGACACACCAACGAGGAAGCGATCGTCGAGGGATTGGACGCCCTGCCTCCTCCCTCCCGCGCCGTGCGCTACATCGCCGCCGGCGCGCTCGCGGCCGCGCTCGGCACCGCCGCGGGATGGATCATTCGTCGGCGCCGACGCGCACGGTAGAGCGTTGACAACGGGCTAGGTCTAGGCGCCGGCCGGGCTGAGCTTCGCGCCCCGCCAGTCGTCCCACTCGGCGGTGAAGTAGCGCACGCGCGTCTTCTTGTACTCCTTGATGGACCAGAGCAGCGCGTAGTCCTCGACGCCGGTCTCGGCACGGATGGCGGCGATCGTCTGCTCGCAGTCCCGGGCATTGTGTCCGTGCACCATCGTGAAGACCGAGTACGGCCAGTCCTCGTAGGTGGGTCGCCGGTAGCAGTGGCTGACGAACGCGAAGCCGGCCATCCGCGGCCCGAGATCCTCGAGCTGCTCTTCCGGCACCGCCCACACGCCCATCGCGTTGGCCTTGTAGCCCGCGCTGCGGTGGTTCATGACGGCGGCGAAGCGTCGCATCAACTTGCGCTCCTTGAACGACCGCAGCGCGTCGAGGAGCGTCGCTTCGTCGGTTCCGATCAGGTCGGCCTCGGCCGCGAACGGGCGCTCGACGAGCGGGAGGTCCTCCTGAGTGACACGGATGGCGGCGAGATCGAGGTCCGACAGCTCCGGAACCTCCATGTGCTCCTTGCGCTCCGGACGCTCGTGCTCCTCCACCTCCGCGCGCGCGTCGGCAGCCGTCTGACCCGTCATGTCGAGCTTCACGCCGATCTTGTAGAGCTTGAGTGTCGGGAGCTTGCGCGTGACGAGCGCGCCCGACTCGCGATGCAGCACGTCGATGTGGTCGTCGAGCGAGTCGCCCGGGGGCACCGCGATCGTGTACCAGAGGTTGTACGCGTGGTTGCGCTTGTAGTTGTGGCTCACGCCCGGGTGCCGGCTGATCACGGCGGCTGCCTCGTCGATCCGGTCAGGCTCGATCTTCGCCGCGACCAAGGAGGACCCGTAGCCCAGGGCGCGCGTGTCGAAAATGGCCGAGAGCTGGCGCAACACGCCGACGTCTTTGACGTCAGCGACGCGGGCCCGCACCTCGGTTTCGTCCATGCCGAGTCGCTGCCCGAGGACGGCGTACGGGCGCGGCTCGAGGGGGAAGTCCCACTGGACGGCGTTCAGCAGCTCGCGATCGGCGTCCTCGAGATCTTCGACCCGCACTTCTCCGACGTGCGGTACTTCGAGGAGCGGTTCCTCGCTCACGCTCATACGACCCATCGTACGGGGTGCGTAGAACTGGGCAAATCAGGGCGCGATGCCAGGCGCGGCGGCCGAGGTCGTCGATCCCGCGTCCATCTGGTCACCGAGCCTGACGGCGACGTGCCGCTTCCCACCTTCGCGGTACAGCGTCAGATCGAGCTTCTCCCCAGGCTTGCGCCGACCGACCTCGGCCATCAGTTGCGGCATGCTCGC
>JBKOWY010000037.1:0-10735 GCA_046724655.1 Actinomycetota bacterium
TACAACCTCTATAACCTCTTATACTTCTTTGTCCTCATCTCTGACATCACACGGAGAAACCCAATGGATCGCAGAACCCGCCGCATGCACCGGGAGCGCGGCCGGCGATTGAAGCTCGGCATCGGAGGCGCGGTCGCGGCAATGGCCCTTGCCGCGCTTGGCGCGACCGGGCTCGGGCAGGCGCAGCAGTCACCCGGACAGCCCAAGCCCGAGGTCAATCAGGTCGATCTCACCCCGGAGCCGGCGCCGGTCGCCGCCGGGTGGGAAGGCCAGGTCGGCACGGACGCCAACCTCGTGGCGGTTCAGTGGGACGGCGACCAGAACGCCGCGTACACATTCGAGGTTCGCAACGGACGAGGCGAGTGGCGCCAAGCGGCCGAGACGACCGTGTTCGACAACGGGCCCGACCCGGGAACCCAGGACGCGCTGCACGGCGCGACACCGGAGAGCAGGCACGTCAGCGAACCGGTTTGGGTGGGCAAGGACGTCACCGGCGTCCGCGTGCGGCTCGACAACGGCGCGGCGCAGGACGTGACCCTGCACGTCATCGACTCCACCCGTGGCAAGAAGCCGGAGACGATCGTCGAGTCCATGAGCACCACGACGACTCCGACAACCGCGCCGCCGTCGGTGGGTTCGGGCGGCGCGCCGCCGTCAGGCGGCGGTTCGGGGGGGTCGATCCGCTCGACGTCCACGACACCGACGCTGCCCACCCGGCAGGGCGTCGGCCTGGGCCAGGGCCTGACGGCAGCGGCGATCGCCAGTCTCGTGGTGGCGTTCGTCGTGCGCCGGCGGCGCGTGCTGGCAGTCGTGGTCGTCGCAGTGGTCGCGCTCGCGGCCTGCGCGCCGACCAAAGGCGGTCCCCCTGGGCCGCAATCGATTCCGGGCGGCATCGTCACACGGGGAAGCTGGGGCGGCGACCTGCCCTGGAACTGGGGCGCCTGCCCGAACGGTCCCGAGTACGCGTGGGTGGGCGACGCGATCGTCCATCACACCGTCAACAGCAACAATTACGGGCCGGGCGACAGCGTCGCGATGATTCGTGCGATCTACGCCTACCACGTGAACACGCTCGGATACTGCGACATCGCCTACAACTTCATCATCGACAACTACGGCAGAGCGTTCGAAGGTCGCGTCGGCGGCATCGACAAGCCTGTCGTAGGGGCGCACGCGCTCAACCACAACACTGGGACGACCGGGATCGCCGTGCTCGGGACGTTCACCGGCGTCGCGCCGTCGGGCGCCGCCCAGGGGACTCTCACCGATCTCATCCGATGGAAGTTCAAGGTCCACGGCGTCAACCCGTTCGAACAGGACGCGGCCCACATCTACGGGCATCGGGACGTGTACGCGACGGAGTGTCCGGGTCAGGCCTTCTACAACGTCCTGCCATACATTCGGCTCAACGTGAAGGCGGGCTGGTAGCGAGCGCTTAGGACGTGCCGCGCGGGCTGCGACCGACGCTGATGGGCTGGTCGGCTCGGGCGAGGAGCTCGCGGTCGCCGGAGCTGTCGCCATACGCCCACACGAACGTGGAACGGTCGCCGAGCCACGCGTCGAGCCGTCGGGCCTTCTCGGCGCCGCGGACGTTGGGCCCGGCGAGCTCTCCGGTCAGGCGACCGTCGTCGCCGACAGCCAGTTCCGTAGCGAGCACGGCGTCGAAGCCCAGCTTCTTGGCGATCGGATCGAGGTACGTCGTGAGCGATGCCGATACGAGCACGAGCTCGTGGCCCTGGCGGCGATGCCACTCGATTCGCTCGGTGACGTCCGCCCGCAGGTGCCGGACGACGACGTCGTCGGCGAAGCGAGCCGCGACGTCGGCAAGACGCGCTGCGTCGTAGCCGGCCAGCGTGCGACGCACGAGTGCCGCCTTGGCCGCGTCGCGCTTGCGCTCGTCGAGCGCCGCTGCGAACAAGCGCGGGCTCGTCCGTACCAGCTCCCAGACCAGTCGCCGCGTGCCGATTGCTGCACGCAGGAACGGGACGACGTTGTCGCGAGTCGACACCGTCTTGTCGAAGTCGAACGCCGCGACGACGCGCTGCTGATTCGAGTAGGGAGCAGTCACAGCGGGAGCTTGCGGAACAGTAGGCGCGGGACGTGCCGCAACATGGTCATCACCCAGCGCAGCGCGGGTGGCACCCACACGATCTCGCTGCCGCGCTCCAACCCCCGCACGATCGCTTCGGCGACGGCCTCGGGCGTCGTCGCCAACGGCGCCGGCTCGAGGCCCTCCGTCATCTTGGTGTGCACGAACCCGGGCCTCACGATCATCACCGACGCCCCGCTGCCCACCAGCGCGTCACCGAGACCTTGGAAGAACGCGTCGAGCCCGGCCTTGGTCGACCCGTACACGAAGTTCGAGCGCCGCGCCCGTTCACCGGCGACCGACGACAACAGCACAAAGGTGCCATGACCCTGCGCCCGTAGCCGGTTGGCCACCGGGATCGCTATTGCGACCGGGTCGAGGTAGTTCACCCGGGCGACCTCCACGGCGGCGGCCGCGTCCCGCTCCGCCTGGCTCTGGTCGCCGAGCACGCCGAACGCGAGCAGCACCACGTCGAAGTCGCCGAACCGGTCGAACACGCCGTCGACGAAGGCGTCGTGGCTGTCGATCGCGTCGGCGTCGAACGCGACTGCCTCGATCGTGAGGTTCGGACGCGGTCCGGCGAGCTCGCGCACCTCCTTCACTTGCGTGTCGAGGGCCTCGGGCCGGCGTGCTGCGAGCACCACGGTCGTCGCACGTCTCGCGACGAGCTCGCGCACCGTCGCCAGGGCGATTTCCGAGCCGCCCCCGAGAACGAGCACGGATTGCACCGAGCCCAGCGAGTCCCTCATGCGCGCATCACAACAGCCCCAGCCGCCGGGCGAGGTCGGACTGGAGCACGTTCGAAGGGTCGACTCGCGCCCGCACCTCCCGGAGCCGGTCGAGCTCGGGGTACATGCGGGGCACGAACTCCGGTCGCACGCGGGAGTCCTTGGCGAAGTACACGCGCCCGCCGGCGTCGGTGACGAGCTGATCGAGCTCGTCGAGGAGCGGCGGCAAACCGCGCGGACCGGTCGGGATGTCGAGCGCCAGCGTCCAGCCCGGCGTCGGGAACGACAGGGGGCCCGGGTTCCTGGGGCCGAATCGCTTGAGCACGGCCAGGAACGACGCGCACCGCGCGCCGCTGAGCTTCTCGATCGTGCGCCGGACGGTTTCATGCTCGTGGTCGGGCACGACGTACTGGTATTGCACGAACCCGTGCCTTCCGTACATGCGGTTCCAGTCACGCACGCCGTCGAGCGGATGGAAGAACGAGCGGATGGACTCGAGGTGGCCGCGCCGCTGCTCGGGATAGTGGCGGAACCAGATCTCGTTGAAGGCGCGCATCGTGAACCGGTTCACCAGGCCACTCGGTACCCACGCCGGGGCGGCGAGCCGCGTCCGTGGCTCGTACCGGCGTGCCGTACTGCGCCGTCGCGCCGGCAGGCGGTCGAGCGGGGCGTGATCGCCGCGAAGCAACACCGAGCGGCCCAGCGCGGCGCCGCTCGAAAGACAATCGATCCAGGCGACCGAGTAGCGGTACCGGTCGTCGCCGCTGCGAAAGCGCGCCATGGCGTCGTCGAGGTCGGAGGCGCGCTCGGTGTCGACGCTCACGTAGGCGGTCTCGATCGGCAGCAGAGGGAAGGTCACATCGGTGATGACGCCGGTAAGCCCCATGCCGCCCGCCGTGGCCCAGAACAACTCGGCGTCCTGGTCCGGCCCGACCTCGTGCACGCCCTTCGGGGTGCGCAAGGTGATGCGCTCGACATGATTGGCGAAGCTGCCGTCGACGTGATGGTTCTTGCCGTGGATGTCGGCCGCGAATGCGCCTCCCACCGTCACGTAGCGCGTGCCCGGCGTCACGGGCACGAACCAACCGCGCGGCACGAGCAGGCGCAGGAGCGCATCGATGCTCGCGCCCGCTTCGACCCGGATCACGCCCCGGTCGAGGTCGAGGTCGAGCACGCGGTCGAGGGTGGTGGCGTCGATCACGGATCCGCCCGCGTTCTGGGCGGCGTCGCCGTAGCTGCGTCCGAGGCCGCGGGCGATGAGGCCGCGCCGGCCGGGATGCTCGAGGACGTCCGCGACGTCGTCGACCGTGTCGGGGGCGATGACGGTGGCGGCCGTGGGTGCCGTCCGTCCCCAACCCGTCAGCAGCCGTCGGGCGCCGATCGCGTTCGGATCAACCGGCATAGACGCCGATCGCGAAGCATGCGAGCAGGAGCGCGCCGAGCACCTGGAGCACCCGGTCGCTGAGCACGACCTCCTCGGGCGCGCCGCCACCTCCCTGCTCCACGGTGAGCGCGTACCGGAGGATGGCGAGCACGAACGGGACGATCGACAACCGGAACCAGAACTGATTGCCAACCTGGTCCGCCTTCTCGAACGCCCACAACGCGTAGCCGGTGATGGCGACGCCCGACGTCGTTGCTCGCACGTAGTTGAGGAACGAGTCCGTGTAGTGGCCCAGCGTGACGCGATGGTTGCTCGACGAGTCGCCCAGCTCGTTCAACTCGGCGTGGCGCTTTCCCGCCACCATGAACAACGAGCCCGCGCCCACCACGATGAGGAAGAAGTTCGACAGCGGAACGCCCGTGGCCGCGCCGCCTGCGATCGCGCGCAGCCCGAAACCGGCGGCGACGGCGCCGAGGTCGATGATCGGCTCGTGCTTCAGCCACAGGCTGTACGACACCGTCACGACGACGTACGCCCCAACCACAGCCACGAGCCGGCCGTTGTTCAAGGGCGCCGAAATGCCGAGCGCGAGCAGGATCAGCACTCCGGCGACGATCTTCGCCTGCCTCGTGGTGATGTGCCCGGCCGCGATCGGGCGGTTGCGCTTCGTCGCGTGCTGCCGATCGGCCTCGACGTCGAGGGCGTCGTTCAGGAAGTAGGTTCCGCTGGCCGCCAGGCAGAACGCCACGAACGCGACCATCGTGCGTCCGAGTTGCGCGGGCTCTGACAGGACACCAGCGGCGCCGGGCGCCGCGAACACCAGCACGTTCTTCACCCACTGCTTGGGACGCGCCGTGCGCAGCAAGCTGCGGGCGAGTGACGGCCTGGGTGCGGGCGCCGGCGCCTCGGGCCCGGGCGCTGGTGCCGGCCGCTTGGAGGCGACGGACATCGCCGGACAGCGTAACGCCAAGCGTCCTCTAGCCTTGGCCGCGCATGAGCGCCGCCCGGAAGGTGTACACGCGGAAGGGCGACGACGGCACCACCGGGCTCTTCCATGGCGGGCGCGTCGCCAAGGACGCTCCCGGCCCGGAGGCGTACGGCGCGGTCGACGAAGCCGTGTCGGCCATCGGCGTCGCTCGCGCGCAGACCGAACCGGGTACCGAGCTGAACAGGCTCCTGATCAGGCTCGAACGCGAGCTGTTCGTCGTGGGGGCCGAGCTCGCCACCGCGCCCGACCGTCGGGACCACCTCGAGCCCGGCGTGTCACGGGTGACGCGCGAGATGGTCGACGCGCTCGAGCCGATCATCGACGACGTCACGACGCGCTTCGACCCGCCGCAGGAGTTCGTGCTCCCAGGCGAGAACCCGGTCGCTGCCGCCCTCGATCTCGCCCGGACGGTCGTCCGCCGGGCCGAGCGGGAGGCCGTCGCCGCACGCGCCCAGGGGTGGCTCGACGAGAGCTTCGTGGTGCCGTACCTGAACCGGCTCGCCGACCTCGTGTACACGCTGGCACGCTGGCAGGAGCACGGGTTCCGCCCCGTGCGGACCGACGATCGAGACTGAGCACCACTAGGAGGTATCCGTGTCGCTCGCGTTCAGCGTCGCCGCCCCGCCCGTCGACCGCGTCGCCGCCGACCTGCTGGCCGTGCCGATCGGAACAGGCCGCGACCTGGGCCCCGGCGCCGACGCGGTCGATGCTGCGCTCGACGGCGGCCTCGACGCGTTCATGCAGGAAGCCGATTTCCAGGGCAAGCCGGGCGAGTCGCTCGCGGTGCCGACGCGGGAACGCGTGCGTGCCGACGCCGCCGTGCTCGTCGGCGTGGGCAAGCTCGACGAGCTCACCGCCGACGGGTTGCGCCGCGCCGCCGCCGCCGTCGCTCGGAGGGCGCGCAAGGTCACTTCGGTGGCGACGACCCTGGTCGACCTCGCCGACGCGGCCGGGATCGAACGGCCGGACGCGGCGCAGGCCGTCGCCGAGGGCTTCGTGCTCGGCTCCTACCAATTCGTGAAGTACAAGGCCGAAGGCGATGTCAGCAAGTTGAAGAAGGTGATCATCGTCGGGCGGTCGAGCGCGCGGGTCAACGCGGCGCTCGAGCGCGGGGCAACCATTTCCCAGGCGGTGACGTGGGCGCGCGACATGGTCAACGAGCCTTCCGGCGCGAAGTCACCTGCCGCATTTGCGAGTGCGGCACGCACGTTGCTGCGCGGGAAGGGCGTCACGGTCAAGGTCATGACCGAGGCCGAGATCAAGGCCGAAGGGCTCGGTGGCGTGCTCGGCGTGGGCCAGGGCTCGGCCAACTCGCCCCGGCTCGTCAAGGGGACCTACTCGCCGTCTGGCGCGAAGGGATTCGTCGCGCTGGTCGGTAAGGGCGTCGTGTTCGACTCGGGTGGCTTGTCGATCAAGACCTCTAGCGGGATGGAGACGATGAAGACCGACATGTCGGGCGCGGCGGCCGTGCTCGCGACGCTGTCGGTCCTCAAGGACCTCGGGGTCAAGACCAAGGTTGTGGCGTACGTCCCCATGGTCGAGAACATGCCCAGCGGGACCGCCATCCGTCCCGGCGATGTGCTCAAGATCCGCAACGGCAAGAGCGTCGAGGTCCTGAACACGGACGCCGAGGGCCGTCTCATCCTCGCCGACGGGCTGTCGCTCGCTGCCGAAGACAAGCCCGACGCGGTCGTCGACGTCGCCACGCTCACCGGCGCGTGCATGGTCGCGCTGGGCGACAAGATCGCGGGTCTGATGGGCAACCGTGACAGCTGGACGGAACAGGTGCGGGGAGCCGCCGACGCCGTCGGCGAGCCCGTCTGGCCGCTCCCACTTCCGTCCGACTACCGGAAGCTGCTCGACTCCGAGGTCGCCGACCTCCGCAACATCAGCACGAGTCATTACGGCGGCGCGATTACCGCCGCGCTGTTCCTGTCCGAATTCGTCGACGGCGTGCCGTGGGCGCACCTCGACATCGCCGGACCGGCCCGAGCCAGCAACGACGACGGGTACCTCGTCAAGGGTGGCACCGGCTACGGGGTGCGTACGCTGGTCGAGCTCGTCGAGCGGTTCAAGAAACCGTCGCGCACGAGCTGAGCGTGGGCGAGGCGACGAGAGCGACCCGGGGCCGCCTTCTTCGTCAGCAACTCCGCGAGCGCAATCCGTTCCCGAAGGGAAGCGTGACGATCGCGGCGTGGCTCGTCATCACCGGGATCACCGCGTACCTCTTCCTTGCTGTCTCCGGTCAGGTGCTGGGGAGCGACCGCTACAGCGCCCTTGCCGTCCTGTGGGCCATAGCGTTCGCCGCCGCTCCTGGCTTCTTCCAGCCGCTGGAACAAGAGGTCGCCCGTGCCATCGCGGTCCGGCGCGCCCGGAGGGTCGGCAGCGCACCGCTGATCCGCCGCGGGGCCATCGCCGGCGGGGTCCTCGCGGCGACCCTCGTGATCGTGATCCTGCTCGCGGCGCTCGTCTTTCCCATCGTCGACTCCTTGTTCGATGGTCAGACGCTGCTGCTGTGGGCGCTGGCGATCATGCTCGTCGGCTACTTCACCGAGCACCTCACGCGCGGTGTGCTCGCCGGGTACGACCGCTTCGGACCGTACGGCTTGCTCACCGGGAGCGAGGGCCTCTTGCGACTCGCGGCGTGCGCGGCGCTCGCCGTGGTCGGCGTCGAGACGGCCGGTCCCTACGGCATTCTCATTGGCGTTGCGCCGTTCGCCGGAGTCGCCATCGCGCTGTCACGCCAGCGGGGGCTCGTGGAGCCGGGCCCACCCGCGTCATGGACCGAGATCTCGAGGAACGTCGGGCTGCTGGTCGCGGGGTCGGCCCTCGCGCTCGCCCTGCTCAACGCGGCGCCGGTGGTCGTGAAGCTCCTGTCGAGCAGCGCCGAGTCCGAGCAGGCGAGCTGGATCTTCGCCGGGGCGATCCTGTCCCGCGTCCCCCTCTACTTCTTTCAGGCGGTCCAAGCGACGTTCGTGCCCGAGCTCTCGGGTCAGCGCGGCGCCGGAGAGCACGAGGCGTTCCGCGCCGGGCTGCGGAAGCTGACGATCGCCGTGATCGCGATCGGCGCCGCATCGGTGATCGTCTCGGCCGTCCTCGGCCCGTGGGCCGTGCGCACGTTCTTCGGCAGTGACTATCAGCTTGGCGTGCGCGACATGGCGCTGCTCGCGCTGGGCGCGTCGATCTACATGCTTGCCCTCACGCTGTCCCAGGCGCTCATCGCCCTCGAGCACCACGGTCGAGCGGCCGTCGGTTGGGTGATCGGGGTCACCGTGTTCGTCATCGCCGTCATCGCGGGTAGCGATGTGCTCCTCCGAGCCGAGCTGGCGTACGTCGCCGGCTCGACGGCGGCACTGATCGCGATGACGGCGCTGCTCTGGCGGCCGTTGCGCGAGACGACGGGTGAGGAGGCCGAAGCGTTCCTCGAAGCCGTGCGCTCGGAACCGGTCGAGCCCTAGGGCGCTACGCGTCCGAGCTCAGTGATCGGTCGTCGATCCGTCGGCCAGGGTCCCGTGGGGGAGGCAGAGGTCGTCGTACTCGGCGATGACGATCTCGCCTGCGTTCTCGCCGCACGCCGGGCACTCCGGGTCGCGCCGCACGTTGAAGCTGCGGAACGACTGCTCGAGCGCGTCGTAGGCGAGCATGCGCCCGACGAGCGGGTCACCCAGGTCGAGCAGGACCTTGATCGCCTCGAGCGCTTGCAACGACCCGACGATGCCGGGCAGCACGCCGAGGACGCCCGCCTCGGCGCAGTTCGGGGCCAGCTCGGCCGGAGGTGGCTCCGGAAGCATGCACCGGTAGCAGGGCCCCTCGTACGGCGCGAAGACCGTGACGTAGCCCTCGAAGCGGAAGATCGATCCGTGCACGACAGGGATCCGCTTCAACAGCGACGCGTCGTTGAGCAGGTACCGGGTGGGGAAGTTGTCGGTGCCGTCGACGATCACGTCGTAGCCGTCGATGATGTCGAGGATGTTGTCGGCGCCGAGACGGACGTCGTAGGTGACGACGTCGACGTCCGGGTTCAGCTGCGTGAGCGTCTTCTTGGCCGAGTCGACCTTGCGGTCACCGATGCGGTCGACGTTGTGCAAGATCTGGCGCTGGAGGTTCGACTGGTCGACGACGTCCATGTCGACGATGCCGATGGTCCCGACGCCGGCCGCGGCCAGGTACAGAGCGGCAGGTGAGCCCAGACCGCCGGCGCCGAGCAGCAGCACCTTGCTCTCGAGAAGCTTCTGCTGGCCGGCCTCGCCGATCTCGGGCAGCAGGATGTGGCGGTGGTAACGGTTCCGCTGCTCGGGATCGAGCAGCGCGGGCGTGATCCAGGGCCTGCCCTCGTTCTTCCAGCGCCCGAAGCCGCCCGCCATCGAGACGACGTCCTTGTAGCCGAGCTCCTGGAGGGTCTCGGTCGCGAAGGCCGAGCGTGTGCCGCCCGCGCAGTACACGACGACGGGCTGATCCTTGTTGCTGATTTTGCCCTCGACCTGGCTCTCGAGATGCCCGCGCGGGATGAACACGGCGCCGGGCACCGTCCCCTGCTCGAACTCGTCGAGCTCGCGGACGTCGAGGAAGGTGGCGTCACCGAGACGCGGCTCCGCCTCCGCGGGATCCACCTCGCGGATGTTCTGCTTGACCTTGGCGAGCAGCTCACGGAAGCCGGGCATGGTTGATCCTCTCGGCCGGGCCCGACACGGGCGCTTACCTACGAAAATGCTACCCCGTAGGTCGGGTATTCCCAAGCGCCGGCCGGGCGGGCCTCCGTCCGCGATGCGCAACACGACGAATAGCCTTCGAGGAGTCTCGCGAAGCGTGGGGGTGAGCCGTGGCCGAGGTGCTGGGGATCGACATCGGGGGGACCGGCATCAAGGGGGCGCCCGTCGACATCGAGCGGGGGACCCTCACCGCCGACCGCTATCGGCTGCTCACGCCCCAACCGGCAAAGCCCGACGCCGTGGCCGACGTGGTCGCCCAGGTCGCGGCGAAATTCGGAGGCGAAGGGACGGCTGGGGCCACGTTCCCGGCCGTGATCCTGGGCGGGGTGGCGCAGACCGCCGCCAACGTCGACGAGTCCTGGATCGGCGAGGACGTCGCCAAGCGTCTCGGTCAGGCGGCGGGGCGGCCGTTCGTCGTCCTCAACGACGCCGACGCCGCCGGTCTGGCCGAGATGCGCTTTGGCGCCGGCCACGACAAGAAAGGCGTCGTGATGGTGATCACCCTTGGTACGGGCATCGGCAGCGCCCTTTTTGTCGACGGCAGGCTCGTGCCCAACACGGAGCTCGGCCACCTCGAGCTGCAGGGGAAGGAGGCCGAGAAGCGGGCGTCGGAGAGCGTGCGCGAGAACAAGGGCCTGGGCTGGAAGAAGTGGGGCCAGCGCGTCGACGAGTACCTGCGTCACGTCGAGAAGCTCTTCTGGCCCGACCTGTTCATCATCGGCGGGGGGGTCAGCAAGAAGGCGACGAAGTTCTTCGAGTTCCTCAAGACCCGCGCCCCGATCGTCCCCGCCCAGCTGCTCAACGAGGCCGGCATCGTCGGCGCCGCCGTGGCGGCAA
>JBKOWY010000115.1:0-23893 GCA_046724655.1 Actinomycetota bacterium
CTCCGACGACCAGGTCATCCCCGCAGTGCAGTCCGGCGCAGCCGGCTATCTGCTCAAGGACGTCGAACCGACGGGCCTCGAGGCCGCCATCCGGCTGGTGCACGAGGGCGAGGCGCTCCTCGACCCGCAGATCGCGGGACGAGTCATGCAGGAGGTCGCACGGCCCTCCCCGAGCCCCGACGTGTCGTCGCTCACTCCGCGAGAACGCGAGGTTCTCCGGTTGCTCGCCCGAGGGCTGTCGAACCGCGAGCTTGCCGAGGCCCTCGTAGTCTCGGAGAAGACCGTGAAGAGCCACGTGAGCAGCATCCTCATGAAATTGGGGCTGCACGACCGTACGCAGGCGGCACTGCTCGCCGTTCGGGAAGGCCTCGTCGACGCGAGCGAAGCGGGCACCTGACGCGATGGGTCGCATCCTCGTCGGCAGCGCCTCGTGGACCGACAAGTCGTTGCTCAAGTCGGGCTGGTACCCACCGGACGCGACAAGCGCGGAGGCACGCCTGAAGTACTACGCCTCGCAGTTTCCACTCGTCGAGGTCGACTCGACCTACTACTACCCGCCGCGGAGGCAGGTCGTGCAGCAGTGGGCGCAGCGCACGCCGCCCGGCTTCACCTTCAACATCAAAGCGTTCTCGATCTTGACGCAGCACCCGACGAAGGTGACGTCGCTCCCCGAAGAGATGCGCCCGGAAGGCAAGCAACGCGTCTACCCGAAAGATCTCGACCCCGACGCGGTCGAGTATCTCTGGTCGAGCTTCTTCGACGCCCTCGATCCCCTCGAACGCACGGAGAAGCTGGGTGCGGTGCTGTTCCAGTTCCCGCCCTGGTTCACGATCAGGCGGTCGAGCAAGGATTACCTGGTCGAATGCGCCGAGCGCGCCAAGCCGCGGCGAATCTGCGTCGAGTTCCGTCATCAGTCGTGGATGACCGAAGAGAATCGGGAGGAGACGCTCGATTTCCTCCGGGAGCATGATTTGGCGTACGTCTGTGTCGACATGCCGCAGGGCTTCCGAAGCTCGCTCCCGCCGGTCGTTGCGGCAACGTCACCGGCGCTGGGGGTCATCCGCTTCCATGGGCGGAACAGAGAGGAATGGGAGAGCGGATCGGTGCAGCGGCGGTTCCGGTACCTGTACTCGGACCGTGAGCTCGAGGAGTGGGTGCCGCGCATCCGCCGGTTGAGCGAAGAGAGCGAAACGACCCACGTCGTGATGAACAACTGCTACCAGGACTACGCCCAGCGCAACGGCGCCCAGCTCGCACAGATGCTGGGTGTGCGCGACTAGGGGGACGTCGGCGGCCGCCGGTCCGCCCACGGGCGCGCTTGCTCGAGCTGCGACGCAAGCCGGATGAGCACGTCTTCGCGCCCGTAGGCGGCGACGAGCTGCACGCCGATGGGGAGCCCGTCGGCGCTCCAATGGAGTGGCAGCGAGATCGCGGGCTGGCCGCTGATGTTGAACGGCGCCGTGAACATGGCGTAGGTGCCCATGCGCGTCAGCGTCCCGATCACGTCGTCGGTGTCGGGAGCCAGAACACCGAGCCGTTCCGGCGGCTCGGGCATCGTCGGTGTCACGAGCACGTCGTTCCCGTCGGCCCACCACGACGCCGCCTGCCGTGACCACGCATGGGCTGTCTCGGTCGCCGCCAGATACTGCGCGCCGGTCAGCGCCTGGCCCATCTGAGCAGTGAGCGCGTTCATGGGATCGAGGTCGCTCGGCGTGAGTGTGCGGCCGATCCGTTGGCCCCAGCGTTCGAGATCGCGAGCGATCGCCGACCCGTAGATGCCGAGGAAGCCGATGTCGGCTTCCTCCAGCGCGTCGAACTTTGCCGGCGTGACGTCGTGGCCGAGCTCGTCGAGCAGACTCGCCACCGCTTCGACCGCGGCGACGCACTCGGCGTGCGACTCGACCCCGTCGTTGCGCGTCGTGCGGACGCCGATCCGCAAGCGGCCGGGGTCGGCGCCGACCTCGCGAGCCAGGGGGCGGGTGAGCGGCGGTGCGATGTACGGGTCGCCGGGGCCCGGCCCGGCCACGGCGTCGAGCACCGCGGCCGAGTCGCGCACGCTGCGGGTGAGCACGTGCTCGTGGGTCAGGGGGCCCCAGAACTCGCCGAAGTCGGGACCGAGCGTGGTACGGCCGCGTGCGGGCTTGAGACCGACGAGCCCGCACGCGCTCGACGGGACGCGAATCGAACCTCCCATGTCATTGCCGTGCGCAACGGGCGCCAGACCGGCGGCAACGGCCGCGGCGGACCCGCCGCTCGAGCCGCCCGGGGAGTGCTCGAGTCTCCACGGGTTGTGCGTCGCCCCGTACGCCAGCGGCTCGGTCGTCACCGAGCTCGCGAGCTCCGGCAGGTTCGTCTTCCCGACGAAGACGAAGCCGGCCGCCCGATAGCGCTCGGCGAGCCAGGTGTCGGAGTCCTCGTGCCAGTCGATGTCTTTCAGCACCTGCATGCCGCAGTGAAACGGATCGCCCGCGGTGTGGCAGACGCCGTCCTTCACGAGGAACGGGACTCCTCGGAACGGGCCGTCCGGAAGCGCAGAGTCGGTGGCCGTGGCCATCGCCTTGTCGTCGAGACGGTGGATCACCGCGTTCAACTGCGGGTTGAGCTTGTCGATGCGCGCGATGGCAGCCTCGACCAACTCGGCCGGTGTGACCTCTCCGTTGCGCACCAGCTCTGCCTGCGCCGTGGCGTCCATCCAGGTGAAGTCATCGCTCATTGACGTTTACCTCTTGCTCGCCTGACGTGGCCCGACCATCCTGCCTTCGATCGGGGGTGCGGTGTGGACGAAGAGATCGCGAACGTCGAGGAAGCGAAGTACTGGAATACCACCGAGTCCCGGCACTGGGTCGAGTACCAGGACCGGCACGACGCGGTGCTGGCCCCGCTCGACGCACCCCTGCTCGCGGCCGCTGGTATCTCTGCACACGACCGTGTGCTCGACGTCGGCTGCGGGTGCGGCGCCACGACACGAGCGACGGCCCGGGCAGCTACGGCGGGTGACGCCACCGGAATCGATCTGTCTGCGGCCATGCTCGAGCGAGCGCGCGCACTCGCCGAGAAAGAAGGGCTCGGCAACGTCGGCTTCCAGCAAGGTGATGCGCAGGTTCACCCGTTCGACGGCGCCGCGTCCGACGTCGTGATCAGCCGCTTCGGGGTGATGTTCTTCGCCGATCCCACTGCGGCATTCGCCAACCTGGCCCGGGCCACCCGAGAACACGGACGGCTGGTATTCGTCTGCTGGCAAGGGTTCCCGCGGAACGACTGGATCTTCGTGCCCGCGGCCGCTGCCCTCACGCACGTTCCGCCACCGGATCCCGGTTCTCCCGACGATCCGGGCCCGTTCTCGTTCGCCGACCCAGATCGCGTGCGCAGAATCCTTTCCGCCGCCGGGTGGCACGACGTCGACATGCAGGAGGTGAACGAGCAGCTTCCGCTCGGCGATGACGTCGACGAGGCTCTCACGTTCACACTTGGCATCCGCTTGTTTCGCAGGTTGTTCACGGACGTCGACGAGGCGACGGTCGGCCGCGCCATCGCGGCGGTCCGCGACGCGTTGCGCGCTTACGAGACGCCGGACGGCGTGTTGCTCGGGTCGGCGGCATGGCTGGTTTCGGCGACTCGCTAGACGCGCCGCTTGACCCTCTTGACAAGATCGAACACTTGTTCGTATACTTCTCCTTGACGCTTCCCCCAGGTCGGTTCCGGTTGCGCGGGCGGAAGCGTGTTCGAGGACGTTCGCAGCGCCGTCGACACTCTGAAGACAGTGGCGCGCGACCTGGACCCGCTGCTTGTGGACGGTGCCGGCGCGGCCGCTCTGTTCGAGGTCGTGAGCGAGGGCGAGCGAGTGTGCGCGGCGATGAAGGCCCTGCTCGCGCGCCGCATCGACGAGACGAAAATGTGGCGCAAAGGCGGTCATCGCGACGCGGCGCACTGGGTTGCCGAGGCCACTGGAGAGACGGTCGGTGCGGCCGCTCGCACATTGGACACAGCGCGTGCCTGGAGCCGCTGCCGGATACAGATGCCGCCTTCCGCGCCGGCAAACTCTCCGAGACCAGGCGGCTGAGATCGCTTCGGCTGCCGTAGACGATCCGGGCTCGGAGGTCTATCTGCTCGAGACCGCGGGATCAACAAGTGTGAAGGGGCTACGGGATCGCTGCCGGGATGTACGGGCGGGCGCCGAAGCCGATGACCGGGCCCGGGCCCGCCGGCTGCACGCGCAGCGGCGCGCGCACGACTGGATGGACCCTGACGGCGCCTACTGCATGAGCGCCCGCCTGGCCCCGGTCGAGGTGCATGTCACGGTCGACAGCGCGGCCCTCGCTCGCGGGCACACCGACGCCGGAGAGCGCTGCGACGTCAAAGACGTCGGCCCCGTGCCCGTTACGACGGCGCGGGCGCTGCTCGACAACTCCCGCGTCAGTGTGCTGGTCCGCGCCGACGACGACATCACCGCCGTCTCCAGCCCCAAACGAACCATCCCCACCAAGCTGCGCCGCGCCCTCGAGGCCAGCTATCCCAGCTGCGGTGTCACGGCTTGCGCCAACAACCAGTTCCTCGAGATCGACCACGTCGTGCCGCTCGAAGATGGGGGCCGCACGGAGCTCGCCAACGCGTGGCGCATCTGCTCCCACCACGACGTGCTCAAGACGTATGGAGGTTGGAGAGTCGTCGGCGTACCCCGCAACTGGGACCTCGTCCCACCGGATGACCCGGATCCGCCATGACTTGGATAGTGCTCGTCGTCGCCGTCTTGGCCTTGCACAACGTCTTCGGCAACGAGGTCGTGCCCGACGCGGCGTATGTGCCGGCGAACCTACTGACTGGGGCTGTCCTCGTCGCTCTCGCGCTGGGCGCAGGCGCGTCCCTCGGCGACCTCGGACTCGGGCGTGCCAACGCGGCGGCCGGGCTCCGCTGGGGTGTTGCGATCGCGGGCCTCGTGGCGGTCGGGCTCGCGGCGGGCGTCGCGCTTCCGGCGACCCGTGGACTCTTCCACGACCAGCGCGTCGCAGACCTGTCGGGCACCGACCTCGCCTACGAGGCGTTGCTGCGCATCCCCGTTGGGACGGCGCTGTTCGAGGAGCTCGCGTTTCGTGGGGTGCTCCTCGCGCTGCTGCTGAGGGTCACGTCGACGGTGCCCGCGGTGGCGGTGTCCTCCGCACTGTTCGGCCTTTGGCACATCCTGCCGACGATCAACGGGCTGCGTGCCAACGAGTTCGCCGCCGGGACCACGGCCACCGCTGGCGCCGTGGCCGGCGCAGTCGCCCTGACGGGCATCGGTGGAGCACTCTTCTGCGCGGTGCGCCTGCACACGGGCAGCCTGATCGCCCCCATGGTCGTCCACACGGCGACGAACTCGCTCGCGACGGTCGCCGCGTTCATCGTCCAGCGCGCTGAGTGAGGGCGACGCCCATCAGCACGACCAGCGCACCCAGCGGCAGCACGAGCGCACACAAGTCCGACCGCAGTACAAGAAACGCGCCCACCACCCCGCCGCCGAGACAACAGCCGGGTCCTACGACTTTCGACCGAGACAAGTCCCGTCCGCAGCCCGATGTGACGAGCGAGTCGGGTACGTACCTTCCTCGCAAGCGAACGGAACGAGCGAGGAGCAACGATGCCGAATCGCGCACTGATCACCGGCGCCTCGCGAGGGCTCGGCCTCGCCCTCGCCCGCGCCCTGGCAACCGAGGGCTGGGAGCTGGTCATCGACGCCCGCGGTGAGCACGACTTGCGCACTGCCGCCGACGATCTGGGTGAGCTCGCGCCCGTCCACGCCGTGCCCGGTGATATCTGCGACGAGAATCACCGCCGCGGTCTGGTGGCGACCGTGGACGCACTCGGGGGCGGGCTCGATCTGCTCGTCCACAACGCGAGCCTGCTCGGGCCCAGCCCCCAGCCGCCGCTGGCCGATTATCCGCTCGACGCGCTCGAACGTGTCTACGCCGCCAACGTGTTCGCGCCACTGCGGCTCACGCAGATGCTGCTGCCACGGATGGGCCGCGACGCCCGGATCGTCTCGATCACCTCTGACGCCGCCGTCGAGCCGTACGAAGGCTGGGGTGGCTACGGCTCGTCGAAAGCAGCGCTGGAGCAATGGACGAGGGTGCTCGCCGCCGAGCAGCCGGATCTGCGCGTCTACGTCGTCGACCCCGGCGACATGCGTACGCAGATGCACCAGGAGGCGTTCCCTGGCGAGGACATCTCGGACCGTCCACCGCCCGAGGCGAGCGTCCCCGGGCTCTTGACGGTGATCGAAGGCGACCTTGCCAGCGGCCGCTACGAAGCGCGAACCCTGGCGGCAGCGGACGCGACGGCGGTGGCGTCATGATTGCTACCGCGACATTGGCGCGGTTCGAGGTGCCCGACGAGCTCGTCGCCGACTCTCCGGCCGAAGCGCGGGGGCTGGCACGCGACGAAGTCCGGATGCTGGTGGCGCGCAAGCTCAGCCTGGAACTCGTCGACACGACATTCGCGCGGCTGCCCCGGTTCCTCGAGCCCGGGGACCTGCTTGTCGTCAACACGTCGGCCACGGTCCCCGCCGCCGTCGCGACCGCCGACGGGCGCGTCGTGCACTTTTCGACCCGGCTGCCCGGCCGGCGGGACCAGTGGGTCGTCGAGGTGCGGCGGCCGTGCGGCGCCGGCACGCTGCCCGACGGCGACGCGCACGCCGGCGACGTCGTGGCGCTTGAAGGCGGAGGGGTGCTCGAGCTGGTGCAGCCGTACCCGGAAGACGGCCCGGCCCGTCTCTGGGTGGCCGTCCCGCGCCTCGACCGCCCCGTGCTCGAGTACCTGGCGCGTTCGGGCCACCCGATCCGTTACGGCTGCACCGCGCTGAGCTGGCCGATCGAGGCGTACCAGACCGCGTTCGCCGCCGATCCCGGAAGCGCCGAGATGCCGAGCGCAGCACGCGGGTTCACACCCGAGCTCGTGACGCGACTCGTCACAAAAGGCGTCGGCATCGCGCCCATCACTCTTCATACCGGCGTGAGCTCACAGGAGGCGCACGAGCCGCCGTACGCGGAGTGGTACCGGGTCCCGGTCGCGACCGCCGAGCGGGTGAACACCGCCCGTGACACCGGTCACGCGGTCATCGCGGTGGGAACGACTGCCACCCGGGCGCTGGAGACGGTCGCCGACGCGAATGATCGCGTTCGTGCCGGCGAGGGCTGGACCGACCTCGTCATCACACCGGAACGCAGCGTCCGTGCCGTCGACGGGCTGCTCACCGGCTGGCACGAGCCCGAGGCGTCACACCTCCAGTTGCTCGAGGCGGTAGCCGGCCGCGACCTCCTCGACCGCAGCTACGCCTCTGCCCTCGAGCTCGGCTACCGCTGGCACGAGTTCGGCGACCTGCACCTGATCGCGCCGTGATCCAGGAATGCGCGGTGCCGTTTGAGTCGTTGGAATGACGACGTGATCAAGATCCTGCTCCAGACGACCATCCCCCACGCCGACGACGACTGGAACATCGACCGGTTCTCGTTGCTTCGCGACCACCTGGAATCGCTGACCGACGAGCGCGGCGATCGGATAGCCGAGGTGACGGCGCGCGACCGTGAGCCCGACGCCAATGGCAACGATCCGGTGCTGAGTCATCTGGCGGATCTCGACTTCGACGAGGTCTGGATCCTCGCCGCTGACGACGGCAATGGTCTCAGCGCGCAGGATTGCTCGGGCATCAGCGCGTTCAATCGCCGCGGTGGCGCAGTTCTGGCGACACGCGACCATCAGGATCTCGGGTCGTCTCTCTGCGAGGTCAGTCGTCTCGGCGCGGCGCACTACTTCCACACACGACACCCCAATCCTGACAGCTCACGGCGCAGCGGCGACGACACCGAGACCACCGCGATCTCCTGGCCCAACTACCACTCGGGCCGCAACGGCGACTACCAACGCATCACCGTGACAGAACCGGTCCACGAGCTCTTGCGACGCGACGCCGCACCCACTGGGCAAATCGAGCTCTTTCCCTCGCACCCGCATGAGGGTGACATCGGCGTCCCTGACGAAGACGACAGTGCACGCGTGATCGCCATGGGCCGGAGCTCGGTCACGGGTCGCCCCTTCAACCTCGTCGTGGCGTTCGAGGAGGGTGAAGACGAAGAAGGCAACCAGCTCGGCCGCGCGATCGCAGAGGCGAGCTTTCACCACTTCGCCGATTACAACTGGGACATCGAAGCAGGCTGTCCCAGCTTCGTGAGCGAGCCGCCGGGCGACGGGATGAAGCAGAATCCGCAGGCGCTGGCGGAAATCCACGCGTACGTCCGAAACGCGGCGCTCTGGCTCGCTGCGTAGCCAAGGGTTTTCGCCGAGGGCGAGTGGCGCGATGCTGGTGGTATGAGTTCACGCCACGGCCGTTCGTGGCACTGGCGGACGCTCCGGTCACACGCCGACGTGCGGTGCGCGCGTTGCGGCCTTCCCATCGAGCACAGGGCATCGGCCTCCTCGTTCTACGGCAGTGCCGGTCCGGTCGGAGCGATGGTGATGGCCCGTATGTCGGGCGCCTCGTGCACCTGCGCGCAACCGGACCCGATCGTCGCCGACGCGACCCGCTGACCGCCTCAGCCGCCGGCAACCGGCGCGTCACCGATGACGTGCTGCTCGCGGAGACGCGCCATCTCGTCGTCCCCCACACCGAGCTCGCGCCGTAGCACTTCGTCGTTGTGCTGCCCGAGCAGCGGGGCGGGGGCACGCCAGTACCGGTCGGGCCCGGCCGAGAACCGCATGGGCCAACCCGGGTACTCGTGCTCCCCCACCAGGGAGTGCGCGACGGGCTCGAAGTACCGCCGGGCCCGAAGCTGCGGGTCATCGAGCGCCATGAAGGCCGGCACCATGGCCGCCGCCGGGATCCGGGCGTCGAGGAGCTCCTTCGCCGCCTGGTCGGCCGGGCGCTGGGCGCACCACGCCGCTCGCTCCTCCGGTGGCAGCGGATCGGACCCCAGGTGCACCGCGACCCACTGCTCGCCCTCGCCCTCGCAGCGGTACACGCCCTGCTCGCCTCGACGCCCGAGCAGCTCGCCGTACGCCGAGTACTCCGCAACCTGCTCGGCCGTCATCGCCGCCGCCACCTCGATCATCGGCATCTCGACGAGCTGACCCTCGCCGGTGCGGTCCCGGTGTTCGAGGGCGGCCACGAGCGCGATCGCGGCGTGCACACCGACGGCCGGATCGACGAACCCGCCCGGAATGATCGGCGGTCCGCCCTCGTATCCGGTGCGCCAGGCCATCCCGGTGATCTGCTCCATCGTCTGCGCGAACCCGGGCCGGTCGCGCCACGGGCCCTCCAACCCGAACGCGGGCAAGCGGAGCACGATCACGTCGGGACGAATGGCTCGCATCGCCTCGTAGTCGAGGCCGAAGGCGTCCATCACCCGAGGCGTGAAGTTCTCGCACACGATGTCGGACCGCTCGACGAGCCGCTGTGCGAGCGCGAGGCCCTCGGGCTGGCCGAGATCGAGCGTGATGCCACGCTTGCCGAGGTTGGTGGCATGGAACAGCCCTGCCATCTCGTAGTGCCGCGGCTCGACTTTGGGGCGAACGGCAGCGCTGAAGCGGATCCCGTCCGGCCGCTGGACGGACTCGACCTTGATCACGTCGGCGCCCATCGCGCTCCACCACGCCGTCGCGAACGGACCGGACCAGAACGCCGTGAAGTCGAGCACGCGGATGCCGGAGAACGGGCGCTCGCCGACCGCGCCCGGAGTGCCGCCGACCGGACGTGGCGCCGGCGCGTCGTCTTCGCCTTCCTGTACACCGAGCCGCGGCGCAGGGGTCATCACCCGGTCGCGCACCGCAGAGAAGCGGAACGGCGCCCGCGGCCGCAGGAAGTTCGCAGCGGGCTGCCGCTCGAACGCGCGCCGTTCGGCCAGCTGCACGAACGTCGGGAGCAGCTGGCCGTTGCCGACGACGGCGGCGGGCACCCGACCCTCCGCGCATTTCTCGACGACCTCGTCGGCGGTGTGTTGCATGGTCCAGCTGCGGATCGCCTCGTTGACCTCGGCGGCGCGGCGAAAACGCCCCAGCATCGTCGCGAGCTCCTCGTCGGCTCCAAGGTCGTCCCGGCCCATCACGTGGAGAAGCGACCGCCATTGCTGGGTCGTGACCGTTGTGATCCCGACGAACTTGCCGTCTCCCGTGGGCTCATTGCCCGGCAACATCACCCACCGAAAGCTGATCAGGTGCCCGCCCGGGAAACGGGCCATGATCGTCGGCACCGTCACCAGCGTGTACTGCATCGCCTCGAGCATCGAGACGTCGACGTGATCGGGCTGCCCGGTGCGGCTGGCTCGCCACCACGCGGTGACGGCACCGAGGGCGGCGAACGCTCCCGTCACGTACTCGCCGAGTTGCCCGCCGACGGTCAGCGGAGGCTTGTCCATGTGCCCGTGGTTCGACAGGGAGCCCGACCGCGCCTGGAGCACCTCCTCGGGCAGCGACAGCTGGGAGTCGGGCCCGCCCCGCCCGAACGACGAGATCGAGACCGTCACCGGGGCAACGCCGATGATGCCGAGCTCCTCGGCGGCGCCGGGAACGAACGATTCGAGCACGATGTCGGCGCTCCCGACCCAAGATCGGATGCGATCCTCGTCTTCGACGATCACACCGCGCTGCGAGGTGTGCAGGTAACGGAAGAGCACGCCATCGGAGTCGCCGTCCTTGCCCACCGAGCCCGTCGCCGAGTACCGGCGCAGCGGATCTCCTTCGCGCGGCTCGAGCTTGACCACATCGGCACCGAGGTCGGTGAGCAGCTTCGAGCAGTAGCCGCCGGCGATCCCGGTCGACAGGTCGACGACGCGCAGCCCGTCGTAGATCATGCCGGGACGAACATCGGGACCTGCACGCTGCGGTCAGGGACGGTCGGGAAGCGCAACGGGCGGAACACGGCTTCGACGGGCCTGCCGGCGGCAAGGGCGTCAGGTTCGCAGTCGATGACGTAGCTCACGATGCGTACCGCAGGGTCCTCCTCCAGCGACACGAGCGCGGTGATGAACGGCACCATCTCCTCGAACGCGGGCAGGAAGGGACGCCGAACGACCGTCCACGAGAACAGGTGTCCCCGACCGCTCACCGGCGTCCAGGTGAACGACTCGCCACCGCATGCCGGACAGCGAGGCTCGGGGTACCAGACGAGGCGGGCGCACTCGTCGCACCTTGGGATCACGAGCTCGCCGCGGGCCGCGCCCGCAAAATACTCGGCGGTGCGCTCGTCCGAGAGGTCGGGCAGTGGGAAGTCCGCTCTCTTCAACGCCATCTCGGTCACACGTCGGTACGGAGGATCAACGTCGATGCATTCATGCCCGTGTAACCGCCGTACACGCCGACCTCGCACCCCGGCACCTGTGCCGGCGCCGTGCCGCGCAGCTGCTTGACGACTTCGACGACGTGGGCGATGCCGAGCACGTAGGCGTGGCTCAACAGGCCGCCATGGGTATTGAACGGCAGTTGACCCGAGTCGTAGAGCAGCGCGCCGCCGTCGACGAATGCGCCGGCCTCGCCCTTGGGGCAGAAGCCCATGTCTTCGATCTGCATCATCGAGACGACGGTGAACGGGTCGTAGACCGTGAGTACGTCGACATCCGCAGGGTCGAGGCCTGCCATCTTGAACGCGCCGGGCGCCGAGAAGACCTGCGGGGTCGACGTGAAGTCGCGCTGCTGGCTCCAGTGCCCACCCGAGTGCGCGCTCCCCTCTCCGACCCCGCCCACGACCGCCGGCGGCTGGCGGAGATCGCGGGCGCGCTCGATCGACGTCGTGATGTAGGCGGCGCCACCGTCCGAGATGAGGCACGAGTCGAACATGCGAAGGGGATCGGCGAGCATCGGCGACGCGAGGTAGTCGTCGAGGGTCATGGGCTTGTCGCGCATCACTGCGTCGGGGTTGAGGTTGGCGTGGTGCCGGCTCGACACGGCGATCGCGCCGAACTGCTCCTCGGTCGTCCCGAACTCGAGCATGTGGCGGCGCATGATCGTGGCGAAGTACACGGGCTGAGGGAAGAAGCCGAACGGCACCTCGAGGTTCTGCTTCAGCGGCTGGGCCGCGTGCGTCTCCCCCGGACCGCCCGTCATCGACCCGCGTTGGGTGGCCCAGGCGACCGGGAACACGTTCAGCACGTGGGTCGCCTTCCCGTCGGCGATCGCCTTGGCCGCGAGGTACGGCGCCGTGCCGGCCCAGGTCATGCCGCCCCCCCACGGCGACGTCCACAGTTCGTGGCTCGTGCCGAAGTGCTCGTGGAAGGCGTCGGCGTCGAAGTCGGCGAAGGCGCCGTTCCAGGTGAGCCCGTCGACGTCGGAGGGCTCCAGGCCCGCGTCGGCGATGGCCCGTTCCGCGGCCTCGGCCCCGATCTCCCGGGCGCTGCGCCCCGACGCCTTCGTATAGGCGGTTTCGCCGACCCCGGCGACGGCCACGCGGCCCGAGATGTCATCGAGCTCGGTGGCGTGGCCCCAGTCGGGCTCCGTCATGAGCAGCAAATGTATCTGACACATCCGTCAGATCCCGAGGCGCCGATACATCTCGCACTCGAATGGTTAGAGTCCATGGTTGACGCTTCCGCTCCACGGGTAAGCCGGGTCGGAGGTCCGGCACGAGAGGCACGAATGAACGACCGAAAACAACTCGACGAACGGCTCGTAAGGCTGCCCAAGGAGTTGCGCGAGCCTCCGGTCGCTCTGGCGGCCATTTCCCTGATCGGACCGCTGTTCCTCGTGCTGCTCGGTTTGGCGGCGGGACAAAGCGATGTGTCGTCGCCGCTCTACACGCTGGCCGCCATCGTGTTCGTCGTCGCGCTCGGCGGATTCATCGTCACCTCGTTCCGGCACTTCAGAGTGCAGCGCGCAGAAGAGGAACGGCTCGAGGCCGAGCGGATTCGTATGCGAAGTGCACGGCGACCGTCTGCCGCTCGGATAAGTCGGTCACGAGCGGCCGCAGAAGAAGCACGAGCTCAAGCGCGTCGCGCGTCGTAGGACACCGCGTCGCAGCGCAACCACCAGCCACGAGCTTCGTTGAAGCGCCGGTTTCGCTCAGCGAGAGTGCCGCTGCAATGAAGCGGCAATCTGTGACAGCTACGGCCGGCGAAGCGCGAAGAGCTCCAGGGGCTCATCGAAGCCCTTCAGGAGCCGGCGGCCGGCAGGGTCGAAGGCGAGGGGCGCCGCATTCTTCTCGGCGCGCTCGCGGAGCTCGTCGGTGACGAGGACCTCGTTCGGCACCGCGAGGTCGGCGATCCTCGACGCGACGTTCACAACGGGTCCGTAGTAGTCGCCGCCACGGGTCAGGATCTCCCCCACGGCGAGCCCACCCCTCGGCGTGACGCTGCCTTCGCGACCGAATCGCTCGACGAGCGCCAGCGCGATCTCCGATGCGGACGCAGCGTCGAGCGCCACGAACATCACCTCGTCGCCGATGAGCTTCACGACCCGACCGCCGTTGGAGGAGACGATGTCGTAGGCCGCTGCCTCGAACTCCTCGACGACCGATCCCAGCTCGCTGGCCGGCATTCGCTGTGACAAGGGCGTGAAGCCGACGAGGTCGACGAAGCCGACGGCCACGAAGACCGTGACCTTCGAGCCCGACTCCATGCGCGCGACGCGATTCCGCGCGATCGCACCCTCCATGAGCGCAAGGAAGATGACTTCCATAAGGTGCGGTAGGAGCTTTGCCGTCTCGACCGCCTCGAGATTGGCCTTGGCGAGCGCGAGCTCGCCGGCGTCAGCCTGGTCGAGTGGCGCCTCGACGTCAGCGAGGAACAACGACACCGCTGCGTCGGCGACCCGACCGAGCGAAGATCCGAGGACGCGCACGAACTGGAGCAACGCTTGCTCCCCGAAGAGGGCGGCGGCGGCCCCGAACATCTGGAACGCCTCGACGTCCGCAGCGGTGAAGGCGCGTTCGTCGGGATCCGAGACGGGCCGACCGATGGCCAGCGCGAGGCGCTGGACTTCCTCGACGGAGAGACCCGCCTTCTCGCCCACCTCGGCGGACGTGAACCGCTCACCAGATCGAAGCGCGACGTCACCTGCGAGGCCCGTCAGGTGGTCACGCTCGTGCGCGTCGGCGATCCTGTCGATCGAGATGCCCCGGTCGACCAGCCAGTTCAGCAGCGCGAGGCGATCAGCGGCGCCGGGCGCGCTCGGGTCGTAGAGCCCGCGCGCCTCGTACTCGGCGGCGTCCACGAGGCCCCCCTTCTGTCGCCGCCGCGAGCCTACGAGCCGTCGAGGCCGATTGCCTCGGCAAACGCCGCGCACCAGTCGGCGTAGCCGATCTCATTTGGATGGAAGCCGTCGCCGGCGTACTTCCCGCTCCAGGGAGCCCCGGTGTGGGCCCACACGTCGGCGATGCGCAACCCAGCGGCCGGCGCGTCGGCATGAATGATGCGGTTCAGCTCGAGCGTGCGGCGTGGCCACAAGCCCTGGGGGCACGTCGCCAGGACCGCACCTGAGGAGAGTCCGCCGATCAACTCGTGCAGTGCCTGGCGCGCACAGGGGAACCCGACGCGGATGAGGTCGTTGGCACCGGCCGCGCACGTCACGAGGTCCGCCTCGCCGAGCTCGTCGAGGCGCGGCAGTTGCTCGCGCACCACGTCGGCAATGCGCGCCCCGGTCAGGGAGATGTTGACGACGCGCCAAGCACCGCTTTCACGCTCGCGCAGACGACCGAGGAGCTGGCCCACGTAGCCGCGGTCGGGCGTCGACGCACCGATGCCCTGCGCGGTCGAGTCTCCCAGTGCGACCCACAGAGGTCCTTCGGCGCTTCGTGCCCGTTCGTTGGACTCCTCCCAGTACCGGCGCCAATCGTCTTCGACGGCCAGCGCCGCCGCGATGCCCGGTCGCAACCGGCGCACGAGACGACTCGTGAGAAACCCCACCGCCGTTATCCTTCCATCCGTGGGGGACGATCCGTCGCTACGGGTCGAGCTGATCGCGATGGCCGAGCGCGACAGCGCGAACGGCGGACCGACCGCCGCGCCCCACGGCGACCGACTGTGGGAGATCCTCGACGACTACGAGTGCTGGCCCGGTCGGCGCCTCGTCGACGACGACGGGGAAGAGGCCGCCTGGATCCTCGCCCAGCGCGCGGTGTTCGACCCCGGACTGCAGCGTCGTTGCCTCGAGATGCTCGAGATGGCCGTCGCGGCGGGCGACGCGCCACCGGCGCACTACGCGCTTCTCCTCGACCGAGTGCGCATGGCAGACGGGAGAGACCAGGTGTATGGCTCGCAGTTCGTTCGCACCGAGGACGGGATCTCAGTCGCGCCGTGGCCGATCGAGGACGCCGAACACGTCGACCAGCGACGACAACAGGTGGGCCTCACGCCGCTGGCCGAGCAGGCACGCGAGATGCGCGAGCAGTATCAGCGGCGCTCGATGCGGTAAGCGCGACCACGACGTCGGCGCTCATTCCTCGCCCGGCGTGACGGTCTCGGCTGCTCGCCAGCAGTACCACGCCGCCACGGTGCGGTAGGGCCGGAAGCGATCCCCGAGCGGCTCGAGATCCTTCGGCGCCGGCGGGTCACCGAGCCCGTACAAAAGCGCGTATCCATTGCGCACGCCGTAGTCACCGACGGGCCACACATCGAGGCGGCCGAGCTGGAAGATGAGGAACATCTCGGCCGTCCACGGTCCGATTCCGCGCACGAGCGTGAGCTGGCGCACGACCTCGTCGTCGGGTAGCCGGCTCATACGGTCGAGCTGCACGGAGCCGTCGACCACCTTCTCGGCGAGATCGCGAATCGACGCCGCCTTGTTGCCCGAGAGTCCGGCCCGGCGAAGTTGTGCCGGCGACGCGGCCAAGACGGCTTCCGGCGTCGGGTTCTCGCCGTCGAACAACGCAACGAACCGCCCGTGGATCGCAGCCGCCGCCCTCCCGGCGAGCTGCTGGTAGAGGATCGCCCGCGCCAGGGCGGCGAAGTGCTCACGACGGGGCCGACCCCGGCGCAGATCGACCGGGCCCACTCGCTCGAACATCGATCGCATGACGGGGTCCCGAGCTGCGAGGGCCTCCGACGCCTCGACCAGGCGTTTCGCGGGGCGGCGGGGGGTCATGGCCGAACCGTAGCTACCGTTCGGGCCCGCTAGCCTGCGGCGCGGCGGCTCTACGGCCGTCGTGGCAGGGCTGGAGCTTGGACGCGACAAGGAGGAAACGTGCCGGAGGAGAAACGCGGCCTGTGGGCGGATCGCAAGCGGCGGAACGCGGTATTGGGAGCCGCCGGCGCCGTCGTCGTGGTCGCCGCGATCATCGTCGGTTTCGTCGCGTTCCGTTCGGGCGCGAACGACGACCGGCCCACCGTCACCAAGAAGCGGGCGCCGGAAGGGTCGGCGGCGACGCTGGCGCCCACCACGACGATCCCGCCCGGCGTCAACTTGATCGCCGAGGCCACGGTCCCCCAAGTCAACGTCTACGACACGCCCGGCGCGGCAACACCGCCGAAACTGACGCTCCCGAGCCCGTGGCTCCTGAATGGCGAGGCCGACAAGGCGATCCCGCAGGTGTTCCTTGTCGAGGAGCAGCGACCGGACGGGTGGGTGCGTGTCCTCCTCCCGGAGCGCCCGAACGGGAGCTCCGGATGGATCCGTCAGAGCGACGTGAAGATCACCCAGAACCCGTATCACATGAAGGTCACTCTCGGTGACCACAAGATCACGGTGTTCGAGCGCACCAATGAGATCTATTCGGGGCCGGTCGCGATCGGCGCCGCGGCGACACCCACCCCACCCGGGAAGTACTACATCAGGGTGCTCCTCCAGACGCCCGATCCCAAGAGTGTGTACGGACCGTACGCCTACGGGCTGTCGGCGCACTCCGAAGTGCTCACCGAGTTCAACGGGGGCGACGGCGAGGTCGGCGTCCATGGCAACAACGACCAGTCGGTCCTCGGTAAGAGCGTGACCCACGGTTGCGTGCGCATGGACAACGAACAGATCACCAAGCTCTCGAAGCTGCTACCGCTCGGTACTCCAGTCGAGATCGAGAGTTGACGTTCACGGGGCCGCGACGCTGTGCATTCGGGATAGCTGTGGGAGCGCTGGCGATCGCGGTCACCGCGGCTGGATGCTCCGGCGGTAGTTCGGGCAACAACAAGGAGGCCGGCAGGCTCCCTGCGAACAACAAGGCCGCGATCGAGAAGATCTTCGAGTCCCGCCTTCACCGGCTCGGCCTGCGCCTGACACGCGGCGCGCTTATCGACCTCAAGACCACCAAGCCGTCGGCCACCGGAACCCACCTCGCCGTGTACGTCGAGCCGACCGGGGCGTACAACCCTGACGACTACGCGCGCCAGGTAGTCGCCGTCACACGAGTGTTCGCGCCACGCTCGTTCGACTTGTGGCGCGGGCTCCAATCGTTCGACGTCTGTCAGGAACCCCTTCCCGAGGTCGACGCTCGAGCCGAACCGCCGCCCAAGACCAAGGTGACGATGACTCGGGACGCGGTGCGCAAGCTTCGCTGGAAAGGGCTCGACCTCTCCACGCTGCTGACCGACGCCAGGCGGCTGGGCTCTCGGCAGCTTTCCGTGTACGCGGCACCGGACGTACGCAGCACGGCCCGATACCAGGACGCGATGGTGAGCGCCCAGACATCCCAGACGAGCCCGCCCCCGCCGGCCCCGTCGTACTAGGCCGCGGCGACGGCGGCGCGGCCGACCGGCGCCGCAGGAGCCGGAGCCTGCGACGGCGACAGGTCAATCCTCGCCGAGCAGCAGCTGCGTCGCGGCTTCGAGATCGGCGAAGACGCGAGGGGCGTCGTCGACCCCACCGACCCATCCGATCAGAGCCGACAACCAGACCTGCTGCAGTGTCCGGGCGACGGCGAGGTCGCGTGGGCTCGGCGCCCCCTCGTGCATGGCGCGCGTGATGATGCGCGTCATGGTGTCTCCGATGCGCCGCACGACGTCCGCCTCGTCAGGCGCGGCGGCGCCTTGCGCCCGCACCATCGCCGCCGTGACTTCCTGGTGGCGCTGCAGCGAGGCCGTGCCCCGGGACAGCACGTCGATCACACGGGCCGCGGGCGTGGCGCCGACCGGGGGTCGCGACCTCAGCTGCCCGGCGAGGGCTTCGATCTCCTCGACCATGGCCTCGAGCAGGAGCCGCTCCTTCGACGTGAAGTAGCGGTACACGGTGCCGAGGGCGACGTTGGCCTCGGTGGCGACGTCCCGCATCTGCACGGCGTCGAAGCCGCCCCGCTCCGCGAGCCTGAGCGCGGCGTCGAGGACGCGCCGGCGGCGGGCGGCCTGACTGCGGGCGAGGGCGGTGCCGGGGGCGGGCCCCGCCGCTGGGGTCGTCACCGCCGAATTGAAACACGTTGCGATTCCGCCGGGCAAGCATCGGGCACGCCCACTTGGGAGACTGCGGGCATGGCCGCCGACCTGCTGGATCTCGCCGACCGGCTATGGCGCGGCGAGACCGACATCGCGGACCACCATCCGATCGCAGCGACGTGGGGCGAGATGGCCGAGCTCGAGCACGGCGCCGCGTTCGTGGCTGCGTTCTCCAACGTCGCCGCGTTCGCGACGGACGACGGCATGGTCCTGGTCGACACCAGCAGCCCGTTCCTTGCCGGGCGGGTGCACGACGTGTTGCAGGGCTGGCGCGACGACCCATTGCACACCGCGGTCTTCACGCACGGGCACATCGACCATGTCTTCGGCGTCGAGCGGTACGAGGCCGACGCGCGTCACCGAGGCGCCCCGGCCCCGCAGGTCGTCGCGCACGAGGCGGTGCCCGTGCGCTTCGACCGCTACATCGCCACCGCGGGCTACAACGCCGCCATCAACCGACGCCAATTCGGTCTCGATCGCGGGTTCGAGTGGCCGACCGAGTACCGCTATCCGGATGAGACGTACGGCGACTCGATGGCGCTCGACGTGGGAGGAATGCGATTCGAGCTGCACCACGCGCGCGGCGAGACCGACGACCACACCTGGGCCTGGCTTCCCGAGTCCGGCATCTTGTGCACCGGAGACTTGTTTATCTGGGCGTCCCCGAACTGCGGCAACCCTCAGAAGGTGCAGCGTTATCCGAAGGACTGGGCAGTCGCGCTGCGCACGATGGCGGCGTTGGGCCCCGAGACGTTGCTGCCCGGGCACGGTCTGCCGATCCTGGGCACCGATCGAGTCCGCGAGGCGCTCGAGAGCACGGCGACGCTGCTCGAGGGACTGCACGACGACACGCTCAAGATGATGAACGAGGGCGCCCGCCTCGACGAGATCGTCCACGCCGTGCAAGCGCCGCGGTCGCTCCTCGAGAAACCGTATCTTCGGCCGATCTATGACGAGCCCGAGTTCGTGGTCCGGAACATCTGGCGGCTGTACGGCGGCTGGCACGACGGCAATCCCGCGCACCTCAAGCCGGCGCCCGATGCCGCACTGGCCCGCGAGGTGGCCGCGCTCGCCGGCGGCGCAGCCCGTCTCGCCGCACGCGCCCTCGAGGTCGCGGCGGGAGGCGACCTGCGGCTGGCCGGCCATCTCGCGGAATGGGCTACCGCGGCGGCACCCGACGACCCCGACGCGCAGCGCGCCCGAGCCGAGGTATACGAGGAGCGCGTCGCGGCCGAGGCGTCCACGATGAGCAAAGGCATCTTCGGCGCCGCGGCGCGCGAGTCACGCGACAAGCTCGACGAAGACCGCTGAGACTCGTCGACGTTACGATGACGCCCTTGTCAGAGATGTGGCGGTACGTCGACCGCGGCGCGGTGGACGCGTTCGAGAACAATGCGCAGATGGCGGTGCTCGCCCGCTCCACCAGCGACGCCGCCCAATCCTGCAGAACAGGGTGTGGGGCGCGACCCACCTCAACGTCGGGTGGTTCGACGACGTGGACGGCACCCTCGACCTGGCGGCGTGCGAGCGCCTCGGGATCCAGGTGATCGGCCGCCCCTTTGCTGGTGGCGGCACGGCGTTCTACGAACGGGGCTGCGCCGTGGCGGACGTCGCCGATGTGCAGAAGCGGATCGCGTCGGTCTTCGAGGGCCCGGACGTCCACCAGGCCGACGCGACGACCGGGGTCACAACCGACGACCTCGTCGCTGCAGTGCAACAGGCGGTCGCCGACGCCCAGGGAGGCGAAGCATGAAGATCGAGGGCTCGACGATTCTCGTCACCGGCGCGTCGTCGGGCATCGGCGCCGCACTGGCGCCGCAGCTGGCCGAGCGGGGTGCAACCGTCGGGGTCGTCGCCCGGCGGGCGGAACGCCTCGAAGAGGTCGTCGACCGGTGTCGCCGTCACACCCCGGACTCTCGGATGTGGGCGGCGGACCTCGGCGACTTAGAGCGCGCCGAAGCGGTCGCTCGCGAGGCGTGGAACGCCTTCGGCCATCTCGACTGCCTCGTCAACAACGCCGCCATCGCCAAGCGCAAGCACGCGCTCGACCTGACCGTCGAGGACGTGCATCACACGATGGAAGTGAACTTCTTCTCCCCCATCCGCATGGCGATGGCGCTCCTGCCGCGCATGCATGAGCGCGGCGCCGGGCTCATCGTCAACGTGTCGAGCATGGGTGGCCGCCTCGGCATCGTGCACGAGGCGGCCTACTGCGCGGCAAAGTTCGCCATGTGCGGCTGGAGCGAGACTGCCCGCATCGACCTCGCCGGCTCCGGCATCGAGGTGAAGCTGGTCCTGCCCGGGCCAATCGCCACCGAGATCTGGGAGCAACAGCCCGGCGAGCTTCCCGGGCTCTACGAGGGGCCGTTCGTCACCGCGGAAGACTGCGCCGGCGACATCGTCACCGCCATCGAGGGCGACGGGTTCGAGTACTACGCGCCCGAAGCGGTCTACGGCGGCTACGGCGCGCAGAAGGAACTCGTGATCGGCAAGACGCAGAACGTCGACGCGTTCATGGACCTGATGGCGACGATGAAGGAGGCATCGCCCGTCCGGCGGCCGTAGTCGCTCGCGCGTCGCGCCAAAACAGCTTGTCCTCTCAGCGCGCTTGCTCGGCGGCGTCGGTCTTGGTCTCCGTAACGGTCCGCTGTTCGTTCTCGGTGAGGATGCCGGCCTTCCGCGCTTTCGCCAGGGACTTCGCCGCAGCCTTGCGCTGCGCCTCGACGTCGGCGCGGAGCTTGGCCTCGGGCCCGACGTTCGGATCGGCGGCACGGTTGACGAGCCGCTGGTGCCAGCGTTCTCCGCGCATCGCACCCAAGAGCGAACCCAGCAGGGTGCCGGCCAGCGCCACGACGGCGCTGAGCAGGATGATGCCGCTCCATGCGGAATCACCCGTGGGCGCGCCGAGGCTCTCGAGGCGGTCGCGGACGGCCGAAAGCGCGTCCTCGAGCTGGGCGATGCCGGCTGCGGCCGCCAGCACGACGACGCCCACGAGGAAGACGAGCATGCCGTGATGAAGCCCGGCCCGACGGGCCATGCGCCCGGCCACGTACCCGCCGACCCCGAAGGCGCCGAGCAACGCCGCCGCGGCCGCCATCCCAGCAATGAGTCCGAGGCGCTTCCAGTCGCCGTCGCTCAGCCCGTCGAGGGAGATGCCGAGTGGGTGGAGCAGCGCCGCGGCGACCCCGACGCAAAACGTGAAGGTTCCGATCGCGGTCAGAACACCGGCGAAGACACTCAGCCAGGACACCTGGCGCCAACCGGCCTCACGCACGAGGTCGACCCGGTCGCGTGCCTGCCTCCCTTCGAGCCATCCCTCCCGGTCGGCGCGGTCGTCCCGGTCGTCGATGCGGACGCGACTCTTCATGGTTCCCCTCCGTTGTCGGAGGCCAGGCTTCCCCTGATGGAGGGACGGAAAACGTGAATCAGCTGGTCACGTCGGCCGCAGTCAGCGGCTTCACCCTGACCGGGATGCCGTTCAGGACCGCGTTCCCGGAGAGTGGGTCGAAGAGGTCGCCGCCGGCAAGCAGGTTGCTGTTGACGCCGGGTCGCTTCGCCGCCACCGAGAGGTCGGCGCCGTCCATCCCGTGACCCCAGCCGTGGGGGATGCTGACAACGCCCGGCATGATCGCGTCGGTCACCTCGACGGTGACCGCGACCTCCCCGCTGCGGGACCGGACGCACGCCGCCTGGCCGTTTGCGATCCCGAGACGGAGCGCGTCGTCGGGGTGGAGGTGCAGCGTGCAGCGCTCCTTGCCCTTCACGAGGACGTCGACGTTGTGCATCCACGAGTTGTTCGATCGAAGGTCGCGCCGCCCCACGAGGACCATCTCACCGTCGCGCATCCGGGTCAGCGAGCTCCGCAGGCGTTCGACGTCCTCGACGATGGGATCCGGGGCGAGCTCGACCTTGCCCGATGGCGTTCGCAGCACTTCGGGGATGCGCGGCTGCAAAGGCCCGAGGTCGACGCCGTGCGGCGCGGCCTCGAGGGCGGCGAGCGACAGGCCTGACGGGTCGGCGCCGAAGCCGTCGCCATAGGGTCCCGTGCGCAGCATGAGGTCGAGGATGCGCTCGGGACCACGGCGGGACGACAAGGTCGCGAGCAGCTCGTCCGGGTCGCGGCTCTCCACGTTGGAGTTCTTGCGCTGCACAGCCTTCTGCACGAGCCCCGCGACGACGAGGTCGTCGAGCGCGGCGGGGTCGGCGGAGCCGTTGCCGGAGGCGATGCCGGCGAGGCGCAGCAGGATCTCGTACTCGGCCATCTCGGTCGGCTCGAGGTCGATGACCGGAGGTGAGTAGTTCGCGATGTTGCGGATCGAGAGTTGGTAGAACGCGAGGTCGTAATGTCCGCGCGCGAGCGCGCCCTCGGGCGGCAGGATGACGTTGGCGTGGCGCGTCGTCTCGTTGCGGTAGATGTCGACGCTCACCATGAAGTCGAGCGATGCCAGCGCGCGGTCGAGCCGGCCGGCGTCGGGTGTCGAAAGGACGGGGTTGCCGGCGACGGTGATCATCCCCCGTACCTGTCCGTCTCCGGGGGTCTCGATCTCCTCCACCAGGCAGACCACGGGGAGCTCGCCATACGTCTCGGCGAGGCCACGCACCCGGCTGCGGTGGCGTCCGAAGCGCACGCCCCGTCCGAGACCGGGCGTTCCGCTGGTGTTGGCGCTGCCGGCCGCCGGCTTCGTGAACATCGCGCCGCCGGGACGGTCGAGGTTGCCGGTGAGCGTGTTGGCCACGTCGACGAGCCAGCTCGCGAGGGTCCCGAACTCCTGCGTGCAGGTGCCGATGCGTGCGTAGACCGCGGCGCGGGGCGCGCGTGCGAGCTCCCGCGCGGTCCGGCGGATCGTCTCGGCGTCGATGCCGCACACGGGGGCGACGGCCTCCGGGGTGAACTCCCGCGCCAGCCGCTCGACTTCGTCGACGCCGGCGACGTGCTCGGCGAGGGCACCGACCGCCACGAGCCGCTCCGTGAACAGGGTGTGCACGATGGCGAAGAGAAAGTGCGCGTCGGTGCCGGGCCGGATGAACAGGTGCTCGTCGGCCTCCTCGGCTGTCTTGGAGCGTCGGGGATCGACGACCACGAACTTGCCGCCGCGGGCCCGCAGCGCCCGCAGCCGGCCCGGGTAGTCGGGGGCGGTCATGAGGCTGCCGTTCGACGCGAACGGGTTGGCTCCGAGCATGAGCAGGTAGTCGGTGCGGTCGATGTCGGGAATCGGAATGCTCAGCACCGTGCCGAACATGAGGCCCGCCGACACCTGCTTGGGCATCTGGTCGACGGTGCTGGCCGAGTAGATGTTCTTCGTGCCGAGCGCCTGGATCAGCACGCGGTTGTAGAGGGTGCCGGCGAGGTTGTGGACGTTCGGGTTGCCGAGGTACATCGCGACGGCGTCGCGGCCGTACCGGTCGAGGATCGGCGTGATGCCCTGTTCGACCGCGGCGAAGGCGTCGTCCCACGACACCTCGTGCCATTCGTCATCCCGCCGGAGCTGTGGGCGACGCAGGCGGTCCGGATCGGCTTCCAGCTGCTTCAGCGCCGTGCCCTTCGGGCACAGGAAGCCGTGACTGAACACGTCGTCGCGGTCGCCGCGCACGAG
>JBKOWY010000163.1:0-27078 GCA_046724655.1 Actinomycetota bacterium
CGCGGCGCCGAGGTCCTCGAGGACGAACGTGGCCATGAGGTCGCCGCGCTTCGTGTAGCGGCGCGACAACGCCGTGACCACGCCGCCCACCATGCGCATCTCGCCCTCGCGCAGCTCCTTCAGCTCGGTCAGCGTGCACTCGGTGTGGCGGCGGAGCCCCCGCTCTGCGCCCATCAACGGGTGCTCGCTCACGTACAGTCCCAGCATCTCCTTCTCGTGGGCGAGGCGATCCCGCTTGTCGAACTCGGTGTCCGGGATCGTCACCCGTTCGTCGAAGCCGGACGCGCCGGCGTCTCCGCCCGCGTCGTCTCCCCCGGCGAACAAGCTCATGATGCCGGCGTCCCGCTCGCGGCGGCGGGCAAGCGTGTGGTCGACGATCTGCTCGTAGACGTGCAGCAATCCCTGACGCGGGTGTCCCAGTGAGTCGAATGCGCCCGCCTTGATCAGCGACTCGATCGTGCGCTTGTTGAGCGCCTGCGGGTCGACGCGCTCGCAGTAGTCGAAGAAATCGCGGTACGAGCCGCCGGCGTCGCGGGCGGCGACGATGTGCTCGACGAGGCCTTCGCCCACGTTCCGGACCGCCGACAAGCCGAACCGGATCGAGCCGTCGCGAACGGCGAAGTCGCTCTCGGATTCGTTCACGTCGGGCACCAGCACCGGGATGCCGAGCTGCCGGCACTCGTTCAGATAGACGGCGGTCTGGTCCTTGTTGGTCTTGACGCTCGTGAGCAGGGCGGCGAGGTACTCGACCGGGTAGTTCGCCTTCAGGTACGCGGTCTGGTAGGCGACGAAGCCGTATCCGACCGAGTGCGACTTGTTGAATGAGTAGTCGGCGAACGGCTCGATGATGTCGAACATCTTCTCGCCGAACTCGCGGCCATAGCCTTGCTGCTCACAGCCGTCGACGAACTTCGAGCGCTCCTTGGCGATCAGGGCCCGGATCTTCTTCCCCGTCGCCTTGCGGAGGTTGTCGGCCTCCTCCAGCGAGTACCCGGCGAGCCGTTGCGCGACGCGCATGAGCTGCTCCTGGTACAGCAACAAGCCGTACGTCGGCTCGAGGATCTCGCGCAGGTCGTCGTGGTAGTAGCGGACTGGCTTGCGGCCGTTCTTGCGCTCCGCGTAGTCGGTGTGCATGTTGGAGCCCATCGGACCGGGGCGGTACAGCGCCACCAGCGCGCACACATCCTCGAACGTCGTCGGGGCGAGCGCGCGCATAAGCGCCCGCATGGGACCGCCCTCGAGCTGGAACACACCGATCGAGTCGCCGCGCTGTAGCATGTCGAACGTCTTCGGGTCGTCGAGCGCGACGTCGTCGATATCGATGCGCTCGCCCCGCCCAGCCTCGATGAGCTCTACGGTCCGCTCGAGGACAGAGAGGTTCCGCAACCCGAGGAAGTCCATCTTCAGCAGGCCGAGGTCCTCGACGCCGTGCATCTCGTACTGGGTGACGATCGGGGCGTCCTCGATGTCGCCGCCGGGCTCGGGCTTGCGCTGGATCGGGAGGTATTCCGTCAGGGGCTCGCGGGTGATGACGACGGCGGCGGCGTGGATGCCGTCCTGGCGGCGCAGACCCTCAAGGCCGCGGGCGACGTCGATCACGCGTTTCGCGTCGGGATCGGAGTCGTAGAGGGCGCGCAGCTCGGCGGCCATCTTGAAGCCATCCTCGTGACCCGTCACCTTCTCGAGGCACGCCCGCAGCGGCGTGTCGCGGCCCATGATCAGCGGCGGCATCAGCTTGGCAATGCGGTCGCCGACGCCCCACGGATACCCGAGTACGCGCGACGCGTCGCGCACGGCAGCCCGGGCCTTGATCGTCGAGAACGTCACGATCTGGGCCACGCGGTCCCAGCCGTAGCGCTGTGCCGCGTACTTGATGATCTCGCCCCGGTGACGCTCGTCGAAGTCCATGTCGATGTCGGGCATCTGCTTGCGCCCCGGGTTCAGGAAGCGCTCGAACAGCAGGTCGTACCGGATGGGATCGATGTCGACGATGCGCAGGCAGTAGGCGACGCACGATCCCGCCGCACTGCCGCGCCCGGGGCCGACGCGGATGCTCTGTGACCGTGCGTACCGCACGAGGTCCCACACGACGAGGAAGTAGGCCGAGAACCCCATGTCCTTGATGACGCCGAGCTCGAACTCGAGGCGCTCGAGGACGCGCATCGCCGGCGACGGGCCGTACCGGTCCTTGGCGCCTTCGAGCGTCACCTCGCGTAGATATGAGTCCTCGTCGTGACCGGCGGGCACCGGAAACGCGGGCAGCTCCGGCTTGCCGAAGTCGATCTCCACGTTGGCGCGCTCGGCGACGAGCAGCGTATTGTCGCACGCCTCCGGGTAGTCGACGAAGAGCTGGCGCATCTCCGCCGCGGTCTTCAGATAGAACTCGTCGGCGTCGAACTTGAACCGGTTCGGGTCATCGAGTGTGGCGCCCGTCTGGACACACAGCAGCGCGGCGTGCGCTTCGGCGTCCTCCTTGTGGGTGTAGTGCGAGTCGTTGGTGGCGAGCAGCGGGGCGTCGAGCTCGCTCGCCATCTTCACGAGCTGCGGGTTGACGTCGCGCTGCTCGGGCAGGCCGTGGTCCTGGAGCTCGATGAAGAACGAGTCGCGCCCGAGGAGGTCCTGGAACCGCGCCGCGGCGTCGCGCGCTGCGGAGTAGTCACCTTGCATCAGCCGCTGGCACACGAGCCCGCCCAGGCAGCCGCTCGTCGCGATGAGACCCTCGCGATGCTGCTCGAGCAGCTCGAAGTCGATACGCGGCTTCGAGTAGAAGCCGTCGAGGTAGGCATGCGACGCGACCTTGATGAGGTTGCGGTAGCCGGTGTACGTCTCGGCGAGGAGCGTCAGGTGGAAGATCTCGTGGTCGGCGCGCCGCGGCCGATCGAATCGGTTCCCGCTCGTGAAGTACCCCTCGCAGTTGTGGAGCGCAAAATCGCTGACGTAGCTGTTGTCCTCTTCGACTTCGAAGTTGTACACGGTCTCAGAGACGTGAATCTCGTTCACCTGCCTAATCGGCCGGTACACGAAACTCTCATCCTCGAGACTCCAGCTGTACTTACGCAGCGGTGCGTATGAAACAGTGAAGTACCGACTTCGCGTTCCGTCTTTCTTGTGCTCAGTACCACTTCCAACGGACGCCCAGTAGCCAAAATCAGCCAGGAGGGAGCGGACACCCCATGCGAGACTTGCTGAGGAAACCTTGAGGTCCCGCCGCGCAATTGGATTGGACTTCGTCCATGCCTTCTTCCCGTCGCCATCGAGGATCCCTCGAAGAAACGCCAAGCGGACGTGTCGCGGGCCTCGAAGCACCGGCTCAGGTACACGCCTTTCATGTGTGCCATCGCCGCATAGTGAGATCAGAAGGTGAGCGAGTGGTAATGAGCAGGCGATGACCTCCGTGCTCCCTCGTTCAGGCCGCGCGTGGAGTTGGGAGTGAATGCCAAACCGGACGAGGAGAAACACCCGAACGGAGTTGATGTAGTCGTACTCCTCGCTGTTGAACGTCAGTCGAAAGCTTCCGTCAGGCTGCCCCCGATGGCGTTTGCCGCTAGAGCCTTCACCGACGTACAAGCCAAGGAAGTAGGCGACTTCTTCGTCTAGAGGAAGCTTGGCGGGAATTCTCCGCCACTCGTTCAACGCCTCGAACCTGCTTGAACGCTTGTACGACTTCGCCGCGAAGCCCTGTTCGGTGGTCAAGAAGCTTGGTAGATGCTGTCCAACTTCAATCGCCGTCACGTCGGACTGCAGCTTCGGCAGGCACGCCCAACTGTTCCAGGCGTTTCTGCCGTGTTGTCTTCTCCATCGTCCCGCGACGATCTCACCGGGCTTCTGCCATTCAATGTGTCCGTCGCGATCTCGGATGAGGATTGGGTGCTCTTCAGTGAGACGAAGCCTCCGCTTGGAGTTGCCGGTCAGTTCGATCTCGAACCCGCGACCCTCATACTCCCGCCTCATAGTTCTCAGAACGCGGCGCCAACGTCCGCGATGAGTCAGGACGGCGTCACCGGCGCTGACTGCCTCAACGGCTTTCACCCCTTCGCTGGTCACAATCTCCTGACCAGCTAGAAGGCAACCAATTACGGGCTTCAGGTCGGCCTCACGCGCCGCCCGATAGAAGTCCAGGACCCCGTACATGTTCCCGTGGTCGGTAATCCCGACCGCCGGCTGCCCGTCAGCGGCTGCTCTCGAAATTACGTCCGAGACACGTGCGGCCCCATCGAGCATTGAGAACTCTGTGTGCAGGTGGAGGTGCACAAACGAGTTCCCCACGGGCGGGTCCTCCCAGTCTTCCACAGGGGTTGTGGATAAACTACACTATTGTAGTTCTGAGGGGACGGACCCTACGCTGTACTCCACTGTCCCGGCAACAACTTCTAAGGAATTTTGGCTTTAAAAGTCCGTTGATTCTCGCCACGGTCTGCCTAGTTCGAGGCGAGCCAGTCCGCTGTCGGTTCGAGATCTGGGTCAGCCAATCGGACCTTCGTCGCAAGTAATCGTTTGCGCCGATCAGGAACTCGGTCCCTTAACGTCGCTGCGAACGCCCGGCGGGTTGAGTAGTCCCCCATCTGTTCGACCATCTCGATGGCCTCTGCTTCACGATGAGCGTCATCCTCGTTCGGTTCGCGAGTGGCACTCTCGACAATCCAGTCCTGATCTGCCTTGCGCCTAGTGGACCTGCGTTGTAGCAGTTCGCGCAGATAGGCGGTCCATTGGCGAATTGCCGAGCGAAGCAGCGCTTCATCTCGTTCAAGGGCTGTAAGTGCGCAAAGATCACCATGCTTTGCGAGCTCGGTTAGTGAGAGCCGCAGCTCTGCCCTCCGAGCGACGGGTTCCTCAGCCGAGTATTCGAAGAGAGCCCGTGCCGTCGCTAACCCCAATGGGCCGCCGGAACGCAAGGCATCTCCGAGGTAATCGATAACACTGCTCGTAACGACGTCGTATCGGCTCGTTCCGATCAGGGCACGGGGCTTCATGTCATTGAGCGTCAGGCCCAGCTCACGGCACTGTGCTGCATATGCGGTCCTGATGCTTTCGAACGAGCTTGCGTCATCCAAGAAGACCCACGTGTCGTCCATGTATCGCAGAAACTCCTGCCGGCGCGCTACAAGACAGTCGTCTGCATCAGATAGGAGAACGTTTCCGATGACGCTGGAGCCGTCCGGTCCGATTGGGAGCCCGTCAACGTCGGAATGTCGATGAAGGTGCTCAAGCCACTGGAGCAGGTACCCCAATGAAATATCTGCAATAGGAAGGTCACCGAGGACCATTTCCAGAAGCCGGATCCTCACAGACTGGTAGTAGTCGCAATGTCGAAAACGCCGAGGGCGCCAGCCGGCTGCGCGTCGAGCAGAGTGAGCGCGCGCTCGCGTCGCTCACGCGTCGCGATCCAATGCGGTTCAAGACCCCAACTCCTGCCCACACGCACTGGCCGAGCGGATAGGACTCTGCTCCGATTAATCCGTTCCTCGATCGGGTTCACGAAGCGACCGGTGACCGCGTGGTAGATGGCGTGGTCGTACGGATCAAGCCAAACCATCTGACGGCAGCCGCCGGAGTCTTTGGGCCATGGGAAGAGTTGTGCACGTGCTGGTGACCGGTTGTCCCGCATGCGACGGCGAATGACAGCGACAGCAGCATCCGGATGCGAAGTGAGGTCCCTCCAAGCCAAAGGGTCGGGGAGTTCCGACTCGGCCGCGCGTTCGCCCCCGATCTCGATTGAGGCGGTGAGTTCAGCTCGCGTGATCGGGCGAACCGCTCGATTCAAGTTTCACTCGTCGTCGGCGTACCGCGCGGGCACGATCGATCGCTCAATCGCTTCGGTCTGACTGCCTGGGTCTGGCGCTAACTCCTGAAGCGCCGGACCGGGTCGTTGATGCTCACACGGGGTTGTGGATGACCCTGTGGAGAATCACATTGGTGTAACTCTCACCATAGAGGGGACGCGTCGCCGGGCAAGCGTCGAGGTGGAAGGTCAGGCCCTCCCCCGACCGGCGAGCAGCGGCACGTACATCTCGTCGGGAGTGAGCGAGCCGTGCATTCCCACGAGCTCCCTCTCGATCGGCATCGCGGGGTCGACAAAGGCCACGGGCTCGCGGGCGGCGAGCACAACGTCGCCCACGCGCCGGCCGATCGGGCCTTGGGGGGCGGGACCGATCCAGCCCTCGGCGAACAGCTCCTCGCGCGAGAGCACCCAGGCCTGGTGGCCGACCGACTCGCGAGCCGCGGCCAACAGGTCGCCGGCCGCCCCCGGCTTCGCGTACAGGTATCGGAAGCGGGCGTCGCCGGCGCACATCTCGATCATCGACGAGAGATCGCCGAGCTCGACCCAGCCGCCGGGGTCGATGTGGACCTGACCATGGTCCGAAGTCACCAGCAGGGCCGCAGAAGCCGGCAACGCATCGAGGAAGTCACCGACCAACCGGTCGACGGCGCGGAGCTCAGACACATAGAACGAATCGTGAAGACCGAACTCGTGCGCGACCGTGTCGACGTTGGGGTAATACGCGTACACCAATCGCTCCCCCGCCTGCACGAGCCTTCGACATTGTTCGACCAGCGTGGACGCGGCGTGCCACCCGATGAACCGACCGCCGCGCAGCTGCGCGTCGGTGAAACCGGATTCGCGGAACTCGCTCTTGGTCACGACCGGCACCGGGCGCCCGAGAAACGCGGTGTGACGTTGCATGTCGAATGGATCGGGAGCACGGCGGTTGCCGGTCGTCTGCCAGCGCAAGATGTTCAGGACCGAGTGGTCGACCCGCATCCGGAACCCGACGAGGCCGTGTTGTGACGGGGCCAGGCCGGTCGCGATCGACGTGAGCGCGCTGGCCGTCGTCGAGGGCGCGACCGTCGTAATCGGCCTGCCCTCGAGGCCGCTGAGCTCCGGGAGGAGGCTGCGATGAGCCTCGACCGCCTGCCACCCGAGCCCGTCGAGCACGAGGAGCACGACGGAGCCCGCGTCCATGACGCCCGGGGGTATCCATGGCGCCGGCCGGCCCCCCACCAGCGCCGGTACCAGACCCGTGACGGCCGCTCCGCCGTAGTCGGGTCGCACCGGGTCCATGCGCCTGAGGCTATGCGCCAGAAGCGCCGCAGCCGGGTTCTGGCTGCGCGACCATGGTCCCGTGAAGGTCTCCACTCGAGGCGATTACGCCGCCCGTGCGCTGCTGTCGCTCGCCCTGCACGGCGAGGACCGGCCGACGTCGGTGAAGGAGATCGCCGAGCGGACGAGCCTCCCCCAGCCGTATCTCGAGCAGATCCTGCTAGCCGTGAAGGGCGCAGGGCTCGTCCAGTCCAAGCGGGGCGTCGGGGGCGGCTACGTGCTCGCGCGCCCGCCCGAGAAGATCACGCTGGCCGAGATCCTCGCCGCCGTCGAAGGACCGCTCACGACGCTGATGGACGAGCACGACCACTGCGAAGGCCACTGCGTGCTCCAGGAGGTCTGGGTGTGCGTCTCGGAGGAGATGCGCCAGCTGCTCGAGGGCTTCACGCTCGCCGAGCTCGTCGAGCGCACCCGCATCGGCCACGCGGAGGCGATGCTCCAAATCCCCTGACAGCGCTCAGGTGCCACTCATTCGAGAGATGCGAGCACCGACGCGAGCTCCGGCGGCAGCGGGTCCTCGAACGTGAGCCGCTCCCCGGTCGTCGGGTGATCCAGCTCGAGCCGGTGCGCGTGGAGAAACGGGCGCTCGAGCTGCAGTGACGATCGCGCGCCGCGGTATGCCGCGTCGCCGACGACGGGATGGTCGATCGCGCTCAGATGAACGCGCACCTGATGGGTTCGACCCGTCTCGAGCCTGCACTCCAGGAGGCTGACCGCAGGACTGGCGTACTCCCGCTGCACTTCGTACGCCGTGCGCGCGGCGCGCCCCTCGTCGCGTACTGCCATGCGTGTTCGGCGCGTCGGGGACCGTCCGATCGGCGCGTCGATCATTCCCCGGGGCGAGTCGAGATGGCCCCACACGAGCGCGAGGTACCGGCGTTCAACCTCGTGGCGCGCCAGGGCGGCGACGATGGCGTCGTACGCGGCGGGCGAGCGGGTCACGATCAGCAAGCCGCTCGTATCGCGGTCGAGGCGGTGGACGACGCCCGGGCGGGCGGGGTCGCCGACACTTGCGATGTCCGGGAACCGGTGCAGCAACCCGTTCACGAGCGTGCCGCCCCGGTGGCCGGCGCCGGGATGCACGACGAGGCCCGCGGGCTTGCTCACCACGATCAGGTCGTCGTCGACGAACCGGACGTCGACCGGCACCGGCTCCGGGCCGGGCGGCGCCTGCGGCGCCGGCTCTGCCAGCAGCTCGACGAGCGCGCCAGCCTCGAGGCGGTGGCTCTTGGAGACCGGTTGGCCGCCGACGAGCACGGCGCCGTCGTCGATCAGACGGGCAACCTCGGCCCGGCTCCACCCGGTGAGCAATGCGAGCCCACGATCGAGCCGTTCTCCGGCCAGCGCGGCAGGGACGGCGAGCTCGGTCACGGGCTCCGACTCACCCGGTGCGATGGTGCTCCTCGCGGTCTCGCCAACCCCAGACCACGAGCAGTCCTGCGCCGATGGTGATCGCCGAGTCGGCGACATTGAAGCTCGGGAACGCGCCGATACGGATGAAGTCGACGACCTCGCCGTGCAGGAAACCCGGCGCGCGGAACAGCCGGTCGAGAAGGTTCCCCACCGCGCCCCCGAGCACGAGCGACAGCGCAACCACCATGACCGGATCTGTCATGCGTTGCGCGACGCGCACCAGCACGACGGCGACGATGACCGCGAGCACCGCGAGCAGCGGCGTGAAGCCGGTCAGCACACTGAAGGCACCACCCGGGTTGCGGCTCAGCCGCAGCTCGACGGTGTCACCGATGATCGACTGCGGTCCGTCGGAAAGCGCGGCGACTACCCACGCCTTCGTGAGTTGATCGAGGACCACGACGCCGACGACGAGGCCGGCGATGAGCAGAGGTCGCCGCGCGTGTCCGATCGCACGGTGCTGACCATGGACGTGCTCGCTACCGGCGTCGTTCGGCACGAGCCTTGCAGTCGACGCACTCCTCCGCGTACGGGATCGCCTCGAGCCGCTCCAGCGAGAGCCGCCGGCCCGCCGGCACACACACGCCGTACGTACCCGCGTCCATCCGCGCCAGCGCCCGGTCGATGGCATCGACGATCTGGCGCGCCGACGCGGACAACAGCAAGTCGCGCTCCCGTTCGACGTTGACGGTGTCGCCCTCCCCCGATTCCTCGTCGAACTGGGTGTCACCGGGATCGCGCTCCTGGGCGAGCTCTTCCGCCTCCGCCAGGAGCTCCTCGGCCTGTCGCAGCTGCTGGTTGCGCTCGTCGATGAGCTTGGCCCGCAGCCGCTTGAGGGTGCGTTCCGACAGGTTCGGCTTTGCTGGCATGACCTCCCAACCCGACAGCGGGCAGATCACCGAGCCCGGCTTGCGGGGCGGCGCCTTCTTCACCGGCGGGAGCACCGGCGCCTTCTTGGCTGCGGGCGCCTTCTTCGCCGGTGGGGTCGGAGCTGGGCCCTTCTTCGCCGGCGGTTCCTTCCTGGCCGGTGGGGTCGGAGCTGCGCCCTTCTTCGGCGGGACGCCCTTGACCGGCGCCTTCCTCGCCCTCGGCGCCGCCTTGGCCGGCTTCTTCGTCGGCGGCTTCCTGGGCGCCGGCCGCTTCTCGGCCGGCTTCTTCGTCGCCTTCTGCGCCTTCTTCGGCGCCGGCTTCCCTGGCTTGGCGGCGCGCTTGCCCCTCGGCGCGGGCTGCTTGGCCTGCACCCTCTGCTTTTTCGTCGTCTTCGTGGCCTTCGTCGAAGCTCCGTCCTTCTTGCGGGTGGTGCGGGTCGCCGCGGCCTTCTTCGACGCAGCCGGCTTCTGTGCTGCTGGGGCCATGACAACTCCAGGTCCGAAAATGGCCGCCCCGCTCGCTGCGGGGGCTGGTCAAAGGAGCGCAGGATAGTAGGGCCCAACCCCTACTCTGACCACGCCATTTCGGCGCGAGCCTCAGTACTCGCGATGGCGCGGCTCTCCTATCCGCGACTCGGCCTCGGCCAGCGCCTGCCGAAGCCGGAACTCGACGTCTTCGGCATCGATCCCGCCGACGCGGAATCTCTTCATGCGCGACGCCTGACCGGAGACGAGCTCGACCTCGTGCTCCTTGACCCCGAGCGTCTCCGCGATCAGCGCGGCAGCGGCAGCGTTCGCCCGGCCGTCGACGGGCGGCGCCGCGACCCGCACCTTCAGAGACGTGCCGTGACTGCCGACGACGGCGCTGCGTCCCGCGCCCGGCTGCACGTGGACCCGCAACACGACGGCTTCTCGTTCGACGTCGTACAGGTCAGACGGGCGCGTCACCGTAACTCTTTGCAGCGGGGGACGGAAAAGACGGCTTGTACTCTACGGCACATGGCGTTCGAGCCGGTGCCGTCCCTTCTCGACCTCATCGAGCTCGAGACGCGTGCCCTCGCACGCTGGCGAGAGCAAGACGTCTTCCACGAGAGCCTTCGTCGACGCGAGGGCGCGCCGGAGTGGGTGTTCTACGAGGGACCGCCCACCGCCAACGGGCAGCCCGGCATCCATCACGTCTGGGCCCGCGCCTTCAAGGATCTCTATCCGCGCTTCCACACCATGCGGGGGCGCTACGTCGCGCGCAAGGGGGGGTGGGACTGCCACGGGCTGCCGGTCGAAGTCGAGGTCGAGAAGGAGCTCGGCATCTCGAACAAGCACCAGATCGAGGATTTCGGGATCGAAGCGTTCAATCAGCGCTGCCGCGAGTCGGTGCAGCGCTACGTCGAAGACTGGTCCGCGCTCACCGCCCGGATCGGAATGTGGATCGACACCGCTGACGCCTACTGGACGCTGAACAACGAGTACATCGAAAGCGTCTGGTGGCTCTTCCGCCAGATGTGGGACCGCGACGTCATCTACGAAGGCACCAAAGTCGTGCCGTACTGCGGCCGGTGCGGCACGGCGCTTTCGAGTCACGAGTTGGGCCAGCCCGACGCGTATCGGGAGGTGACCGAACCGTCGATCTACGTCCGGTTCCCTGTGGTCGGCGCCGACTTCGATCTCCTCGTGTGGACGACCACACCGTGGACGCTCGTCTCGAACGTCGCCGCCGCCGTCGGGCCCGACATCGAATACGTGCGCGTGAAGGCGCCGAATGGAGGCCGTGATCTCGTCCTTGCCGCGACACGGGTCGCCGACGTGCTCGGTGACGACGCCGAGGTTGTCGCCACGATTCCGGTCTCGGACCTGGAGGGCCGCCAATACGAGCGCCCGTTCACCTTCTTGCCCATCGACCCCGACGCGAACCGCGTCGTCATCGCCGACTTCGTCACCGTCGAGGAGGGCTCGGGCATCGTCCATCTCGCGCCCGCGTTCGGCGAGATCGACCGCGAGGTAGCCGAACAACACGGGCTGCCGATGCTCAATCCGGTTGGTCCCGACGCCCGCTTCGATCAGTCGGTCAGCGACTTCGCCGGCAAGTTCGTGAAGGACGCCGACCCCGGGCTCATCGACCAGTTGGCGGCGTCGGGACGTCTCGTATCGGTGGTCGACTACACGCACTCCTATCCGCACTGCTGGCGTTGCGGGACGCCGCTCATCTACTGGGCCAAGCCCACGTGGTTCGCGCGCACGGCCGAGCACAAAGACGCGCTCCTGCGCGAGAACGAGAAGATCGGCTGGCACCCCGAATACATCAAGCGCGGTCGGTTCGGTGACTGGCTCGAGAACAACGTCGACTGGGCCCTCTCCCGGGATCGCTACTGGGGTACGCCGCTTCCGGTATGGCGCTGCCACGACTGCCACGTGGATACGTGCGTCGGGTCCGTTGCCGAGCTCTCCGAACTCGCTGGGCGCGACCTCTCGAATCTCGACCTCCATCGGCCCTACGTCGACGACGTCAGCATTTCGTGCCCTGAATGCTTCGGTCGCGCGACGCGTGTCGAGCCCGTGCTCGACGCCTGGTACGACTCGGGCTCGATGCCCTCGGCGCAATTCCACTATCCGTTCGAGAGCCAGGAGGTCTTTGATCGACGTTTCCCCGCCAACTTCATCGCCGAGGCCATCGACCAGACCCGCGGCTGGTTCTACTCACTGCTCGCGGTGAACACCCTCGTATTCGACCGCACGCCGTATCGAAACGTCCTGTGCCTCGGACTCATCGTCGCCGCAGACGGCCAGAAGATGTCGAAGTCGCGCGGGAACGTAATCGATCCCTGGGCCATGATCGACGAGCACGGTGCCGACGCGCTGCGGTGGTACTTCTTCTCGTCCGGCTCGCCATGGACGACACGCCGAGTGTCCGACGCTGGCATCCAGGAGGCGACCAACCGCTTCTTGCTCACGCTGTGGAACACATACTCCTTCTTCGTCACCTACGCGAACCTCGATCGGTGGACACCCGGTGACACGGCGCCCGCTCGTCACGTCCTCGACCGCTGGATCCGCTCCCGTCTTCACCGGGCCATCGCCGCGGTAACCGAGGCCCTCGACGATTTCGACGCCCTGCGCGCCGCACAGGAGCTTGACCGGTTGGTCGACGACCTTTCGAACTGGTATGTGCGTCGCTCCCGCCCGCGGTTCTGGAAGGACTCCGATGCGGCTGCCCACAGCACGCTGCACGAGTGTTTGGTGACGATCACCAAGTTGCTGGCGCCGCTGTGCCCATTCGTCACCGACGAGCTCCACCGAAACCTGAGCGGTCGTCTGGAGTCCGTGCATCTTGCCGACTGGCCCACGCCCGAGGTCGCCGCGATCGACGACGACCTCGAAGCCGAGATGGACCAGGCTCGACGAGTGGTCTCGCTGGGGCTCGCCGCGCGGACGGACGCTCATCTCAAGGTCCGCACACCGCTGCGCCGGGCGCTGGTGCTGGTACCCGAGGGCAGCCGCCTCGACGACGCGGTCATCGAGGAGGTGCGCGACGCGTTGAACGTGCGCCGCGTCGAGTTGATCAGCGATCTCGAGGGGTTGGTCGACTACGAGGTCGTGCCCAACTTCGCCAAGCTGGGCCCGCGGGTCGGGAAGCTGATGCCCCAGGTGCAGTCTGCGCTGAAGGCTGCTGACGGCGCCGCGGTGCGCAGCGCGTTCGATGAAACCGGCGCGTACCGAATCGAGCTCGACGGCGGCGAGAGCGTCGACGTCCACCCCGACGAAGTGGACGTCCGCGCGACTTCACACGCCGAGTTCGCGCTCGCCCAAGAGAGCGGATACGCAGTCGCGCTCGACACTGCCTTGGACGACGAGCTGCGGGGCGAGGGGCTCGCGCGGGAGCTAGCGCGCCGGCTCAACGACCTTCGCAAGGCGTCGGGTTTCGAGATCGCCGATCGTGTGCGTGTGACCATGTGGGCCGAAGGCCCGCTCGCGGACGCCGCACGCCGGCATCAGAAATGGATCGCGGGCGAAGTGCTCGCCGACGACTGGGACGTGTCGGGCTCGGACGCGCCCGACGCGCCGGGTGTGGAACGCGTCGACGTCGACGGTTACCGCGTCGCGGTACGACTGGAGAGGCTCGAGCGCTAGCGGCGGCGCCGGAACCGCTTCTTGGGCTCGTCCTCGTCGTCGAAATCGTCGCCGCGCTCTTCGCGCGGCCCGAGCGGGGCGTCGTCGCGCACGGCTTCGCGCAGGGTGGCGAAGAACGCGTCGTCGTCCAGGACCTCGGGCTCGATGGGCTCGTCGGCCGGGACGAAGTCCGCGAGGCCGGGGCTCTTCCCCACCTGCGGTGAGGGCACCGGCTCGGATGCGGTGGGATCCGGGCCGGCCCATTCGGCTTCCGAATCGGGCGAACGGGGCGGCGATTGCGCCTCCGGCCGCTTCGGAAACGGTTCGACCTTGCCCATCTCGACGGTGGACTGCCCGTGGGTGCGGGCGGAGTTCCGAGCCGACTCGCGTGGCCGAGGCACTTCCACTTCGTGCAGCTTCGGGCGCTCCCCCATCTGGCCGGTGAACTTGCCCAGTGAATCGAGCTCGGCCTCGATCGCCTTCCGGAGCCGGCTGCGGTACTCGGACTCGTACTTGTGCAGCGCGTCCACGTCGGCGCTCAACAAGTCGCGCCGTGACGCGAGGTCGACGATCTCGGCCTCGAGGCGTTGCCGCTCGGCGTCGGTGATGCGACGAGCAGTCGCCTCGGCATCGCTCACGAGGCTTCGCGCCTTCGCCTCTGACTCTTCGAGCAACGTACGCGACCGCTCCTGTGCTTCCGCGATGGCTTCGTCGGCGGTCTTCTGGGCGAGGATCAGCGTGCGCTGCAGCATCTCCTCCGTCTCGCGGTTTCGAGGCGTGCCCTCGCCGCCGGAGACACGCTCGTTGAGCTGGCGCACGCGCTCGGCCAACCCTTCGATCGTCGACGCGGCGCGCTCCAGCAATTCGTCGACGTCGTCGCGGTGATAACCGCGGAAGCCTTCGCGGATGTCGGTGTCCCGCAGCTCACGGGGGCTCACATCCATGAGGGGCATGGTATCGAGATGGACCCCCACAGTGGGGAACCCACCCCGGACGGGTCGTGGCGACGGGTGCTTCAGGCCTCGGGCCGCTCTAGAGAGCGCAGACGATGCCTTGGAGGATGAACAGCACGAAGAAGACGATCATGAACGACAGGTCGAACATCCCGACGGGCGGGATGATGCTGCGAAACGGTCGCAGCACGGGCTCGGTGAGGTCGGCGAGCAGTCTCACAATGGGCGTGAGTGAGCTGCCGGGACGAACCGGGAACCACGACAGAACGGCACGGGCTGCGAGCACCACCAGATAGATGCGCAAGACCCAGCAGATGAGCTGCACGATGCTCAGGCCCGATACAGACCCCGGGCCTGCAAGCGCTCCTTGTCCTCCGCGGAAACCTCGACGGCGGTCGGGGTCAGCAGGAACACCTGGTCGTCGACCTTGCGCATCGTTCCTCCGACCGCGTACGCCAGCCCGCTCGAAAAGTCGATGAGCCGGCGCTGGAGCTCGCGCTCGAGGCCACGCAGATTCAACACCACGGCCTCGTTCGCTTTGAGACGATCGCCGAGCTCTTGGGCGTCGTTGAAGCCGTTCGGCTCGACGACGTGCACGGGAGCCGACGCCTGTTGACGCACGACTGCAGGTCGCGGCTTGACGAGGGAGTCCGACTCGTCGCGTGGCACGGGGCGCACCATCCCTGACAGCGATTCGCGCGGGGCCGGGGGCTCGACGGGCTCGTGGAGCGAATCGCGCACCGGGCGCCCGCTCGAGGAGTCCCGGCCGACGCGAGCATGAGCGCGCTCGCGTTCGCGGCCGCGGTCATGAACGGGCTCGTCGCCGGGGTCGTCCTCGTATTCGAATTCGTCGTACTCGGCGTCGTAGTTGAGCTCGTCGTCGTCCTGGAGCCCCAGGTAGACCATCGCTCGTCGCCACATGCCAGCCACAGCATGACCTCCCGGACTCGCGAATCCTACCGTCGCCGCCTGCTCAGGGCGCGGCATGTCGCCTCATTTTCTACCGGGAGCCGAACAGCGCACGTCCGATTCGCACCATCGTCGCGCCTTCCTCCACTGCGCCCTCGTAATCGTCGGTCATGCCCATCGACAGGTGAGGGAGACCGAGCGCCTCGCCCAGCTCCCTGAGTGCCGCGAACCAGCGGCGTGGCTCGTCATCGAACGGAGGGATCGTCATCAGGCCCTCGACGCGCAATCCGAGCGAGCGGAGCGCTTCGGTGAGCCGGCCGGTGTCCGCCGGCGAGCAGCCTCCCTTCTGCGGCTCGCCCGCCACGTTCACCTCGACGAGGACGCGCGCCTGCGGTGCGTGCCGTGCGATCGTCGCGCCGAGCGCCTCTCGGTCGACGGACTGCCACCATGTAACCCGCGACGCCAGGCTGCGGACCTTGTTGCGTTGAAGTCGTCCGAGGAAGTGCCAGCACACCGAAGCCGCGGTCATTCCCGTGAGCGCGTCGGCCTTGTCGACCAGCTCCTGAGCCCGGTTCTCCCCGATGTCGGTCACCCCCAGCTCGACCGCCTCGGCGACAAGCTCGGCGGGCACGGTCTTCGTCGCCGCGACCAGCGTCACCTCCGCGGGACCGCGCCCGGCGCGGTGAGCCGCCGCCGCGATCCGCGCTCGCACCTCGTCGAGCGCGGCGGCGAGACCGCTCATCGACTGGACCTCAGGGTTCTCTCGTGACGAGGAGGCCCTGACGACCGGTGACGCCGTCCCGGCGGTGCGAGAAATGCGCGTCCGACGCGTAAGTACATATCTCGACGTCGATGTGCTCGACGACGCCGGCATCGTCGAGTGCAGCTCGCACCCCGGCCCGGAGATCGAGCGCCGCGGCTCCGTTCGCGGTGCGGCCGCTGATCGCCGGGCCGAGTCGACGCGTGAGCTGGTCGAGCTCCCGGGCACCGAACTCGTAGTGCTTCGCGGAGATGCACGGCCCGACCACGGCGCGCACCGGACCTTGGCCGCGTCGGCGTACAAGCTCCACGGCGGCCGGCACGACGCCGGCGAGAAGACCGCGCCAACCGACGTGCACGGCCGCGATCGCGTCGCCGGCGACGAGTGCAACCGGCGCGCAGTCCGCCACCAGCACCAGCAAAGGCAACCCGGGCACGGTCGTGACGAGCGCGTCAGCGTCGCCGGCGCGGCCCGGACCGGCCGGCTCGACCGCGTCGCCGCCGTGCACTTGACGGGCCCACGCCCATCGCCCCGGGTCGCCGGCGTCCCCGCCGAGGGCGTGCGCCACCCGGCGCCGGTTCTCGGCCACCGCGGTTGGGTCATCACCGGTGGCGAGGCCGAGGTTCGCGGTGTCGTAGGGCGGTTCGGAGACTCCGCCGTTCCGGTCCGTGAACGCGATCCGAGCCCCGTCGATGTAGAGCTCGATGAAGCCCAATCCCTACTTCAGGAACTCGGGTACGTCGAAGTCGTCACCGCCGTCGAAATCGAGGTCTTCGTCGGCTCCGCTGAGTGGGGCGTCATCATCGCGGAGCCCGAGCGGCTGGGTTCGCAAGTCCGCCGGGGGCCGGCGCTGCCGTTCGCCTTCGTAGCGATCGAAGCCGGCGGCGATGACAGTGATCCTGACCTCGTCCCCGAGCTGGTCGTCGATCACGGCCCCGAAGATGATGTTGGCGTCGGGGTGGGCGGACTGGCAGACGATCTCGGCGGCTTCGTTCACTTCGAACAGCCCGAGGTCCGACGGGCCTGACACATTGAGCAGCAGGCCGCGCGCGCCCTCGATGCTCGCCTCGAGGAGCGGGCTCGCCATCGCGGCGCGGGCCGCGCTGATCGCGCGTCCTTCGCCCGAGGAGTAGCCGATGCCCATGAGCGCGGTGCCGGCGTCCTTCATGATCATGCGAACGTCGGCGAAGTCGGTGTTGATCAGGCCAGGCGTCGTGATCAGGTCGGCGATGCCCTGCACGCCCTGGAGGAGCACTTCGTCGCACATCTTGAAGGCGTTGAGCATCGACGTGTGCTCGTCGGACAGCTGCAACAGCCGATCGTTCGGGATCACGATCAACGTGTCGAGCTTGCCTTTCAGCCACTCGATCCCGTTCTGGGCCTGGATCGCGCGCCGGCGGCCCTCGAAGGTGAAGGGACGGGTCACGATCCCGATTGTGAGCGCGCCGACGCTGCGGGCGATCTCGGCGATGACCGGCCCGCCGCCGGTGCCGGTGCCGCCGCCCTCACCGGTCGCGATGAAGATCATGTCGGCGCCCTTGAGCACCTCCTCGACCTCCTCGCGGTGCTCCTCCGCCGCGTCCCGTCCAACCTCGGGGTCCGATCCGGCGCCTAGGCCGCGCGTGCGCTCGCGACCAATGTCGAGCTTCACGTCCGCGTCGCTCATGAGGAGCGCTTGCGCGTCGGTGTTCACAGCGATGAATTCGACACCTTTGAGGCCGGCATCGATCATTCTGTTCACCGCGTTGCAGCCACCACCGCCGACGCCGATGACCTTGATTACGGCCAAGTAGTTCTGCACGTCATGCAGCATGTCGGCCTCGTTTTCTTGCGTACGGTCTTTCCGTGCGCTCCTCGCGCGGTGCTGCAACCCGTTGCCGGGCACTTTCCGCCGTCGGCGCGTTGACGGGCATTCTCGCAGGTCGTCTCGGCCCCGCGCACGCATACCGACATTCGAGCCTGCAGCGAGCGATCCGGCTGCGGTCGCGACGCTATCCAACACCAGGCTCAACCTCAACAGCAGTATCAGCCGTGCGGACAACTCTACGCGGAGTGCGCGAAGTGGACGTGCTCGTCCCGGCTCGAGCGGCGGCGGAGGCGCTCAGCCTGTGACCGGCGCAGTCGGCACGCGCACGTCGACGTACGCGGGCGGCGGGCCGGTGATCGTGCCGAGCACAGCCAGCGCGGCGCGCGTCTTGTCCGGGACGTGATCAGGCGGGCCGAGCCGCACCTCGGGGCCGTCGCGCAGCGCGAGCACGACTCCTTCCCCGCTCGCTCCGACGCGCGTGACACGCCCGTGAAGCTCATCAGGCAGCTTCTCGAGAGCCTGGGCGGCGGCGCGGGGCGTGATCTGCCCGCCCGGGGGCGGGATCTTCGCCAGCCCGCTCAGCTCGGCGAGCTCGCCGGGCGGTTCCGGCGCGTCGGCGAGGACGCGGCCGTGGGCGTCGACGAGAGCGACAACGTCCGCGGTCCGCCGCGCCCACGCCGCCGGCGCGCGTTCCGTGACGTGGAGGTCAACTTCACCGGAGAGTCGCCGGTCGGCCCGGGCCTGGTCGACCCACGGCAGCCGCTCGATGCGGCGTTCGACGGCCCCGAGGTCGAGGAACAAGAGAGGCTCACCGAGCCGCACGCCGCTGGCGTGGCGCACATCCGCCGCCGTCACGTGCTGCGTTGCGGTGACGCGCACACGGTCCACGTCGAGCAGCGCCGAGTGCGTCACGAGCCATGCCACGGCCCCGAGGATCGCGAGCACCAGCAGTGCGACCAGCGCGTGGAGCCGCCGCCGGCCCTGGGCCCGGGTCACCGCCACCCGCCGGTCGCGGATCCGCGGGTCGATGGACGCCTGCGGCCGCCGCACCGGGGTCTTGCGCGCGGGCCAGCGGGCGGGGCTCTGACGCTTCACACGCGCGGTCACGCGTTCCCTCCGTTGTCGCCGTTGTCACCGATGTCGTCGCCGACGATGTGGAGCTCGGGGACGAGCTCCACGCCGGTCGCCTGCGCGACGCGACGCCGGACCTCGGCCACGAGCTCGCGTACGTCGCGAGCGGTCGCGCCCGGATCGGCCTGAAAGAAGTTGGCGTGCTTCTCGGAGACGAGCGCCCCGCCGACCCGCAGGCCCTTGAGACCAGTCGCGTCGATCAGCCGGCCCGCGCTGTCGCCGGGCGGGTTGCGGAACACGGAGCCTGCGTTCTGCCCGCCGGGCTGATGCTCGCGTCGCCATCGCACGACGTCGGCGACGCGCGCCTCGCACGTAGCCGCGTCGTCGGCCGTGACCACGAATTCGGCGGCGCACACGATCTCGCTCGGCGTCAGCTTGGAGTGCCGGTAGCCGAGGTCGAGGTCGGCCGCGCCGCGCTCCACGGGCCCGGGCGGCTCGTCGGCGCCGAGCAGGTCGAGCACCCACGCTCGCCGGAGCACCTCGACGGTCTCCTTGCCGTGACCGCCCGCGTTCATACGGACCGCCCCGCCCACGGATCCCGGGATGCCCACGTAGAACTCCAGCCCTGCGAGACCGGCGGCCGCCGTCCGGCGCGCGAGCACCGGGAGAGGCACCGCGCCGCCGGCGCGGACTGTCGACCGGTCCCCGTCGGAGTCGCTGTCACCCTCGGGAAGGGCGACGGACTCGAACTCGCCTTCGAGCAGCACGACCAGGCCCGAGAATCCGGCGTCGGACATCAGCAGGTTCGATCCGCGTCCAGTCACCAAGAGCCGGGGTCGGTGGCGACGCGTCGCTCCCGCGACCGTCGCGAGCGCGTCGACGGACGGGACGCGTGCGAGGACGGCCACCGGACCGCCGATCCGGTACGTGCTGAGGTCTGCGAACGGGACCTGCTCGGACGTGCAGTCCGGTAGCCGCTCGCGGAGCTCGGCCACGAGCTTGTCGAGATCGGCCGCGGAGAGCCTCACGACGCAGCCCGGGTGAGCCACTCGTCGGGCACGGTCGTGAGGTCGCCCGCACCCAGCGTAAGAATGACGTCGCCCGGTCGGGTGAGGCGCAACGCGTGCTGCACGACGTCCGCTCGACGCGGCAGGTAGACGACCGGTAGCGCCGGATGGGCCTCGAGCACCGCCCCCAGGATGAGCCGCCCGGACACCCCGGGCTGTGGCGTCTCGTTGGCCGCGTACACGTCTGTGAGCACGACGACGTCGGCGCCGGTGAAAGCGTCGGCGAAGTCGCGCCACAGTCGAGCGGTGCGCGTGTACCGATGTGGTTGGAACACCACGATCACGCGTCCCCAGCCGCCCTCGCGGGCGGCGCGCACCATGGCTGCGATCTCCCCGGGGATGTGCGCGTAATCGTCGACCAGGGTCACACCGTCGACCTCGCCGCGGAACTGGAACCGTCGCGCCACACCGCCGAAGCCCCTCAGCGCCTCGGCGACCGATTCGAATGGGGCGCCCAGCTCGAGCGCCATCGCCGCCGCGCCGGTGGCGTTCTGCGCGTTGTGACGGCCGGGCACGGGAAGGTCGATCACTCCGAGTTCGATGCCGGCGCGTTGCACGCGGAAACGGCTCCCGTTCCGGTCTCCCTCGTACTCGGCGATGCGATAGGTCGCGCCATCCGAATACCCGTACGTCACGGTGCCGGCGTGATCGCCGGCGAGACGGCACGCGACCGGATCGTCGAAGCACGTGACGCGCGGGCCGGGTATCCCGGCTAGGAACTGGTCGAATGCGGCGACCAGCTCGGTGAAGCCGCCGTAGTGGTCGAGATGATCGGGCTCGACGTTCGCGACCATCCCCGCCTCCGGAGACAGCTCGAGAAAGGTCCCGTCGCTCTCGTCGGCTTCGACGACGAGCCACTCCCCTTCGTCGTAAGCAGCGTTGGTGCCGACCTCGTTGAGGTCACCGCCGATGATGAAGCTCGGCCGCGAACCGGCCGCGCGCAGGATGAGCGCCAGCATGGACGACGTCGTTGTCTTGCCGTGGCTGCCGGCCACCGCCACGGTGCGCCGTGTCGCCGCCAGCGCGCGAAGCGCGTCGGCCCGCCGGAGGACGGGGACACCGCGCTCGCCGGCGGCGCGAACTTCGGGGTTTCCGGCGGGGATGGCGGTGGAGACGACGACGGCGTCGGCGTCCACCACGTTGGCGGCATCGTGACCGACGTCGGCACGAATCCCGAGGAGCCGGAGTCGCTCGAGACCTCGCGACTCCTTGAGATCGGACCCGGTGACGTGGTGGCCCATGCGGGCGAGCACGGTTGCGATCGCGCTCATGCCGGCGCCTCCGATGCCCACGATGTGGACGCGTCGCGGTGACGACAGGTCGAGCCCCACGCGCTCGGCGTGCGCGTCAGGCGCCATCGCGGGCCACCTCCTCGACGAGGTCGGCGAGGCGGGCGGCGGCGTCCGGTCGGGCCAGGCGGCGCGCGGCCTCCGCCATCGACTCGAGGCGCGCCGGATCCTCGAGCAGCGCGCTCACCTCGGCGTCGAGTCGTTCACCATGGCATTCATCGTCCGGGACCACGACGGCGGCTTCCGCCGCCGCGAGCGCCTCGGCGTTGCGGGTCTGATGGTCGCCGGGCGCGCCCGGCAACGGCACGAGCACTGCGGGGACGCCGGCGGCCGCGAGCTCGGCCACGGTGACCGCGCCTGACCGGCACACGGCGACGGTGGTGCGGGCGTACAGGTGCTCCATGTGTTCCTCGTATCCGACGAGCTCGTAGGCGAGGGCGTCGCCGGGGCGCTGTATCGCGGCCAGGCGCGCCGCGCATTGCTCGTAGTTTCGCGGGCCGGTCACGTGATGGATGACGACGTCGGCGCGCTCCCGGAACCGCTCGTACAGGTCGAGCGCGGCTTCGTTGAGCCGCCCGGCTCCGAGGCTGCCGCCGAACACCGCGACGAGCGGACGGGCGGGATCGGGCGTACGCCGCGTCGCTGCGATCTCGCTGCGGACCGGGTTCCCGGTCACGACGGCGCCGCGTAGCGGCGTGCCCGGCAGCGACACGGCCGGCCGCGCGCCCATCCACACCGCAACACGGTTGGCGAGGCCAGGGGCGGCGTTCTGCTCGTGGACGACCGCCGGGACACGGGCGAGTCGCGCCGCAACAAGACACGGAAGCGAGGCGTACCCACCGACACCGACGACGACGCTCGGCTGCGTATCCCTGACGACCCGACGGGCGCGCGCGAAGGCGCGCACCGAGTCCCACGCCGCGCGCAAGTTTGCGAGCGTGAAGCGACGCTGGAGACCTCGTCCCGGCAGGAGCTCGATGGTGTACCCGGCTTCCGGCACGACGCGCGCCTCGAGCCCGCGCCGGGCGCCAACGAACCTGATCTCGTCTCGGGGATGGGTTCGGGCGACGAGCTCTCCGGCGAGCGCGATCGCCGGGTACACGTGGCCCCCGGTGCCGCCACCCGTGATCACGGCGAACGCCTCGTCCGACCGTTCCGCTGGCGACGTCACCGCGCCTGGCGGGCGACGTTCCCGAGGATCCCGGCCGCCGCCATGGTGAAGACGAGCGCCGTGCCGCCGAACGACACGAACGGGAGCGGGATCCCCGACACCGGCAACAGGCCGATGACCGCTCCGATGTTGATCGCGGCCTGACCGACGACCCAGGTCGTCACGCCGGCAGCGAGCAGCGTTCCGAATCGGTCCGGCGCGCGCAACGCGGCGCGTGTACCCAGCACGGCGAAGGCGACGAACAAGCTGACGACGAGCATGCAACCGAACAGCCCGAGCTCCTCACCGATGATCGCGAAGATGAAGTCGGTGTGCGCGTTGGGCAGAAAGAGCCACTTGGCTCGTCCTGCGCCCAAGCCGACGCCGGTCCAGCCGCCGCTGCCGATCGCGATGAGCGACTGGGAGATCTGGTAACCGCCGCTCGCGGCTTCCGACGAGGGATGCAAGAAGGCGAACAGTCGCGCGCGTCGGTACGGCTCGCTCAGGGCGAGGATCGTGCCCGCCGCGGCCGCCACGGAACCGACCACGGCGAGGTGGCGAGGTCGGACGCCGCCGACGATCAGCACCGTGAACGCGATCAGGGTGAGCACGACCGTCGAGTCGAGATCAGGCTCGCGCAACACCAACACGCCGAACAGCGCGAGCACGATGAGCACCGGGCGCAGCACACGCCGCCAGTCGTGCAACTCCTTCGCGCGGCGCGACACGACGTCGGCGGCGAAGACGAGGAGCGCGAGCTTGGCAATCTCGGTGGGCTGGACGCGGAGGAGCCGGGTACCGAGCCACCGCCGGGACCCGGCGACCTCGACGCCGATACCCGGGATCAGCACCGCAACAAGGAGCACGCCGCTGATGACCAGCAGGGGGCGCACCCAACGACGCCACGCGTGGTAGTCGATTCGCGCCGTAATAATGAATGCCGCCACGCCCACCGCCGTCCAGGCCGCCTGTCGCTGGAAGAAGTACCAAGCCGAGCCATAGTCGGTGAGCGACGCGACCGACGACGCCGACAACACCATGACGGCGCCGACGACGTTCAGTACCCCGACTGTCGCCGCCAGGAGCACGTAGTTCGCAGGTCGAGTCGCTCCCGCCGCGACCCAACGCCTTCGGAGGGTGCCCAGAGCAGCCGCGGTCGCGGTCATGCGACACCCCGCTCGCTGAGACGTGCAACCTCATGAGCGAAGTCGTCGCCCCGCGCGGCGTAGCTGGGATACCAGTCGAACGACGCGCACGCCGGAGACAGCAGCACGACGTCACCGGGCTGGGCGCGTCGCGCCGCGAAGACGACGGCCTCTTTCATGGACCTTGCTCGCGCGGTCGGCGCGGCACCTGCGAACGCAGCTTCGACGTCACCGGCCGCTTCACCGATCGTGACGACGCCGCGCAGTCGCGGTGCCAGCTCACGTAACACAGACAAGTCGAGGCCCTTGTTGCGACCGCCGGCGACAAGCACGACTTGACCGTCGATGCGGTCGAACCCGCGCACCGCCGACAGTGTCGCGTGCGGGTTCGTCGCCTTCGAGTCGTCGTAGTACTGCACCCCTCCAGCATTGCCGACCCGCGCGACGCGATGGTGGAGCCTCGGGTAGTCGTCAAGAGCGCGCGTGATCCCGGCGCGCGTCGCGCCCGCCTCCGATGCTGCCGCGGCCGCTGCGAGCGCGTTCGCACGGTCGTGCGACACCGTGAACAGAACGTCCTCGACGTCGGACGCGCCCGCGTCCTCGTCGATCGAGAACGCCACCAGGCGCGACGGAGCACCCGCGGCCAGGCGCGCCGTGACCTCATCATCCCGGTTGAAGACGAGCACGTCGTCGGGGCGTTGGTTGGCGAACACTCGCGCCTTCGCCGATGCGTAGCGCTCGAACGATCCGTGCCAGTCGAGGTGGTCCGGGGCCACGTTGAGCAGGACGGCGATGCGCGGCCGAAAGGCTTCGGTCGTGAACGCGAGCTGGAACGACGAGACCTCGGCGACGAGAACGCCACTGTCTGCGTCGACTGCGTCCAGCAGTGCGACTCCGATGTTGCCCGCCGCGCTCGCAGCGATGCCCGACTCATTGAGCATGCAGGTGATCAGCGTCGTCACCGTCGTCTTGCCGTTCGTGCCGGTCACGGCGATCAGAGATCTGCCCCGCGCGGTGGCGAGCTCGGCGGCGAGGTCGACTTCGGCCCGGATGGCAATCCCGGCTTGCCGCGCCGCCTCGATCGCGGGATGGCGTTCGTTGACGCCGGGGCTCGGGACGAGCAGGTCGGAGCGCCGCACCAGGGAGACGAGCCGATCCGCGTCCGGTTGCTCGACGACGTCGGCGCCGGTGGCCACCGCGGTCGCGCGCCGGTCCCGGTAGGCATCGTCACCGGGCGCGTCTTCGACGACGGTGACCTCGTCACCGGTTGCGACGCGTTGGCGCACGACGGCGTCGCCCGTGACGCCCAGCCCCAGCACGACCACGCGACTCAATCGATCACTCCTGGGATCCGAATGAAGTCGGCGTAGAACAATCCGAGCCCGAACGCGACGCACAGCCCCGCGAACAGCCAGAAGCGAACGATCACCGTGAACTCCGGCCACCCCGCGACCTCGTAGTGATGGTGGATCGGCGCCATCCGCAGCACCCGTCGATGGAAGCCTCGGAACGCGACGACCTGGGCGATGACGCTGGCGGTCTCGACGACGAACAACCCGCCCAGGATCGGCAGCAGAAGGTTCGTGTTGGTCAGCAAGGCGAGCCCGGCCATCCCGCCGCCGACGGCGAGTGACCCCGTGTCGCCCATGAAGATCCGCGCCGGCGCCGCGTTCCACCACAAAAAGCCCGCGCACGCCCCGCCCAGACCCGCCGCCACCACCGCGAGATCGAGCGAGTTGGCGGCGAAGCCCTCGGGCGCCCCCGTCATCGAGATCGACCCGTACACGGTCGGATGACGGAACTGCCAGAACGCAATGACGGTGAACGCGAAGAACACCAGCGTCGCGGCGCCCGCGGCGAGCCCGTCCATCCCGTCGGTGATGTTCACCCCGTTCGAGGCCCCGGTGATGATGAACACGGCCCACACCGTCCACAGGAAACTTCCGAGGTCGAGGTCGATGAGCCGCGTGAACGAGAGGTGGGTCGACGTGTCGACGTAGTGCAACGCGAGCAATGCGAAGCCGACAGCGACCACGAGCTGTCCCGACGTCTTGCCCCGCTTGCGCAGCCCGAGGTTCCGGCCCAACCGCACGCCAAGGTAGTCGTCGATGAACCCGACGACCCCGAGGGCGACGATGAGAAGCATCAAGGTCACGCCGGCGCGGGCGAACTTGAGCTCCGCAGTCCGGACATGCGCGATCACGTAGCCGACGAACGCGCTGACGATGATGGCCAGGCCGCCCATGGTCGGCGTGCCGGCCTTCGCGATGTGGGGATGCTGGAACGGCCCGTCGTCACGGATCTGCTGGCCGATTCCGCGCGCGCGCAGGAGCCGAATCAGCCACGGCGTTCCGAAGATGCTCAGGATGAACGCGCAGGCGGCGGAGAGCAGGAGCGCGATCACGTGCCGACCGCCGCGCTCAGCGCCCCGGCGACGCGCTCGAGCCCCACGGCTCGGCTCGCCTTGACGAGGACGGCGTCACCCTTACGCGCGTGCTCGGTCACGGCCGCGAGCGCGCCGTCGGCGCCGTCCACTTCTATTACCTGGGCGCCTCCGGCGCCGGCTCCACGGGCGCCGTCCGCGATCGGCTCCGCCGCCGCCCCGACCGCGATCACGACGTCGACGTCCGACTCGACGGCCAGACGCCCGATGGCCTCGTGCTCCGCCCGCGAGTGGTCACCCAGCTCGAGCATCTCGCCCAGGACGGCGAGGCGGCGTTTCCCCGAGGCGAGATGGCGAAACGAGCGCAAGGCAGCCGCCATCGACGTGGGGCTCGCGTTGTAGGCGTCGTTCACGACGGTGATGCCCCCGGGTGTGCGGGTGATGTCCATGCGCCATGCCGCGGTCGTGGCCCGAGCCAGGCCTTCGGCGACACGGTCGACTGGCGCACCGAGGTCGAGCGCGACCGTGGCCGCCATGGCCGCGTTCGCGGCCTGGTGCTCGCCCCGCACGGACAGGCAGACCGGTGTCGTACCCCAGGGTGTCTCGAGGACGAAGCTCGGGCGCAGCTCGTCATCGAGGACGAGGTCGAGCACGCGGACGTCGGCGCCGGGCGCGTCGCCCAGGCCCACCGTCAGCACCTTGGCGCGGGTGCGCGCCGCAAGCATCGGGGTGAAGTCGTCGCCGGCGTCGAGCACGGCGGTGCCGTCGCCATCGAGGGCCTCGAGCAGCTCACCCTTGACGCGCGCGATCCCTTCCCGTCCGCCGAGCAGACCGGCGTGCGCCATCCCCACGTGTGTGATCACGCCCACCTGGGGTTCGGCGATGGTGCACAGTTCGGTGATGTTGCCGGCGAACCGCGCACCCATCTCCGTGACGATGACCTCGGCGTCTTCGGGCGCGGCGAGGAGCGTGAGTGGCACGCCGGCCTCGTTGTTGAACGATGCAGGGCTCGCGTGAACGCGGTGTGTCGCATCGAGCGCCGCCGCCAGCAGGTCCTTGGTC